>QHVQ01000097.1 GCA_003222305.1 Acidobacteriota bacterium | reverse complement strand
GGTGAAGCCATCCGCTTCGGCCTTGGCGCCATCAAGAACGTGGGAGATGGAACCATCGAGGAGATCTTAGCGGCGCGGGTCCGCTCAGGGATTTTTTCAAGCCTGCAACAGCTCTGCCGCGAAGTGGACAGCCGGAGCCTGAACCGGAAAGCGCTGGAATCACTCATCAAGAGCGGGGCTCTGGACTGCTTCGGTCTTCCCAGAGCCTTCCTCTTCGGGGCGTTGGATTCGGTGGTCTCCAGCGTGCAGAAGGAGTCCCGGGACCTGGCGGCGGGACAGGCGAGCCTCTTCGGTGGCGCGGATTCTCATGCTTCCCAGTCCGGCCCCGCCTTCGCTCCGGAGAGAGACTGGAGCTCCCGAGAGCGGCTGGCCTACGAGAAAGAGACTCTGGGTTTCTATTTCAGCGGGCATCCGCTCAGGGAGCACGGCGCAGCACTGGCCTCCCTCGGTAATCTGACCACCCGCAACCTCACACCTGACGTCTCGGGGAAAGGGGTGAGTCTGGGAGGCCTGGTCACGGCCCTCAAGAAGCGTAAGACAAGGCGCGGCGACTGGATGGCTGTGTTCGCCCTCGAGGATCTCGAGGGTACCGTGGAAGTGGTGGTATTCCCTGAGCTGTACAAGATTTGCCGGGACCGCCTGGAGGACGAAGCGCCGGTCGTTGTCCGCGGCAAGGCGGAATTGGAGGATGGGAGTTGGAGGCTCGTGGCGGAGGAGGTGTCGGCTCTCGCGGGCGCGGCGGAGCGTCGGGCGAGCCAAGTAGTCCTCGAAATCAACACGCTCGGCATGGTCCGGGAAAGCGTGCACGAAATCCAGCGGCTTCTGCGGCACCACCCCGGCGATTGCCCTGTCCTGCTTCGCCTCTCCCAGCCGGGAGCGTATCGACTTGCCCTGCGTCCGGATGACTCGATCCGGGTGCGCCCCACAGCCGATCTTACCCGAGCCCTGGAGCAGCTCCTGGGGAAAGGGAAGGTCTCCTACCGTTGACAGAGCCGAGCTTCTCTCCTTAAAATAGAGGCTTGCACTCTGAGGACGAGGCATCCCACAACCCGGCCGTCCCGCCGGAAGGGCGGGAAGCCCGCACCGGTTCAAAAAACCAGCCAAGAGGGAGCATGGTCATGGAGAACCAGGGGAGGTATCTATTCACGTCCGAATCGGTCACGGAAGGCCACCCCGACAAGATCGCCGACCAGATTTCGGACGCGATTCTCGATGCCGTCCTCGACAAGGACCCCGTGGGCCGCGTGGCCTGCGAAACTCTCGTCACCACCGGTCTGGCCTTCGTGGCGGGGGAAATTACTACGCAGAGCTATGTCGACATCCCGAGGATCGTGCGGTCCACCATTCAGGAGGTGGGTTATACGCGCGCCAAGTTCGGATTTGACTATCAGACCTGCGCGGTGGTCACCGCCATCGATGAGCAATCCCCGGACATCGCCATGGGTGTGGATCCCGGCGGTGCGGGCGATCAGGGGATGATGTTCGGGTTTGCCTGCCGTGAGACCCCGGAGCTGATGCCGCTTCCCATCATGCTCGCCCACCGTCTCACCCGAGCGCTGAGCCGAGCCCGTCGCGAAGAGCAGCTCGCTTACCTGAGGCCCGACGGCAAGTCCCAGGTCACCGTGGAGTACGAGGGGTACCGTCCGCTCCGGATTGACACGGTGGTCATCTCCTGTCAGCACGACGTCGCGGTGAGAATCGATCGGCTGCGCGAAGAGATAAAGCGGGAAATCATCCTGAAAAACCTCCCCGAGGATCTCCTGGATGCACGGACCCAGTTCCACATCAACCCCACGGGACGATTTGCCGTGGGCGGGCCCCAGGGAGATACGGGCGTCACGGGCCGAAAGATTATTGTGGACACCTACGGAGGCTGGGGGCATCACGGGGGGGGCGCCTTCTCAGGAAAGGACCCGACCAAGGTGGATCGCTCGGCGTCGTACATGGCCCGCTACATCGCGAAGAACCTAGTGGCGGCGGGCGTGGCGGAACGCGCGGAGGTCCAAGTGGCTTACGCTATCGGCGTCGCGGATCCCGTGTCGCTCATGGTGGACACCGGCGGGACGGGACGGATCTCTCAGGCGAGGATCCACGACTTGGTCCGGGCGCATTTTAGTCTGAAGCCCCAAGAGATCATCGAGCACCTGAAGCTTCGGCGTCCGATTTACAAGGCGACGGCGGCGTTCGGCCACTTCGGCCGTTCCGAGCCTAATTTTACCTGGGAGAGTACCGACAAAGCGGACGCCATCCGCCGTGACGCAGACCTCAAGTAGGAAAAGAGGAGTCAGAGTGACCCCGAAACCTGGCGATTTTCACGTGAAGGATCCCGCTCTTGCCGACCGAGGGCAGGATCGCATCGAGTGGGCCGAGCAGAACATGCCGGTCCTTCGCTCCATCCGGGAGCGCTTCGAGGCGGAACAACCTCTTAAAGGGCTCGCCATCGGCGCCTGCTTGCATGTCACCACCGAAACCGGAGTCCTGGCGACGACTCTGGCTGCCGGAGGGGCTCGGGTGGCGCTGTGCGCTTCCAACCCCCTCTCGACTCAGGACGACGTGGCGGCTTGTCTGGCGGTGAAGCATGGCATCGCCACCTACGCGATCAAAGGAGAGGACCACGACACCTACTACGGACACATCGAGTCGGTCCTGGCGACGAAGCCGAGGGTGACGATGGACGACGGCGCGGACCTGGTGTCCTTGATTCATACCAAGAGGCGGGATCTTCTCGACGGAATTCTGGGAGGGACCGAGGAAACCACCACCGGAGTCATCCGGCTGGAGAGTTTGGCCGCGGAGGGGGCCCTGGCCTATCCCATCATCGCCGTGAACAATGCGGACACGAAGCATCTCTTCGACAATCGATACGGGACAGGGCAGAGCACCCTGGACGGTATCATCCGAGCCACCAACCTTCTGGTTGCCGGCCTGAGATTCGTGGTCTGCGGCTATGGCTGGTGCGGGCGCGGCGTGGCGCAGAGGGCCCGGGGTCTGGGCGCCAACGTCCTGATCACCGAAGTGGAACCGGTGAAGGCGCTGGAGGCGGTCATGGACGGATTTACGGTATCTCCCCTGGCGGAGGCAGTGAAAGACGCCGACGTGGTTATTACCCTCACGGGGAACAAGCACGTGCTCCGCCGGGAACACTTCGTGGCCATGAAGGATGGCGTCATCCTCGCCAACTCAGGACACTTCAACGTTGAGATCGATATTCCCGCCTTGCAGGCCCTCTCGGCCGCACCTCGTCGACTGCGAGAATTCGTCGAGACTTTCACCCTGGGCGACGGACGGCGCGTCCATCTCCTGGGGGAGGGGCGCCTCATCAACCTGGCGGCGGCGGAAGGTCACCCGGCCATGGTGATGGATATGAGCTTCGCCAACCAGGCCCTGTCGGTGGAGCACTTGGTGAAGAAAGGGAACGGCCTCACCCGAGGGGTCCATCCAGTGCCGGTGGAAATCGATCGAGAGATTGCCCGGTTGAAGCTCGCCTCCATGGGTGTAGCCATCGACCGCCTCACGCAGGAGCAGGAGAGGTACCTGAAGAGTTGGACGGAGGGGACCTAGAGAGGGGCGCTTGAGGCGTATCCCTGACCATCGGCGCACCCGTTTCTGGATCGGATGGATTTCGCTGACCCTGGCGATTCTCCTCTGCTCTTCCGTGAGGCCCGTTAGGGAGGGGACCGAGAGCGTCATTCGGGAGTGTCACATTCCCGGATCTTCCCCTCAGCTGATCGGACCTGGCTGGCGCTTCTCCCCCTTAGGGCTGTGCCGGTTGACCCGGTACCCCACCGGCCCGCAGCGAATCTCCTTCAATTTGCCCGACACGAAAGCCGGACGTCTGTCGACCCAGGAGGGGGTGAGCGTCCGGGTTCGTGGTGCCGTGTCCTACCGATTGCCGCCCGCCTCGGCCCTGCAAATGTACCTCCTCTCCAAGAGTCAAGCCCCCTCCAAGCTCCTCGGACCGCTCCTCAGTGTCGCAGTCGCGGAAGAGGTGCGGGCGGCAAGCTTCTCACGAATCTCGGGCGCACACAGGATCGAGTTGGAAGCCTCCCTTGCCAGGCGTTTGGGGGCACAGTTCCGTGAGCGTCGGATGCTCTTCCAGTCCGCCCAGGTGGATTCGGTTCGCATGGAAAGAACGGGCGCTGGCACCCTCTCCCCGGAGGCGATACCGGGTTCACGCCTCCTGGTGCTGGGTCTGGATGGGGCTGACTGGCGGATCATCGACCCTCTGCTCCGGCAGGGACGCCTGCCAACGCTGGCACGTCTGATTCGACACGGAGTGAGAGCGAGATTGAAGAGCGTCGATCCAGTGCTTTCTCCCGTGGTCTGGACCACCGCCGCCACAGGCTTTCTTCCCTCGGATCACGGGATCCTGGATTTTCTGGTCCGCGACACGCGGAGCGGGCAAGAGGTGCCCGTCACGAGCCGGCACCGGAAGGTGAAGGCCATCTGGAACCTCTTGAGCGATTCCGGAGTCGCTGTCGGAATCATCGGCTGGTGGGCTACTTGGCCTGCAGAGTTCGTGGATGGGTACATCGTCTCCGATCGGGTGGCCTATCAACTCTTCAGCCAGTACCTTCACCCTGATTCCCGGGGCACCGGCAAGACCTTTCCACCGAATCTCTACGAAAAAATCCTCCCGTTGCTCGTCCGCCCGGAACAGGTTTCCTTGGCCGAGATGAGCCCGTTCGTTCGGTCTTCATCGGGACCGGTACCTGCCACAACGGTCGGCAAGGGCAGTAGGGAGGAGGAGTTCAGAACGGTGCTTGCAGCGACAAAGAGCTATGAATCGATCGCCATGGCCCTTGGCTCCAACGGATTTCAAGCCTTTGAGGCAATTTATTTTGAAGGAATTGATACTACGTCACACCTTTTTATGCCATTCCGCCCTCCGATGAGACCAGGAGTCTCTGAGGTGGAGTATCGTCGCTATTCCCAGGTGGTGGACGCCTTCTACTCTTTCCAGGATTCGATTCTTGGGAAGATCCTCGAGAAGGCCGGAGCAGAGACAGGAGTCATGATTCTTTCCGATCATGGCTTCAAATCGGAGAGTGACAGGCCGCTCCGCGATTCCCGTGTCACATTCGATTCGGCGGCGCTCTGGCACCGAAAGGATGGGATTCTCATCGTCTCCGGGGGCTGGTTCAGAGAGGGCGGTGAGTTGCCAGAGCTATCGGTGCTGGATATAACCCCGACTATTCTCACCTACTTCGGACTACCTGTAGGAGAAGACATGCAGGGTAGGCCGATCCGTGAGCTCTTCCGAGAGGAGTTCCTGCATCGCTACCCGGTGGCCTATCGCCCTTCATGGGAATCGCAGAAGCCGGTGAACGCCGAGGCAGTTCAGGATCCTGAGGGAGACCGAGTCTTGAAAGAGAAACTCATGTCGTTGGGATACCTAAGTCGGGAGGGAGATCTGAGCTCCAACAATCTTGGGAACGCGCTGTTGGCCGAGGGGAAAACCGATCAAGCCATCGTGGAATTCAGGAAAGCCGTGCATGCCATGCCGTCCCTGGTGTTGACCCACGTCAACTTGGGGCGTGCGTTGTTGGCAAAGGATGACCTGCCCAGCGCACGGCGCGAGATTGAAGCTGCGCTGAAGCTCGACCCTTCTTCCCCCGAAGGTGGGGTTTTAATGGCTCATGTCGAGATGGCGGAGGAGAAGGGGAGTGAGGCCGAGAGGAGGCTCAAGAGCATCGTCTTACGCGACCCGTCGGTGGCCGGGGCCCACAAGGCCCTCGGAAACCTCTATCTCTCCAAAGGTGACGGACTGAATGCCAGGCAGGCCTACGAGCGTGCTCTCGCTCTGGATCCTGAAGACGCCGAGACTCACAATAACCTCGGAATCCTCTTCCATAGGCAAGGCCAAACTGAAGAGGCAGAGCGAGAATTCCGGAAATCTTCGGAGGCGGATCCAGGGTTCGCCGAGGCTTACAATAACCTGGCGCTGATCGCCCTTGAACGGCACGATCATGAGTCTGCGAGACAACTGCTGCAACGGGCCCAGGATCTCGCCCCCGACAATCCGGCCGTCCACAATAACCGTGGGAATCTTTTCGAGGAACAGGGGGATTTGCAGCGCGCCGAGGCAGAGTATCGTCGCGCGCTAACCCTCAGAAGCCTTTATGCAGAACCGCACAACGGACTTGGGGCGATTCTGAAGGATCAAGGGAAGGTGGGGGAGGCCGAGGCCGAGTTTAGGCTGGCGATCTCGATATCTGCTGAGTATGCGGATGCGAGAATCAATCTGGCGCATCTGCTGGAGAGGAACGGCCGTATTCCGGAGGCCGAAAGGGAATTGCGACAATTCTTGGTTCGAGTGCCGGGCCATCCCGCTGTCTCTCTTGACCTTGCCACCCTGATCCTTGGACTCGGGAGACCAAGCGAGGCCGCCGAGGTGTGCACCGTGGCTCTGAATAATCATGCGAGAGAGACAACCCTCTGGAATCTTCGAGGCGAATCGCTCCGTAAAATGGGCAGAATTCTGGAAGCCGCCGAGGCCTACCGCCGATCTCTGGAGATTAATCCGCTCCAACCCCAGATTGCCCTTCGACTCAAGGAGACCGATTCAGGCGCTTCGCCATGAGAATCCTCCTTCTCATCTCCCTTTTCTCGCTGGCCTCCACCCCCGCCTTCACTCAATCGACTGAAGGCCTCGGTAAGGGGGAAGAACTGCCCACTCTGTATGAAATGACGGCGCATTCACAGCTGGTGATCGCTGGCAAGGTGATCTCTGGAGAGGTGAAGTTGGCTCAAGTCCAAGTGGACGAAGTGTTCCGGGGACAGGCCAAGCTTGGAC
>QHVQ01000096.1 GCA_003222305.1 Acidobacteriota bacterium | reverse complement strand
CAGGCACGCGGCACTGAGCGGGCTGACCGGCTCTTCCCGTGCACTGCATTTACTCTTGCTGCAGCGGGAGCTGGGGCGGTCGGTGATCCTGATCACTGCCGGGGACCCCGAGACGGAACGCTGGGAGAAAGACCTACGTACCTGGAGGGCCTGGCTGGGCGGGGACGGACCCGCCGTGGATGTTCTTCCGTCTCTGGACGCCGATCCCTACCAGGGGCTGTCACCCCACCTCCAGGTGAGCTGCGACCGCGTGGTGGCTCTCAACCATCTTCTCTCGCCGCGACCCGCGCTGATCCTGGCCCCGGCCCGGTCTCTCTTCTATCGGGTGCCCTCGCCCGAACGGTTCGCCGCCACTCGGCTACCTCTCAGGAGTGGTGCCGCCCTGAGCCCCGATCGTCTTTGTGGCCTCTTGATCCCTGCAGGATACACGCGCGTGGAGCACGTTACTTCCCCGGGAGAGTTCGCCAGGCGCGGCGGCGTGGTGGATCTTTTCCTGCCACAGGCGGAAGTGCCGGTCCGACTCGAGTTTTATGGCGAGCAGGTCGAGACCTTGCGCTCTTTCAATCCCGAGACCCAGCGCTCCATGGACCCTCTTCCGTCCATCGAGTTGCTGCCGGTGCGCGAGATCCCACTGGAGCAGGAACCGCTGGACCTGCTGGAGCGTCACCTTCGCTCCCTCCCCGGCGAGACGGGGGCCGCCCGCCGGGCCGCGCTCCTGGAGGAGCTCAAGACCGAGGGGAGTTTTCCCGGCGTGGAGGCCTTTGCGCTCCTTCTGGATCCCGGCGCCATCTCACTTTTCGGCTTCGCTCCGGGTGCGGTTCAGGTCGTGGAGGAACCAGAGACCGTTCTCCAGGAGGTGGCGAAGACCTGGGAGGAGATCCACGCTTCCTTCGAGTTCTCCGAAGCCTTCGGGCTTCCCGCACCGGAGGAGGTCTTCGTCTCCAAGACCGAACTCGAGCACACCCTGCGCCGCGCGGCGCTGCTGGTCTCGGAGCTTCCCCTGGCTTCCCGTGAAGAAGAGACACACGTCTCCTGCCGCCCGTCCCGGAATTACGTGGAGCGGCTTGCGGATCTCTCGGCCGACCTGGCTTCCGCCGCAGCCAATGGCTGGAAGACCCTCATCGCGGTGGGCAGCCACGGGCGGATGGAACGTCTCGGCGAGATCCTTCGCGAGCTGGGAGAACCGGCCACCCTCTGGGAAGATCCTTCGGTCCCGCCGCCCCCTGCGGCAGCCCGACTCATCCTTCCGGGAAGCTTGGAGGCGGGCTTCGTCCTGCCCGGCGCCGGCCTCTTCGTCGTGGCCGAGCGGGAAATCTTCGGCGAGATCCACGAGAAGGAGGCCCGGCGCCGGCGCCTCGGAATTTTCTCCCCCGACTTCCACGACCTGAAGTTGGGCGACCTGGTGGTGCACGCCGACCACGGCATCGCGCGCTACGCCGGCGCGGTGCGCTTGGAGGAGAACGGCCGCAGCGCCGACTTCATGTGGTGCAACGCTACAGCGGTTCGGGAGAACGGCTTCCGAAGCTGGATCGTCTGGGAGGGGTCACCTGGGAACGGACCAAGCGGAAGGTGCGGCGCGCCATGCGCGACATGGCAGAAGAGCTGCTACATCTCTACGCCGCCCGGAAGGCCTCGAGCGGCCACGCCTTCAGCCCCGACACCCCATGGCAGCGGGAGTTCGAAGATGCCTTTCCCTACGAGGAGACCCCCGACCAGCAGCGAGCCATCGCCGAGGTCAAGTCCGACATGGAATCCCCCCTTCCCATGGACCGGCTTCTCTGTGGCGACGTAGGCTTCGGCAAGACGGAAGTGGCACTGCGCGCCGCGTTCAAGGCCGTCATGGAAGGAAAGCAGGTGGCCGTGCTGGTTCCCACCACCGTTCTGACCACCCAGCACCTAGCGACGTTCCGGGAGCGCTTCGCCGGATTTCCCGCTCGGGTGGAGATGCTGAGCCGCTTCCGCACTGTGGCCGAGCAACGCGGGGTCGCGAAGGACCTCGAGGCGGGAAAGGTGGACGTGATCATCGGCACCCATCGCCTGCTCTCCAAGGACGTCGGGTTCAAAGATCTGGGGCTGCTGGTGGTGGACGAGGAGCAGCGCTTTGGCGTGGCGGCCAAGGAGAGGATCAAGCACTTGAAGAAAAACGTAGACGTGCTGGCGATGAGCGCCACGCCCATCCCTCGAACGCTGCAGCTCTCCCTGGCGGGCATTCGGGATCTCTCCGTGATCGAGACGCCGCCCAAGAACCGGCTCGCCATCCAGACCCACATCATCCCTTTTCGCGCCGGGGTCATCGCCACCTCCATCCGCAACGAGATGAAGCGGGGCGGCCAGGTCTATTTCGTCCACAACCGGGTCGAGAGCATCGCGTCCATGGCGGCTCTCCTGCGGCGCCTGGCCCCCGAGGCGCGCATCGCGGTCGCCCATGGCCAGATGGGGGAGAAGGATCTGGAGAGGACCATGCTTTCATTCCTCCAGGGAGAGCACGACGTGCTGCTCTCCACGACCATCATCGAGAATGGTCTAGACATTCCCAGGGTGAACACCATCCTGGTGAACCGGGCCGACCGGTTCGGTCTTTCCCAGCTCTATCAGCTGCGCGGACGCGTGGGACGGTCGGACCGCAGGGCCTACGCCTACTTGCTGGTCCCGCCACGGACAGCCCTCACTCCCGTGGCGCGCAAACGACTGAAGTCTCTCCAGGAGTTCAGTGACTTGGGCTCAGGGTTCCGCATCGCGGCCATGGACCTGGAGATCCGCGGTGCGGGAAACTTCCTCGGAGCGGAACAGCATGGTCACATCGCCGCGGTGGGATTCGAGACCTACTCTCGGCTTCTGGAGCGGACCGTGCAGGAGCTGAAGGGAGAGACGGTGCTGCCCGAAGTGCGGACCGCACTGAACCTCAAACTGGATGTCCGGATTCCCGACGAGTACCTTCCCGACTTCAACCAGCGCCTGTCGCTGTACAAATCCATCTCCTCGGCTCAGGACCGGGAGGAACTGGAGCGAATCCAGAGCGAGACTCGTGACAAGTATGGAAAAATCCCGCCGCAAGGCGAGAGGCTCTTCACCCTGGCAGGCCTCAAGCTGCTGGCGGAAAGGCTCCGGGTGGCTTCGGTGGATTATACCCAGGAGCGGGTCCTGGTGCGCTTTGCTCCCGATTCGCCGGTGCCACCCCAGCGCCTCATCGAAATGGTCGCCCGATCCCGAGGCGCGAGTCTTTCCCCCGAGGGAGTGCTACGATTTCCTGTGGGAGTACGGGAAGAGGACCGCGTAAACGCCGTCCGTGAATTCTTGAAAGCCCTCCTTTGATATGCTAAAGTCAAGCATAAGCGGCGCCTCCCTCGAGAACTTGCCGTCGTTTCGAGTTGACCACAGAACCCTCGGGATTCTCTCGACATGAAAGCGGTATCTCTCCAGCGGTGGACGGTTTTGTTTCTGGCCACGGGACTGATACTGGGCCTCGCCGCCTGCGCCAACGGTTCGCGCGCAGGAAGAGCGGCGCCGGCGGTCCGGATCAACGAAGAGGAGATCCCCTATGCCGAATTCGAGAGCTACCTGAAGACAAGCTTCGGCGAGGACGTGCCACCCGCGGAAGACGCCGAAACCCGCAGCCGCCTCCTCGACCAGTTCATCGAGGAGCGACTCCTGCTGCAGAGGGCGGAGAAGGAGCGCTTGCGCGTGGGAGATGAGCAGGTAGAAGCGTACTTGGCGGGCCTGGGAAGTGGCTCGGGCCGGGACAGTACCAGCCGGGCGGACGAGGCCGCCTTGAAGGAGCAGGTGCGCCGCAATCTTCTCATTCAGGAGTACAAAGATCGAGTGCTGTTGAAAGACGTAAAGGTGCAGCCGTCGGAGATCGAGGGCTACTTCAGCGATCACCCGGAGGAGTTTCAACAATCCCGCGTCATTGTCCTTCGCCAGATCCTGCTGGACGATCCTCAGGAAGCGAAGCGAATTCAAAAGGAGCTCGTGACCGATCCGGCGCAGTTCCCCATCCTGGCCCAGCGGGCCTCCCTGTCCCCGGACAAGGGACAGCCCCGTCCATTCCAGGAGGAAGAGCTCCCTGAAGCGGTCCGGCAAGCGGTCCTTTCCTTGTCCCCGGGACAGGTGAGCGGCGAGGTGGAGGACGGAGGAAAGATTCGAATCTTCCAGATGGTGGATCGGCGCGAGGGGAAAAGCCAGAGTCTGGACGAGGCGCGGCAGAAGATTCAGGTCCTGCTCCTGCAACGCAAGGCGGAGGAGGCCCTCCGGACCGCCCTGGACGAGACGCGGCGCTCCGCCACCATCCAGGTGCGTCGGGAAAACCTCCCCTTTGCCTATCGGGGAGACTACGGAGGATGAGGCATCGAACCGTCCGAACACGGCTACTTCCCGGCTTGCTGCTTGCGGCCGTGGCGGCGGGAGGCCTGGGCCGCGCCGAAATCTTGGAGGAGATTGTCGCCAAGGTCAATAACTCCATCATCACCCGCAGCCAGTTCGAGGAACGGCTGGCGGTCTACCAGCAGCAGCTCAGCCGCAAGTACTCCGGCGACGAGCTGGGCCTGAAGACGCAGGCCGCAGCGGATGATCTTCTGCGCAACATGATCATGGAGACCCTCCTGGTACAGCGCGCCGACGTGATCTTGGAAATGGAAAAGGTCCGGAAAAACCTCCTGGCGGATTTCAAGAAGCAGCAGAAGATCGAGAGCGACGAGGAGCTCGATCGCCTGCTGAAGGAACAGAAAATGACCCGCCAGGATCTCCTGGATACGCTGGTGCGCCTCTCCGTCCCGCAGGAGATCGTCAATTACGAGGTGCGGCGCAAGATCAGCGTCTCCGACAAGGAAATCAAGAAGTACTACGACGAGCACCGGCGGGATTTCGTAAAGCCCGAGCGAGTGGTTTTTCGGGAGATCGTCATTCTGTTCGAGGATGCCACCAAGGAGGAGGCTCGGGCCCGCGCCGAGGCGGCCCGCCGGGCGCTGGACAGCGGGACGGATTTCGGAGAAGTGGCTGGCCGGGAATCGGAGGTCTCCAGCAAGGAGCGGGGCGGGCTGGTGGGCCCCTTCACGCATGGCGAGCTGCGGCCCGAGGTCGAGAGCCAGGTCTTTTCACTGCAGCCGGGGCAGCTGGCGGGCCCCATCGAATCGTCCCGCGCTTTCCACATCGTCCGGCTTGAAACGAAGGAGGGGGAAGAGGTCACACCCCTTTCCGAGGCGCAGGACAGCATTACCGAAAAGATCCGGGACTCCCGCTTCAAGGAGAGCCTCGAAACGTATCTGAAAGGCCTCTGGCAGGAAAACTACATCTACGTGTTTCCCAAATTCGGCAGCTCGGAATGGAAACCTACGGACACCCTGGAGGTCGAGCCGGGAAGCGGATCGTGACGCCGCGGTGGCGAAGGCGAGGGGAGCTGTGCTAGACTTTTTCCAAGTTCGGTTAATCCAACCACGAACATCATCGTAAGCGAGAGAGGGCCTCCGCCGAACCCAGTCTCCATTCCTCGATCACGCCGCCGGCGTGGCGGCAGCTTGGCCAGCAGCGGCAGAAGGCGGGGCTCGGCAGGAGAGAAGGAGCACAGCGTGAAAGGGCAGCACAGGAGAGGGGAGGAAATGATTCACCGAAAGCTTATCCGGCCGAACCTTTCAGACCTGAAGGACAAGATGGCAGGGTCGCCCGCGGCGCACCGGCCGCAGCGGAAGCAGGTCCCGCCGGAACAGACCAACGCCGAAGCGTTCTACTATCTGAAGCAGATGAACGCCAAGACTCCCATGGTGGTCGTATTGAATGACGGGGAGCAGCTTCATGGCGTCATCGAGTGGTACGACAAGACCTGCGTCAAGGTGAATCGGGAGAACGCCCCCAACCTCCTGGTGAACAAGCACTGCATCAAGTACATGTACAAGGCTGACGAGACACCGGGGTCGAAGTCCGAGCCGGAAGAGGGCTTCTAGCCCCGTGAATCCCACCCTGGCGCTCACCGCCGGCGATCCTGCGGGCATCGGTCCGGAGATCGCGGTGAAGTGCCTTGCGGACTTGGAAATCCTCTCGACATGCCGCCTGGTCGTGGTGGGGGACGCGGACCAGCTGCACCGGACGGCTTCTGCGCTGCGGATTTCCCTCCCTCAGAGCCTCCAAATCTGGGACGGTCGGAGTGCTCTGGAAGGGGCCGGCCCCTATGTGCTGGATATGGGCGCGCCCGCCATGGAGGTACCACCGGGAGCTCCCAGCGCCGTCTCGGGGCAGGCGGCCATGACCGCCATCAAGAAGGCGGTGTCGTTGGCGTGGGAGCGGAAGGTGGCAGGGATAGTCACCGGACCCATCAGCAAGAAGGCATTATTCCTGGCGGGGATTGGCTCCACGGGGCACACGGAGATTCTGGCGCGGCTGACGGACAGTCCGCAAGTGGGCATGATGTTTGTGACTCCCGCCTTCAAGGTAGTGGTGTTGAGTCATCACGTGTCGCTGCGCAGCGCGCTGGAGCTCATCACCCGGGACCGGCTGGCGGGGCTGATTCGCTTCGCCGGGACGGAATACCGCCGCATCTTTCGGGAGGAGCCGCGCATCGGGGTGGCGGGTCTGAATCCCCACGCGGGAGAGGGCTCGCTCTTCGGCGAGGAGGAAGAGAAGGAAATCGCCCCGGCGATCGAGAAGTGCCGGGAGGAGGGGGTCGATGTCTGGGGTCCCTACCCCCCCGACACCATCTTTGTGCGAGCCACGCGCAAGGAATTCAACCTGGTGGTAGCCCTCTACCATGACCAGGCCACCATCCCCGTGAAGGCCTCGGCGTTCGGGAAATCAGCGGGAATCACCTTGGGTCTGCCGTTCCTGCGCACCACGGTGGACCACGGAACCGCTTTCGACATCGCGGGACGAGGCACCGCGGATCCGTCCAGCCTCAAGGCGGCCGTGACCCTCGCGGTACAACTCACCTCCTCCTAGCGCCGTCCGGTAGTCTCAGCCCTCCCGGGGCGCCGACCAACGGATCCCTTACGCCGGCTTGCTGGCCGCGAGTGGACCGAGTTCGTGATAACTGACCAGCCGGATGCACTGTACCGCCAGCACGCGGCGAATCTCCGGATCGCACAACGTGCGCAATTCCTCCTCCCGCTCTTCCGAGTAGCCGGTTGAGAAATCCGGATCCGCATATCCCGGGTGGCAACTCAATTCGGTAATGCCCTCTTCCAGTTCCGTCTCCAGCAGGATCGCCAGGCTCTCGACGCTTATCTGCCCGCGGTTCGTCACGCCGCCCCACTGGCCATAGAACTTCGGGAAGTACCGGACTGCCGAGTGACCGCGCAGCGGCAAACAGTGTCGCCGAGCCATATCGACAAAATGCGGGAGTGCCCGGGAGTTGCAGTGCACATTGTGATACGAATCGAGATGGGTGGGGAGATGGCCCATCAGGGCTTCGAATCGGAAGAGCTGTTCCCGCAAGACGTCACGCACCCTCCGGGGGGAGTCGGGACCCCAGCCGACGAGGGCGCTCCCAAGATCCGCGTGCAGTCCGACGCTCAATCCCGGCAGGTTGCGACTGAGCTGGGCCGCCTCTTCGCTCCAGGGCGTGTTCACGAGCAGGCTGGCACTCGTGAGGATACCGCGCCGGTGCGCCTCGATAATGCCGCGGTTGATACCGCGACTGGCCCCCAAATCGTCGCCGTTGACGATGAGACACTTCGTCATGAAGGCACCGCTCGGAGGGGGAGCTCCGAGAATCTTCATCCCCGGCTTACTCCCGGGATCGGTCAATCGCGATCGATGGATCGGAAGGACCCTGCGGAGGCGACGGTGTCACAGCCCCGAGGGGAGACCTTCAAGATACGACTGATGATCCATCGCTGCGCACTCCTTACGCGATCCTAAGCATGACCCTGAGGACGGTCGTGCCAAGCCGCCCAAGGTTAGCAGAACGTGGCCTTCTTCCAAGCGGGTGATTTCCTGAACCCCGGATGGGTGAAGACCCGATGCCGGGCCGAATCGAAATCGAGATGGAGAAAACGTTTGGTTACAGTAACTTCTTCTCTATCCGGTGTTCCAAGTCGCCGACGATCAGCAGGAGGGAGCCGGCAGGCGGCTGAGCGTGGCTCGGGTGCAGAAATTGCTGCAGCGCTTTTCGCACCACACGGAGGGTTCGGGGC
This sequence comes from Acidobacteriota bacterium, assembly GCA_003222305.1. Taxonomy (GTDB): domain Bacteria; phylum Acidobacteriota; class Polarisedimenticolia; order Gp22-AA2; family AA152; genus AA152. The sequence goes on along the minus strand of QHVQ01000096.1, from coordinate 3,543 downwards.
CGAAGGGGGGTCCCCGGGGCACAGCGTCACTTCCCGAGAAATGCCTGCTGGACTTCCCCCAGGAAAGGGGCGTGAATCCTTGGGGGCGAGGCCACCAGGTTTCCGGAGTCGAGAAAGCCCCGCTTCCCTTGGAAATCGGTGACGATCCCGCCCGCCTCCTCCACCAGCAGGGTCCCAGCGGCGATATCCCACGCGGAAAGATCGCACTCCCAGAAGCCGTCCAGCCGCCCGCAAGCCACGTAACAGCTCCCGCCGGATGCCTGCGGCGGCCCGGATGAGTCGATCCAGCGAGGCCAGGAATTCCGGAAGCTTCGAGAGGGAGCGGAAGGGGAACCCGGTGACCAGCAGCGACTGGCTCAGATCTGCGCAGGTGGACACTCCGATGGGGCTCCCGTTGAGGGTAGCGCCCTCTCCCTTGGACGCCGCGAACAGCTCATCCTTCATGGGATCATAGACCGCGCCCGCCACCACCTCGCCTTCCATCCGCGCCGCTACCGAGGTGGCGAAGAAGGGGTAGCGATGGATGTAATTGGTGGTGCCGTCCAGGGGATCGATAATCCACTCGACTTCCACTCCGGGTGCCGCCGCCGACTCCTCGGCGAGGATGGCATGGGACGGATGGCGCCTTCGCAGAAGGGAGATGATCCTCTCCTCCGCCTCCCGGTCCACCCGCGTGACAAAGTCGTTCTTCCCCTTGTTCGCTACCCCCAGCGGCTCGGAGCTGGCGAAATTGCGGCGCAGCACCTCGCCCCCCAGACGGGCCGACTCCACGGCCGTGGTGAGAAGGGCTCGGCGGGACAGATTCACCCTTGCCTCCGGGGACTCATCAACTCTACCTCCATCTCCTCACCGCGCCAGCGCGACAACCAGGCGATCGCGGCCGTGAGCAGGTCAACCATACGCCGACCCGAAGGTAATCGCCGAAGCCCACCTCGACCCCGTCCCGCGCCTCCAGGTGAGCCGGCCGCGAGGCGACCCTCAGGCGCGGGGATGGGCTTTTCCATAGGTCTTGAGAAGCCTTTCGGTGGAGACGTGCGTGTACTTCTGGGTGGTGGAAAGGGAGGAGTGGCCCAGCAGCTCCTGGATGGAACGGAGGTCGGCCCCTGCGTCCAGCAGGTGCGTGGCGAAGGAGTGGCGCAGGGTGTGGGGCGAAATTTTTCGGGCGATGGCGGCAGTCTCCAGCGCCTGGTTGAGAAGGCGCCGCACGCTGCGCACGTTCAGCCGGGTGCCCCGGAAGTTGAGAAAGATCGCCTCCTTGCCCACGCCAGGGCGCGACTCCAGTCCGCTCCTGCGGCGCAGGTACTTCCCCACGGCCTGTACGGCCTTGGAGCCCACCGGCACCATGCGCTCCTTCCTTCCTTTCCCCCGGACCCGCATCATCCCCTCGCTCAGATCCAGGTCATCGAAATCCAACGCCGTGAGTTCGGAGACGCGCACCCCGGTGGCGTAGAGCAGCTCCAGGATGGCCCGGTCCCGGGCTCCCAAGGCCGTGGAGTCATCGGGCACCTCCAGCAGATGGCTCATCTCGACCACGCTGAGCAGCCGCGGGAGCCGGTGCTCCTGCTTGGGGGTGGCCACGCTCAGGGCGGGATTCGTGGCAATCTTTCCGTGGCGCTTGAGATACCGGAAGAAGGAGCGCAGGGCCGCCAGCTTGCGCGCCGCCGTCGAGCGCTTCACCTGGCGGCGGTAGAGCTCCCCCAGGAACGCGCGTACCGCCAGACGGTCCACCTTGCGCGGGTCGACTCTGCGCTCCGCTCCCATCTGCTGCTCCAGAAAGGCGGCGAACTCCCCCAGGTCGGAGGCGTAGGCACGAATGGTCTCGGGCGAGCAGTTCTCGTCGAGCTTCAAGTGTCGCAGATAGGATCGGATCGCTGGTTCCAACGGTGCCTCGGGGCGCGTCAGCGCGGAGAGGAAGTCGCGGGCTGCACGGCGCCCAGAAAAGTGCCCAGGTCGTCCAGGGCGCGGCGTACCAGCAACTCACGGCGCGCCCGCTTGTCCTTCACGGGATGATCCAGGGGAGGGAGAAGCCCGAACGCCATGTTGGCGGGCTGGTAGTCCCTGGCGTCGGCGAAGCTGATGTAGCGCCCCAGGCATCCCAGCGCGGTGGTGGCGGGGAACGCCATTTCCTCGAGGCCGTCCGCAAGCCGGGCGGCGTTAATCCCCGCGGTCAGTCCTGAAGCGGCGGACTCCAGGTATCCCTCCACACCGGAAACCTGCCCAGCGAAGAAAAGGTCCCTGCGCTTGCGGGTCTGAAAAGTGGGCTTCAGGATAGCCGGCGCGTTGATGTAGCTGTTCCTGTGGATCATCCCCAGCCGGACGAAGGACGCCTGCTCCAGGCCCGGAATCATCCGGAAGATCCGCTCCTGCTCCCCCCAACGCAGGCTGTTCTGGAACCCCACCATGTTGAAGTGCTCCGCCGCGGCGTTGTCCTGCCGGAGCTGCACCACCGCGTGGGGGCGCCTGCCGGTCTTGGGATCCACCAATCCCACCGGCTTCAGAGGTCCGAAGCGCAGCGTGTCCCGCCCGCGCCTTGCCATCTCCTCGATGGGGAGGCACCCTTCGAAGAATCCGGTGCTCTCGAAGTCGTGCCGCGGAACGGTGTCCGCCGCGAGGATGGCGTCGATGAAATGCTGGTAGGTCGACTCGTCCATGGGGCAGTTCAGGTAATCCTCGTCGCCTTTGCCGTAGCGGGAGGCGCGAAACACGCGCGACAGGTCGATGGAGTCCGCCTCCACGATGGGGGAGACCGCGTCGAAAAAGTAGAGGTAGTTGCGGCCGGTGAAACGGGCGATGTCCGCGGAGAGTGAAGCGGAGACCAGCGGCCCGGTGGCCACGATGACCGTCCCTTCCTCCGGGATCTCGGACATCTCCTGCCGGTGAATTCGGATCCGGGACTCGCCCTCGAGCGCTTCGGTGACCGCATGCGCGAACCGCTCCCGGTCCACCGCCAGCGCCGATCCCGCGGGGATCCGCGTCGCGTCCGCCAGCTTCAGGATCAGCGAGTCACAGCGGCGCATCTCCTCCTTCAGCAGCCCCGTGGCCGTGTCCAGGGAGTTGGACTTGAAAGTGTTGCTGCAGACCAGCTCGGCGAAGTCGCCCGTCTTGTGCGCGGCGGTCATCCGCTCGGGGCGCATCTCGTAAAGATCGAGCGGGTGGCCCCGGCGGGCAATCTGCCACGCCGCCTCGGACCCGGCCAGCCCTGCGCCGATGATGCAGATGGGAGGATGTTGGGTCGTTGTCAAAAGGCGACTTCCCCGATTTGAGGAGGGTGAGGTGACGCCGAATTCTAGATCAGGCGGTGATGGCGAGCAAGGCGAGAACGGTCAGGGCGGGCCCATAATGGGGCTTAGACCCGAATCACGTGAAGATATCTCCGGCGCAGCGAACCCCGAATTCTCCCATTCCGACCAACTGACCGGGGGGGGGTCGTGCATACAGGGGATTTGCCGAGCGCGCTCCTCCCGGGGGACGAGGATGCGTGGGGTCGGGTACCGCGGACCTTCAGGCAAGGTTACGCCGGGCGCGTGAATTTCAGCCAATCCA
>QHVQ01000095.1 GCA_003222305.1 Acidobacteriota bacterium | reverse complement strand
CAGGGCACTGACTTGGATTTCGAGGGGACCACGCTGCGCGGCGGCTACCTTTTCAGCGACTGGTGCAGTCTCGTCGCCGGGGCGAGCGCAAGGCAGCAAAGGACCCACCAACCAGTGTCCGCTGAACAAAGCGTGAAGAGCTACTTTCTCGGAGTCACTTTCAAGGTTTTTTAAATCCAGCGAGGGGCAACCAAGAGGGGCAGTCACCATGGCGAGAAAAGAGGAAATCCTGACCAGCGCGGAAGCTCGGGGCTATCTGAAGATCGGCCGGACCAAATTGTGGCAGCTCACCAAAGATCAAATGATTCCGAGCTACCGCCTGGGAAGCTCACCGAACGCTTCGCTGCGATACAAACGCTCGGAGCTGTTGAGGTGGCTGGAAAAGAACCGGTTGATGCCCACCGATGAACAGGGCGCCGGCAACGGCAATGGCGGCGCGAGCCG
>QHVQ01000094.1:17123-20178 GCA_003222305.1 Acidobacteriota bacterium | reverse complement strand
CTGGAGGGCTATTGCCCGCGGGTCCATCAGCGTAAGCGCCGGGCCGGTAAGAAGGTGTCCAAGGAATCTCCATTGTTTCCAGGATATGTGTTCGTTCGGCTTCAATTTCTGAGGGATTACCCCAAGATCCGCTGGACTCCCGGGATGGTGCGGGTCGTGACGAGCGGCGGAGAACCGGCACAGATCAGCGAGGAATTGTTGGCCGAGATAAGACGAATCGAGCGCGCCGGAACCGGTCTCAGGCTCCTGCACGCCAGCCGCATCATGCCAGGTTCGCGCGTTCGGATTGTGGGGGGACCGTTCGCCGGCTTTGAGGGGCAGGTGGCTGCACACCTCAGCGGCGGCGAGCGGATCCGAATCCTGCTCGAGCTCTTCCGGAGGCAGGCTGCTCTGGACTGCGATCCCGAGCTTCTGCGGCCGGTGAGTGCGGCCGGCGGTCGGCCGTAAGTAGTCAAGAATCAAAGGAATTGCCGGTAGAGGCGGAGATCTCTCAATGGCGGAGCCACGCGCTGTGATCAACCTCCAGGTGCCTATCGGGGTGCCGCAGATTCTGGCTCCTGAGCCGGAACGGGCAGCCCCGTCGTTGCGGGGTCCCGTCCCGATCTGGCGCAGCCTGCTGTCACCGTGGTCCGGCCAGAAAGCCCTGGTGCTCGGGGAATCAGCTCCCGAGCTGTTCCGCCTGCTGAGGGAATCGGGAGTGCTTGTCGAACGCAGCCTTCCCTTCCCGAGACCCGTAGGTGGCAGGGGATATGACCTCATCCTGGAAGCGCGGACCGGGTGGAGATCGAGCCTGGACCTGGAAAACGCTGCGCAGCTCCTTGCCGAAGAGGGCCGCCTAATCATCGCCCTCCAAGGGAACCGCATCGTAGGTCCCAAGGGGAGATGGATCCTGAGGCAGCTCCGCAGGCAGGGGTTCAAGAGCTTCGAGACCTTTTATGCTCACGCCTCGCTCTGGTCACCCCAGGTCCTGGTCCCTTTGGAGCGCCACGAGCCTTTTGAGTTTTTCCTGCGCCTGACGGTGGGAGGCCCCCCCTTTAGGCGGCGCTTCATTCTCACGGCGTACCAATTGCTGGGACGCCTGGGAATTCATCGAGGCTTCTTGCCCAACTGTATCGTGGTTGCCAGGAGACCGCACTGATGGAAGTCCTCTCGGAAAGCTATCGAGACTTCGCCGCCCAGGGGCTGGGAGTCTCGCCTCGGGACATCGCGGTGATGATGATTCACCGGCCCCATGAGGACAAGAACTACGCCGACCAGTCCATTTATTTTTTCTTTCTTCCGCAGCAGCGCTATCCGTCGGCCGTGGGGAAGGTGGGATTCGATCCGACGGGCATCCAACATTTGGAGCAGGAACATCGCGGCCTTCAGGCACTACGTCAGACGGGAGAGCGCTTGCCGGCGGGGTCGGTGCCGAAGCCGCTGCTCTACCACGAGGTGGCGGGGCGGCGGATGCTCCTGCAGTCGGGCCTGGAGGGCGAAAAGATCTCGACCTGGATTTCTCCGCGGATGCGGTTCAACGGACGGTGCACCCGCATGCTGGCCTGGGCCGCCGACTGGAGCGCAAGCCTGGGGAAGGCCACGCGCTGCGAAGGGGGAGCCCTGGTCCCGGTGTGGACCGAGGATTTCAGCGTCAAGCTGGACCGTACCGGGCGCTCCAGGACGCTGCTGGAGACGGCGGCGAGGGAGGTGTGGGAGGGATTCGGGCAATCGTTCCCTTCCGTACTCGCCCATGGCGACTTCTGCGGGGAGAACATTCTGGAGAATGGGAGCCGATACGGGGTCATCGACTGGGAGCTGTGCGATGAGTTCTCCCTGCCAGGGTACGACATCCTCGATCTCTGCCTCTGGTTGGCATTCCGGACGGAGGGAACGGGACGCTGGGATCCCTTCGGCGCGCTGGATAGCATTCTCAAGGGCCGTGATCCTCTGGCGCGGGAGCTGCGCCGCACCCTCGGCCGATACGTCCGAAACATGGAGTTTCCTCCACGCCTTCTACCATCCATGCTCGCCCTGGGGTGGGCGGGATTCTGCCTGAAGAAGTTCCGCTACCTGGAGCGCGACGAGACCGGCAACTTTGCCCGGGCGCGCGCCGGAGTGCGGAAGATCCTTGAGACCCCGGCAGAGGTCCTGTCGGGGGAGAGGGAGATTCCGTGAACCTCGGCCGGCTGGCGCGCAACATCACGGCGGGATACGCGGGAGCGGCGGTCAACGGGCTCACGCTAATCCTTCTCACGCCGATGGTGATCCACCATCTGGGACCCATGCAATACGGACTGTGGGTGCTGGCCACGGCCATGGGCAGCTACTTCGGCTTCCTGAACGCCGGGAGCGGCGCCGCCGGGGTCCGGTCGGTGGCGGCCCACACGGGCGCGGGGCGCTCCGAGGAAGCGAGCCGCGAGCTCGGCTCGATCTTTCGCATCTATTTCCTCGTGGGCGTTGTGGCCTGCGCCGGCCTGGTGTTGTTGAGCTTCACCGCCCTGCATCGCTTCCACGTCCCCGCCGGCCAACGGGAGCCGGTGCGAACCCTCCTGATTCTCATCGCCCTGAACTTCCTGGTCTCCTTTCCTTTCGGGTTGACCCGCAGCGTTCTGGCCGGACTGCACTGCTTCGGTCTGCTGAACGGCATCGAGATGGCCACGGCTCTCTTGCGGCTGGTGGCCACCGCCGCTCTGCTTTCCGCGGGGTACGGAGTGGTCTCTCTTGGCGTGGTGCAGCTGGTAGCCTCGATCTCGGGACACCTCGCGCGGTGGGTGGCCATCCGGAAGCTGGTCCCGGAGATCCACCTGACCGGAGGTCCGAGCTACGGAGGACTCGTGAAGGGGCCTTCCCTCTTCTCTGCCCTCTCCTTCGGCTATGAGAGCCTCAGAACTCTCTTCGATAATGCCGACCTGCTGATCCTGGGAGTGCTGGCGGGTCCCGGTGCAGTGGCTCTCTTTGCGGTGGGAGCCACACTGGCTTCGTTCGTTCTCAAAGGACTTCAGCCCATCTCAGGGGTCCTGTTCCCGCTGGCCTCCCGGAGCGCAGCGAGAGGCCGCGATGACGCTGCGGCGCGGAT
>QHVQ01000094.1:14086-16885 GCA_003222305.1 Acidobacteriota bacterium | reverse complement strand
TACTTCTCCCTCGTGGGTGCGGCCGTGGGCACCCTCCTGGCCACCCTGGCGGTGGATCTGTTCCTGATGCTCCGTCGGGGCTGCTCGTGGGCGGGGGTGCATCCCTGGGGATTTCTGGCTCGCTCGGTTGCGGCCCCGATTGGCGCCGGCCTTCCGGTGGTCCTGGTACTGATCGTGTGGAAACACTGGGTCCCTGATCCGACCCTGCCGATCCTGGGGGCAAGAATCGCGATCTGCCTGGCGGGGTTTGTCCTCGTCTACAGCCTGAGCGGCACTTTCCGGGAAGAGCGCCGCTTGATGGGTCGGGCCTGGGCCGAGGTGTTTCGATGAGACTCCCTGGACTCCATCGCGGCGGAATCAAGCCGCCCCCGCCTTGCGGAGAGGTCCGGCTGGCGGAATGGCTCTTTCCGCTGCTCCTGGCCCTCGTCCTGATGGCCCTCGTCTGGATCCCCTACCGCGACGCCTACCACCGCCAAAGCACCACGGAAAAATTCATGGGGCTGGTCGGAGAATCCGCCATCGACGACAACAACGTCTATCTGGGGCTCATGCACCAGGCGGCAGAGGGGAAGACCCTGTTCACGAACAATTTCACGCCGGAGCCCAATCCGCCGGCGCTCTTCAATTTCCTGTACCTGTCACTGGGGCGGCTTGCAGGTTGGACGGGATGGAGCCTCGACTTCGTCCACCGTCTGTTCGGGGCAGTTTCGATTCTCCTGCTGGTCTTGACCTCCTACTCCTTCATCGCCACCGGGATTCGCCGACCCTTCTATAGGCGGTTCGCCCTCGTCCTGGCTTGCTTCGGAGGAGGATTTCTCTGGTTGTCGCGCCTGGTGCTCAAGCTCACCGGTCTGGATCTCCGCCCGATCTCGGGTTGGCTGGTGGAAGTCAATCTGTTCCACGCCATGATCGTCTACCCCCACTTCGTGTTCGCCGCAGCGCTCTTGACCGGCTCCCTGGCGCTCCTGCTCAAATCCGAGCGGGTGAGACGATTCGGTCCCGCCGTCGCGGGGGGCTGTTGTGCCGCCATGCTGGCGGCCAGCCATGCCTTCGAGGCGGTGGCTTTCGTACCCATTGCCGCTGTCTACCTCCTCCTGGATTGGATGGGTCAGGGTCGTGTTCCGGGCTCCCGGCGGTGGAAGTGCATCGGGATCGTCCTGGGCTTGCCCCTGGGGATGCTGGTGATCAACCGCTGGATGCTGGCGATGGAGCCCGTCTGGGGCGACGTAGTGCGGCGCTTGGATTTCAGCACGCCGGAACCCTTCCGATTGGTTCTGGGTCTAGGCGCCAGCTTTTTCATCGCCGCGCTAACGTTCGACGGCCTGCTCCAGATCCGGCGCCTCTCCGGAGAAAGGATGGCGAAGGCCTGGCTGGTGACGGTGTTGTTTCTCGCCTACGTTCCGTACATCAACTGGCGGTGGCACCTCCTCAACGGGATTCAGATTCCGCTCGCGGTCCTGGCGACCCAGGGCCTGCGGAGGACGGCGTTCCGGTGGATTCTTCTCCGGCGCCGCGCTCGGCGGCGCCTCGCCTGCAGGCCCCGTGCCCTGTGGGCCCCTCCGGGACTGGCCGCGGCCATGGCGGGGGTGGCGGTGGCCTGCTGTCTAAGCTCGGCGAATCTCCTGCTTTCCTACCGGTATGAGGCGCAGCAGGTGCGCGGTCCGACGTACCTTTCCGCCGCGGAAGTTTCGGCGCTCGAGTGGATGGACCGAAAAGTGGCGCGCGACGCGCTGGTGCTGGGATCCTACGCGACGGGCAACTATGTCCCCCGGATTTCCGGGCAGAGAGTCTTTCTGGGGGAGGACAAGCTCACCAATGCCTATGAGGTGCGCCGACGCGAGGTGAGCGAGTTCTTCTCGCAGGAGTGGGACGATCAGAAGCGGCTGGCGCTGTTGAAGCGCTTCGGCGTCGGATACGTCTTCTACGGGCCCGACGAGAGAAAGCTTGGCGCCTACAATCCGGCCCGGTCCCCGTTCCTGGCTGCGGTTTACGACGGAGAGGGAATCCAGATCTACCAGGTGCGCAGCGGGAATCCGGCGGCAGTGCGTGTCGCCACCTCCCCCGCCTCCGGGGGGGCGATGCCATGAGCGGCGCGTCGTTCTCAGCCGGCCAGGTCTCGGTCATCGTCTGCACGCGCAATCGTGCCGCCTTGCTCGATCGGTGCCTTGCCCGACTCGCCGACCTGGATCCCCGGCCGCTGGAGATCGTGGTGGTGGATCAGAGCGACGGAGAGGAATCGGGCGCGGTGGCGCGCCGGTACCAGGCAAGGATCCCCGAGCTGCGGTGGCTGTGCACCTCCACCCGGGGTCTCAGCCGGGCACGAAATCTGGGTGTCCAGGAGGCGCGGGGCGACATCCTGGCCTTTACCGACGACGACTGTCTCGTTCGGAGAGATTGGGTGGGTGCGGCCGTCCGGGTGTTCTCCAGCTCTCCCGAAGTAGCGGCGGTGACCGGCGGCTCCCTGCCTGAAGCAAGCGACTGTGCCGACGCGCGCATTCTGGCGGCCGCCACCTGGCATCCGGCGGAAGCGAGACGGTTCACGCAGCCGGTGGATCCCTCGATGGTGGGAGGGGGATTCAATCTTTCCTTGCGCCGAGATTGGCTGAATCGGGTCGGCTCGTTCGACCCGGAGCTGGGCGCCGGAGGGCGCTTCCGCAGCGCCGAGGACACCGATTTGATCCATCGCCTGCTGCGCCGCGGCGCAGTGATCTGCTATGACCCGGAGGTCGTCGTCGCCCACCTGCCGTGGCGGAACGGCGAAACCCAGTCGAACGTCGAGTGGGAGTACGGGTACGGCAT
>QHVQ01000094.1:0-14076 GCA_003222305.1 Acidobacteriota bacterium | reverse complement strand
GGCGCGCCGGGATTTTTTTCCGGCGAAGGTGGCACTGGGAGTTCTCCTGGACCAGGGACGGAGGGCCGTGGGGGGAATCATCCGGCGGGATGCGTCGGCCTGGAGAACTGGTCGCGCCTATCTGACCGGCCTCGGACAGGGCCTGGCAAGCTGGCTCTACACCTCCGTTTGCCCTCGGCCCGCAGAAGATGTCCACGGGGAGGCCAAGACCGGTGCGTGAGAGTGGGGGAGTGAAGATTCTGATGTACCACTGGATCAGCGGCGATCCGGGCCAGCGGCTGCGCCACTGGGGAGTGACGCCCGACCAGTTCGAGGGCCAGATGCGCCATCTCCACGAACAGGGGTACCGGACCCTGCGCCTGAGTGAAGTGGCGCAGGCGGTCCAGGGCCTGCGGCCGCTGTCCGAGAGAACCGTGGCCCTGACCTTCGACGACGGCTACCGTGACTTTCTCCACTTCGCGGCGCCGATCCTTGAGGAGTACGGCTTTACGGCCACGGTGTTCCTCGTAGCCGACCGGGTAGGGGAGATCAATGCCTGGGACGAGCGACACGGCGATCCGCCTCGCCCTCTCCTGTCGTGGGAAGAAGCCGCGGAGCTGGCGACTCGAGGCTTCGAGAGCTGGCGGAGGAGATTGCCGGGTCGAAAGCGATCCTTGAGGACCGGCTCGGAATTCCCGTGGCCCATTTCTCTTACCCCCACGGTCTGTTCGATGATCGATGCCGGAAGCTGGTTTCGGCCGCGGGGTATCAGAGTGCCTGCGCCGATATCCGAGGTGGGAACCGGGCCGGAACCGATCCCTATCAGCTGCGGCGAAGTCTGATGACCTGCCATGAGACGGCTTGGTCGTTCGCTTTCAAGCTCAGGACGGGCTTCGGGATGAGGGAATGGCTGGCCCTCGAGATGGGCGAGTTGCGGGGTCGCCCGGCTCCTGCCTTGCTGGGAGGAACGTCCTGATGGCTCCGCGTCTCTCGGTGGTGGTTCCGACCTACGACCGTCGCACTCTCCTGGCACGCACCCTGCCGGTGCTGCTCCGGGAAGTGCGCGCCTCCGGCCGGGCCGAGGTGATCGTGGTGGTGGACGGATCTCGAGACGGGACGCTGGAAATGCTGCACGGCCTGGTGGACGACTCCACCCTCCGCGTGGTGTCCCAGGAGAATCGGGGCTTGGCGGCCGCCCGTAACCGTGGCGCGGCAGCGGCGTCCTCCGAGGCGGTCCTGTTTCTTGACGACGACATGATCCCGCGCGCCGGCCTCATCGCGGCCCACCTCGAGGCCCACGCGGGAAGCGGCGAGCGGGTGGTCTTCGGCGCCTTGGCCCTGGCCGACGGCGTGCGGCGCTCCTTCTTGAAAATGGGCGTGAAGCACTGGGGAGACGAGGTGAGCGCGCGGCTGTCCGCTCCGGGGTACCGGTTTCGCTTTGATGACTGCCACTTCGGGCACGCCTCCATCACCCGCCGGCTGCTCCTGGGCGCCGGCGGTTTCGACGAAACGTTCGTGCGCTTCGGCAACGAGGACTACGAGCTGGGCTGGCGGCTGATTCAGAGGGGTGCGGAAATGAGCTTCCTGCCGGACGCGGTGGCCTGCCAGATCTACGACAAGACCTTCACCCGATGGCTGAGGGACTGTGCCTGCGTCGGCATGGCGGACCGGATCCTGGTGGAGAAACACCCGGCACTCGCGGCCGACCTGCGCCTCACCACGGGGCCGGCGCATCCCCTCAAGCGCCTGGCGCGCCTGAGTGGCCTGGCGGCTCTCGATCCCCTGTCCCCGATTTGGGGTCTGACGGAGCTCGGCCTAGCCACCCTCGAGCGGCTGGGGGCACGCGGGGAGGTTTTGTGCAAGGCCCAGTCCTTGCTGGGAGAGCGGCGCTACTGGCAGGGAGTCCGCCAGGCCGGCGGTTGGAGCACGACTCCCCTGGAGAGCTCCCCGGCGGGTCAAGGGAGGGTTGCGTGATAAGGCCGCGCATTTCGGTGCTCATCGCCACCGCCGATCGCAGCGAACAGCTCGCCGACTGCATCGCCCACCTGGCCCGCTCGCGCTGCGCCGGCGTGGAAATCATCGTCCTCGACCAGAGTCTGCAAGCCGTTTCCCCGCAGGTGCTCCCCGGGAACAGCGACGGCATGGTTCTGCGGCACATCCGCTGTCCCCGGCGCGGCAAGAGTGCCGCCTTGAACATCGGCGTTGCCGAGGCCAGGGGCGAGTTGCTGGCCTTCACCGATGACGACTGCCGGGTGGCGCCGGACTGGCTCGAGGTGATGCACCGGGCCTTCCAGGCAACCCCGGAACGCGCCGCTTTCACCGGGCGCGTCTTGGCGGGAGAAGTGGAAGGTGAGGCGGTGCTCGCTCCTTCCGTGAAAGACGAGGGCGAGGAGAGGGTTTACGAGCATCCGGTCTTTCGGGACGTCTTGTTCGGCAACAATATGGCCATTGCGGCGCAAGCGCTGCGACAAGTAGGGCCTTTCGATGAAGGGCTGGGTCCCGGGACCCCGGCGCGGGCCGCGGAAGACAATGACCTGGGATACCGGCTGCTGCGGGCGGGAATTCCCATCCGCTATCTTCCCAACCTGGTGGTCGTCCATCGTTCCTGGCGCGGTGCCGGGGAGCAAGTGGACCTTTATCGCGATTACGGGATCGGGCAGGGGACGTTTTACGGCAAGCATGTGCGGCGGGGAGACTTCCACATGGCGGCGCGGATGGCGAAGAGCTTCTGGGACGCCTGCCGGAACGCCGCGGGAGCGGCGATTCTGGGGCGAGGCTACGACCTGCGCGCCTCCCTCTCCTTCTCCCGCGGGCTGGCGCACGGATTTCTGCGAGCCGTCGTCATTCCCGTGGGGAGCTCCCCGTCGTCCTTGCAGGTGGAAGGGCCATGAGCGGTGCGGGTTCGATGGTGAACGGGTACTCCCGGGAGGAGCGCGAAGCCCGGCGCGTCGTCCGGCGCATCTCCCATCCCCGGGTCTGGCAGTACGACTACCTGATGCTCCGGGAGATCGCAGCGGGGCTGAAAACCCAGGCCGCCTCCCTCAATGGCAAGGCGGGGCTGGACATTCTGGACGTGGGATGCAAATACAAGCCCTATCGGGAGCTCTTCTCCCCAAGGGCCTCCCGCTATGTGGGAATCGACCTGAAGACCTTTCACGGGGTAGAGGTGAGGGGCGACGCCCTGGCCCTGCCCTTCGCCTCCGGGACGTTCGATCTGGTGCTCTGCACGCAGGCCCTCTACCTTCTAGCCGACTTTCGGAAGGCTCTGGTGGAGTTCGCGCGGGTTACCCGCACCGGGGGCCGGATCATCCTGACTACCATCGGTATCTGGCCCCATCCACCGTCGGAGAGGCTGCACCGCTGGAGTCGGCGGGAGCTGGAGGAAGTCCTTGCGGAGTTTGGCGAGGCGAAGGTCGAGGAGAACGGCGGCTACTTGCAGCTGGTCCCGCAGCTGACGAACGCGGTACTGGCCCTGGGCGTGGAGGCTCACCTGGTGCGCCGCTATCCGCGAGCCGGCGGATGGCTGTGCCTGCCGTTGAAAGGAAGCTATCTGGGCATCAATGTCCTCGGGCTGGCCTCGGAGAAGGCGGTCCGGGCGGCCTCCCGGGCCGGGGTGGGCGTGGCGCGCACCCTGTGCGAGGTGGACTCCCACCTCGCCATCAACTACCTGGCGGTGGTCACTCCGCGGAAATGAGGAAAGAGCTTGTCGTATGACCTTGGAGCAAGGCTAAAAGACATTCTGCTGCGAACCTCTCCGGCGTTCATGGCCGATCGCTGGCAGGCGCCTCGCGTGCTGACGTTCATGATGACCTACCGCTGCAACCTCCGCTGCACCATGTGCTGGCAGTGGGGCGAACAGGGGCTGTTCCATGAGCTCTCCCGAGAGCATGAGGTGCAGCAGCTCGACCTGCCCACGCTGCGCGCGGTCATCGATGACGTGGAGCAGGAGGGAACGGGGGTCTTCCTCTGGGGCGGAGAGCCGTTTCTGCACCGGGACCTCCTTCCCTTCGTGGAGTATGTGAAGTCGAAAGGGATGTACTGCAGCATCAACACCAACGGAACCTACCTGCCCCGGGACTCCCGCCGGCTGGTGGATTTGGGGGTGGATGCCCTCATGGTTTCCGTGGACGGGCCCCGGGAGGTCCATGACCGGATCCGCGGGATGCAGGGCTCCTTCCAGAAGATCGCGGACGGTGTCCAGGCGGTCCGGGAGGCGAGAAACGGCAACGGCCGCAAGCCCGAAATCATCGTGAATACCACCATCTCTCCGGGCAATCAGGCAGTTCTGATGGAGACTCACAAGATCGTGGAGGCCATGGGCGCCGACCGGATGATTCTGTCGCAGCTGTGGTTCACCACCGAGCAGATCGGGCGGGCCAATGAAGCCTATTTCAGGGAAAAGTTCAGCGCCCACGCTCCCTCCTGGCGAGGATTCGTCATGGATGTGTCGGTGCTGGACACCCGCCTCATCGCCGATCAGATGCAGGCCATGTCCCTGCTGAAGGGACCGATGGAGCTGAGGTTTCTTCCGGATATCTTCCCCGAACAGGTTCACGATTACTACCGGCGCCCCTCGGAAGCGTTCGGCAGAACTCGCTGCCTGGTCCCCTGGCTGGAGGCGGAAATCCTGCCCAATGGCGACGTGACGCCCTGCTCGGACCGGCCGGACCTGATCATGGGGAATGTGAAGCGGGAGCGCTTTCACGAAGTCTGGAACAACGATTCGTACCAGTCGTTCCGCCGGGCCATGCGGGAGGATGGGCTTTTCCCTTACTGCTCCCGGTGCTGCGGGCTCTGGTCCCACTGAGGAGGGCGTTGGATGCCGGCGAAGGTTTCGGTCCTCATCTGCACCCGTGATCGCAGCACCTTGCTGGAGGCTTGCCTTCTCTCGGTGCTGGATTGCGCTCCTCCGGCGGCGGAGGTGGTGGTGGTGGATCAGAGTGCCAACGAGTCGACCCGGCTGGTGGTCTGCAGGCTCCAGGAAGGTAAGGTTCCGGTGCGGTATCTGCGCGGCCGGGGACCGGGACTCTCCCGAGCCAAGAATCAGGGGATTGAGGACTGCACGGGAGACATCCTTGTTTTCACCGACGACGACTGTCGGGTGGACCCGGGGTGGATCATGGCCCTCACCGAACCCCTGCGCGCCGGCATGGCGTCGGCGGCGGTGGGCAGGACTCTTCCCGACCGGGCCGGGGAGAACGGTGAAGAGACTTTCTCGGTGTATGCACCCCGAGGAACCCGGCGGTTCGGCCCGCG
Source organism: Acidobacteriota bacterium (assembly GCA_003222305.1). Taxonomy (GTDB): domain Bacteria; phylum Acidobacteriota; class Polarisedimenticolia; order Gp22-AA2; family AA152; genus AA152. The sequence continues at coordinate 8,841 of QHVQ01000094.1, read as the reverse complement.
GACTCACCCCTGGCGGGTGGGGGGCGGAGGAAACTTCGCGGTGCTGCGTGACGTGATTCGGGCCGCGGGCCCGTTCGACGAGCGCTTCGGGCCGGGCGCGCCGCTGCAGAGTGCTGAAGACATGGACATGGTGCATCGCTTGCTCCGCGCCCGGCGACGGATCGTCTACGTCCCCGAAGCGGTGATCTGGCACCGGTCGTGGCGCGACCGCGCGGCGAACCGGAGCCTCGCTCGGGCTTACGGTGTAGGCGCCGGGGCCTATTTCACCAAGTACCTGCTGAAGGGAGACCTCCTCAGCGGCTGGCGCTTTGTGCAGCGCGTGGGAATACGGAGCTGTCACCTGATCGCGGGAATGGCGCGCGGGGATCGTCGGCGCATGGGAGAGCAGTCGGAGTATCTGAAGGGCCTGTTCGAGGGAGCGGCGCGCTTCGTTTCAGGAAGCCGGCCCGGCGCTTCGGGACTCGCCGGCCTGGAAAGAGAGCAAGCATGAGAGATCGGATTCTGGCTCTGCCCGTCGGACGAATCCTCACGGGGCTCGTGGCCGCTGCCGGGGTGGTCTTCCTGGTGACCGCCCTGTTCGGTCTGTTCAATCCCCGCGACACCTCCCAGCCCGAGGGAGCCGTGGTGGCCGCGGCGCTTAGAGTGGCTCACGGGGAGCCCCTCTTTCTGGACATCCGCAAAGGGCCTTATGTGACGACCATGTACGGCCCCATCCTTTATCTGTTGCTCGGCACCCTGACGAAGGTCGCGGGAGCGGGCGTGAACGGAGCCTATCTTCTGGGACGGGGTCTGGCTCTGGTGTCGGCGCTGGCCTGCGCCGTCATGGTGGGGCGGCTGGCGCGTCGCAGCGGCGCGACCCCGCTCGCTGCCGGAATTGCCGGAGGGCTGTTTCTCGCTTCTCCGATCATCCTCCCGGTGTCCTACTCTTCCCGCAGCGATGTGCCCGCCCTGGCTCTCGCGCTGCTGGGAATGACGCTGTTCACCCGCTGGGCCCATTCGACCTGGCGGTATTGCGCGGTTCTGCCGCTGGCGGCCGCCGCCTTCACGAAACAGACGGCCCTGGCCGCCACGCTGGCCATCGGCCTGAGTCTGCTTTTTGAGGGCCGGATCGGTCGGGCTCTGCTGTTCGTCTCTCTGTTGGGAATGGGCTGTGCCGGGACCCTGCTAATTCTCAATCGGGCCACGCGCGGTCTGGCGGCGCTGAATCTGCTGGAACTGCCGGGCGCCTCGCCGCTGGATCTGGGGAGCCGCCCGCTCGGGGCCCTGGCCGGCTTTCTCAGCCTGGCCTGGCTGCCGCTCATTCTGGCCGCTCCCGCCCTGCTGAAGCTGGTGCAGGGGGACAAGCGACTGCTCCTCCCTTTCTGCTATCTCCTCACCGCGCTGGCTGTCTCCCTCGCGGCGTCCAGCAAGCTGGGGAGCGACACCTATTACTTCATGGAACCGCTCGCTGCGACGCTGATGCTGGCGGGGGCGGGACTCGCGCCGATGCTTGGAGATGGAACGGCCCCCCTGCGAGAGGCCTCCTCCGCTTTGCTCGCGGGTCTGTTCGCGGTGGGTTTGGCGGGATCGATCGGCATGACGGCACGCGCCGGAGAGTACAAATACTCGCCCAATGCTCAGGTGATCCGCCTGGCCGCCGAGGCGCCCGGAGACGTGCTCGTGGAAGACGAGAACGTAGCCCTGAAGTGCGGCAAGCCGGTGACCCTCATGGACCCCTTCGCCTTCGCCTATCTGGAAAGGCGCGGCCGTTGGGATCCCTCCCCGCTGAACCGGCGGATTCTGAAGGGAGACTTCGGCGCCATCAGAGGCGATGGAGCGCGCCTATCGCATGGAAGAGAAAGTGGACGGCTACTTCGTCTATCGCCCGCGCCGCGAAGGCGACGCTGCCCGAGTCGGAGATCGGTCATGAGCAGGCGCGGCCTAAGGGGACCGGTGGCGGTGGAGAGACTGCAGGCCATGGCGCCCGCGCTGGGCGACCTACGAAGCTCGCGGGTCTGGGAAGCGATGGTCCTTCTGGCGGCCCTGGCCGCCTTCAGCATCGCCCTGGCACCGGCGCTGAAGGAGACGGGCACGCCCCCGGGGTGGGACCAGGCGGTGCACCTGAGGGACAGCGTGGTTTACGAGCGCATCCTCATCCATCCGGAGTGGCTGAGTCCCGACACCTTGCGCGCCATCCTGCACGGTTCGGAGGACCATCCGCTCATCACCCCCTCCGGCTACTATCCGCCGTTCATTCCGGGGGTCACGGCGCTGCTCTACCTGGTGGCGGGGCGGACGTATGAGACCGCCATGGTGACCAATATCTTCTTCCTGGGACTTCTGGTGTGGGGCGTTTGGGGGCTGGGGAATACTCTCGCAGGGCGGCCGGTCGGGATGCTGGCCGCGCTCTTGGTGATGGCCTCGCCCGGCATCCGGACGAATGCTTGGGAGTACATGCTCGATCTTCCTCTCACCGCCATGGTGGTGGTCTCGGTCTGGTCGCTGCTCCTGACTCGAGGCTTCGAGGTCCGGAGCCGGAGCCTCGCCTTCGGAATCCTCTGTGGGGCCGGGATGCTCACCAAGTGGAGCTATTTTCTGTTTCTTCTGGCGCCGGTGGCCATGGTGCTCCTCGCGGGTCTGCGCGAGGCGAGAACTGCGGGTGCCCCATGCCTGCCCCGTCTGGTGAACCTCGGATGGACCCTTTTGATGGCTCTCGCGATCATGGCGCCCTACTACGCGCCCATCTTTCCCATTCTGGCGAAGAAGACCTGGGTCCATGCGGGGGGAGCGGCCGACGGATTCACCAGTTCTTTCAGTTGGGAGTCGGCTTCGTACCACCTGAAGGCCATCCCCCGCAAGCTTCTGGGGTGGCCGTTGACCGCGGCGACCCTGGGCGGCATTCTGGCTGCCGAGCGCAAGCGCAGCGCCACGCGCCGGGCCGAACTGTTCCTTCTCCTCTGGGCGCTGTCGCTCTACGGAATCTTCACCTTTGCCGTGGCGAACAAACAGTCGCGCTATCTCCTTCCCTGGGTGCCGGTGCTGCTGCTGGGGGGTTCGCTCGGCATCCTGGATCTCTGGCGAAGGCGGCACCAGGGGGCGCTCGGAGGTCTTCGGGCAACGGCCGCGATGCTCCTGCTGCTTCTGGCGGCCGGAGGCCTCTGGGGAGACTGGGACGCGCCGCAGACCGGAGACTGGAAGCTTCCCTCCGTGATCCGAGCGCTCGAGCAGGATCTCTCCGAGCGGCTGCCCAGGGGAGGGGCCTGGAAACTCGGAGTCATCCCGGATATGCGAGAGGTGAACGGGCCCACCGTGGCCTATTACGCAGCGCGCCGCGATTTGCCCGTGACGGTGGTGCAGCTGGTGAATCGAATGAAGGGCCACGTCGCGGTCGAGGTGGGTTTGGATCCTTTCGGGCGGGGCGATTTCTACCAGACGTTTCAAGACTATGACTACTTCTTGACCAAGACCGGAGACAGCGCCGTCGCCCCCTGGCAGGCGGTGGTGCCGGAGATGATGCGTTACTTCGAGGCACGGAAGGATCAGTTTGTAGAGCTGGCTTCGTTCCCTCTGCCCGACGGATCCGAGATGGCACTGTACCGGAGGAATGATCGATGAAGGCTCTCTCGGCCGCCGTCTCCCGGGTCCCGGCGCGGCGGGTCCGTTCCCCCCGCGCCACCGAGGGGCGCTACCTGCTGGCCGGGTGCCTGGCCTTGGTGGGACTCGCATGCGTCTGGCTGGCACTGCGACTCGAGGACGCCGTGTCCCGCTTCGACACCCTGGCCTATCTCCTGAGCGACCCCGCGGGAAAGCTGGCCCTTCTCCGGGAGAGCCTGTTGATCGGTGGCGCTTTGTTCGCTCTCTTGGCGGGGCTGGCGCTGATGTCCTGGCGGCTGGCGTCGGGAGGCTTGGGAGTGTTTCTGCTGGCCCTGGCGGGACTCGCGGGTCCCCTGGCACGCCAATGCTTCGCGGCCGAGCGCGGATTGGAGGAGAGCCTGATTTACCGGCTGCGGGGACTCTCCGATGTGGGGTTGGTGGGAGGGTGCTTTCTCCTGTTTTTCTCCCTGCTCCCCGGAATCCTGGCTGCGGGCCCCGGCAGGGTGGAAAGGATGGCAAGCAGGCTGGTGAGAAGGTCGAAGTCACGGTTCACCGAGATGCTGCCTGCCGCGCGGCGGGCCCTCCTGGCTGCGGCGGCCCTCGTCGCCGCGCTGCTGGTGGGCCGGGGAGTGTTGAAGGACTTCCCCAATTCCTCGGACGAGAATTCCTACCTGACTCAGGCGAGGATCTTCGCCTCGGGGAGACTCTGGGTGCCTGCTCCGCCCCATCCCGAGTCCTTCAGGGCTCGGAGCTTCGTCATGGATACGCAGAACGGCCGGTACTTCGCGAAGGCCTTTCCAGGCTGGCCGGTCTTTCTGTCCCTGGGAGTCGCAGCCGGTTTTCCCTGGCTCGTGAATCCGCTCCTCTCCGCCGTGACATTCATTCTCTTGGGGGGGGTGGCGGCGCGGATGCTGGGACCCGAAACGGAGCTGTCGGCCCTGCTGCTGTTCGGGGCGACCCCCTTCTTTCTGTTCAATGCGGCCTCCTATTTCAACCATCCCCTGACCCTCCTGCTGCTGATGGTGTTTCTGGCGGCGGTGCTGCAGATCCACACGGCGAAGGGAGTGGGATGGGCGGCGCTGGCTGGGGCCTCCGCGGGAGCGGCGTTCACGGTGCGCCCGGCGTCGGCGCTGCTGCTGACCGCCCCATTCCTCGCCTGGCTGATTCTGCGTTGGGTCCGAGAGCGCCGCTGGACGAGCCTGCTGGCCGCCCTGCTGCCGATGGCGGCCTGCGCCGCGCTCATCGGAATCTACAATGGGATCCTGTTCGGCGCTCCCTGGAGGACCGGATATCAGGCCTACGATCCCGCCGACATCCGCCCCGGTTTCGGCCCCGACAACTTTTTCATCACCGGATGGTGGCTGGTGAAGGTGGCTCTCTGGACGCTTCCGGGCAGCCTCGCGGGCCTGTGGTTTCTTACGCGGGGGCGCGGTGTCCGGGAATGGTTTCGCCGCGAGCCGATGGAAGCCCTCATGGCGGGAGCCCTGCTCCTGCACGTCGTCGGCCATCTGGTTTTCCAGAATAAGGGAAGCAATGAGTACGGGCCGCGCTACTATTACGATGGCTTCGGCTTCCTGGCCCTGCTGCTGGCGGCGGGGTGGAAGAGGCTCCCGGAAACGCTGGGTGGAGCAGGGGGGCAGTCGAAGATGCGGCGGGGGCGGGAGTTGGTTCTCTCCGGGGCCCTGGCTCTGACTCTGTTGCTTACTGTCCCCCTGCTCCTCTTTCACTACTCCGACAAGGTGGCCCACAACCGGGATGTCTTCACTCGAGTCGAGGAATCGGGGCTGAGTTCCGCTCTGGTGCTCTTGCGCACTGGAAGCGGGAGGATGCCGCCGGGTGATCTGCTCCGCAACCCCCTCGATTTTCGCTCCGGGGTGGTTTATGCCCGGGACCTGGGGCAGGAGGCCAGCCGGCAGCTGGCCGCTCTTTATCCGGACCGGCCCGCCCTGTCCTACACCTACGATCCGTACCGCAGGGTCTCCCGCCTGGAGCCGTTGAAGGGGGAAGGAACGCCGTGAGCCCGACCCTGAGCATCCTGATCTGCACGCACAACCGGGCGGCCCTGCTGGAGGAGGCGCTGCAGAGTCTCGAGGCGCAGACCGTGGGGAAAGATCGCTTCGAAGTCCTGGTGGTGGACAACGCCTCCACCGATCCGACCCCGCGGGTGGTGGAGGCCTGTGCCGCTCGGGGGAAGCTGGAGGTGCGCCGCGTGCGGGAGCCGAATCTGGGACTGGACGCGGCGCGGAACCGCGGAGTCCGCGAGTCGCGCGGGGAGATCATCGCCTTCTTGGATGACGACGCCCGGGCGCGGAACGATTGGGCCGCGGCCATTCTGGACGGGTTCGAGCGCCATCCCGCACCCGTACTGGGCGGGCGGGTGGACCTGAATTGGGAGGCCGAGCGTCCGGTGTGGTTCAGTGACGTGCTGCTGCGCTACCTGATCCACTGCGACTACGGCCCGGCGGAGGTGGAGGTGACGGGTCCTCCCTGGCTCTATGGAACCAACGTGGCATTCCGTCGAGAGCTCTTCCGAGAGATCGGTCTTTTCCGGCTGGATCTGGATCGCAAAGGAGACTCCCTGATGGGGGGCGGTGATACGGAGTTCTTCCAGCGCGCCCACTCGCGGGGCAAGCGGCTGCTTTACCTTCCGACCATGGTCGTCGGCCACTTGGTGCCGCCGAGCCGTCTCACCCGGGAGTTTTTTCGGGAGCGGCTGTTCTTCTCGGGCTACACCCGGGCGGCCCACGGAACGGAATCCTGGCCGAGAGTGCTGGGCAACTGCGCGGCCTTCGCCGCCGGAGGCCCGGCGTGCGCTCTGGCCTCGATGGCGCTGCGCCTGGCGGGACAACCCCGGTGGAGCTTCGCCCAGGAGCGCAAGGCGCTACTGGCTTTCGGCTACCTCTATTACACCCTTCTCAAGGCGGGGGGTCGCGTCCCGCCGCCGCGTCAGGAGGCCTGGACTTGATGGGACTACATGTCTGCGCCATGGCAAGGAGCCTAAGGTGATCAAGAAGATTCTGTTGCTGAACGGACCCGACGATCGGGTGGACTCGGTGATGATTCGCAGCGGGGACCGCTGGCCCCACCGGCTTCCCCGCAAGCTCACGCGACAGGTGCCCCACGCCTATCCCTTCTGGTTCGCCCAGTGCGGCGCGCTGCTGAAACAGCAGGGATACCAGCTCACCTACGTGGATTCCATCGCGGAGGACCTGGGGATCGACGGCACCGTGGAGCGCTTCGCCGAGATGCAACCCGACATGGTGGTGATCGCCACCTCCACGCCCACGATCCACACCGACCTGCTCATGGCGCGCATGGCGAAGGAGAAGGCGGGGGCGTTCACGGTCCTGGTGGATACCCACGTGACGGTCTTCCATCAGGAGCTGGCGGCCGAGCCTTTTGTGGATGCGGCGGTCCGCGGGGAGTTTGAGACGGCGGTGCCGGAGATCGCGGACGCCCTGGCGGGCGGGACGGACCTCTCCCGTATCTCGGGGGTGACCTGGAAACGGGATGGAGTGGTCGTGGTCAATGCCGACCGCCCGCTGCTGAAGGATTTGGACGAGCTCCCCTGGCCGGATCGGGATCTGGTTCCCGCCGAGCAGTACATCGTAGGATTGAGAACCCAGGACCCCTGCTTCATGGTCATGGCCAGCCGGGGATGTCCTTTCCGGTGCACCTTCTGCCTCTGGGTGCCGGTGATGTTCAACAACAAAGTGCGCTTTCGGGACGTGGAAAAGGTCGTGGATGAGATCGTGCATCTCAAGCAGCGCTACAACGCCCGGGAGGTCTTCTTCCACGACGATACGGTCAACATCACCGTGCGCCGGGTGGAGGAGATCTGCCATGCCATCCTGCGGCGGGGCGTCAGGATCGGCTGGATCGCCAACTTCCGCGCCGACCAGACCACGCCGGAGCTGTTCCGCCTGATGCGGCGGGCGGGGTGCACCAAGATCCTGCTGGGAGTGGAGAGCGGATCGCAGAAGCTTCTGGACGAGACCATCGACAAGGAGATTACCCTGCGAGAGGTGGAGGACACCATCCGGTGGGCGAAGGAGGCGGGAATCCGGGTCCACTGCACCTACTCCCTCGGGGCGCCCGGCGAGACCCGGCAGACGCTTCGGGAGACCCTGGAGTTCATCAAGAAGACCGATCCCGACGACATCCAGGTCAGTCTCATGACTCCCATCCCGGGCACGCCGTTCTACGAGAAGGTGAAGCATCTGGTGGCCGATTGGCACGACTTCGACGGCGTCTCGGGGCGCTCCTGGTGCGATCTCCCCACCGCCGAGCTGAAAAACGCCATGAACCGGATCTACATCGAGCACTATCTGACGCCGCGCCGGGTTCTGAAGCGCCTCGGCAGGATGCGGAACCTCTACGACGTCAAAGAGAATTGGCGGCAGTTCAAGGCATTCATCAGCCGCTATGCGGCGACGGGATTCCCGCGTCCCATCGGGACACCGTTCGAGACCTAGGATGAGGGCATGAAGATCGCGGTCCTTTGCGGACACTATCCTTACAGCGGCGCCGGCGTCATCGCCTTCGAGTCGGCCCAGGAGCTAGCACACCGACACGACGTGACCTTCATTCACGGCGGGGAAGAGGACCGGGTGAGCGACGAGAGGGGGCTGCGGGTGGTTTCCGTGAAGCTCCCTCCCGAGCCAGGGCGCCAGGGATGGCACCTCTACTGGAACCCCGGCGTGATCCGGCGGTTGCGCGCCCTGCTGCGGGACATGAATCCGGATCTGGTCCATTTCCACATCGTCCAGCGTCGCAGTTTCTCTCTGGCCTCGCTGCTCCTCTCCCGTCGACACCGGAGCGTCTGGACGCTGCACTGCGTGGCCGGGACTGTCGGTCATGAATAAGCTCGTGAAGGAGGCGGTCTACGCCGCCTCTCCCCTGGAGTCCGTGGTTCCTTCAAGATGGCTCGCGGAGCTGCACGGTTACTCTCTGCTGGGACGAAAAAAGGTCCACCGCGTCTACAACGGCGTCGATCTGGCCCGCTTCCATCCTTCGGTGGACGAGGAAGCCGGCAGCCGGCCGGGCGAGACCACGCTCCTGTTCGTAGCCGGTCCGAACGATCCCACCAAGGGGCTTGCCGACTTGCTTCAGGCGTTCAGCCTCCTGCGGCCCAAGCACCCCTCCCTGCGTCTGAAGATCGTGGGAGATCCTCCCCCCGGGACGGGAGACCTGCCCGGGGTGGAGGTCGCGGGAAAGGTTTCACGCGATCGGATGCCCGCGGAATATCGCCGCTGCCACCTCTTCGTG
>QHVQ01000107.1 GCA_003222305.1 Acidobacteriota bacterium | reverse complement strand
ATCAAGTTCGCGCCCTCGATCCTCCCCGCTGGCACACCGGTGTCGTGACCGGGGATGGCGCCTCCTCCGCCGAGGAGGATACCGGCACCGTCTATGAACGGATCCAGAGGCTGAAGGTGGAAATCGCCGACCTGCAGACCCGATTCACGGACAATCACCCGGACGTCATCCGGCGGAAGGCCGAGCTCGCCGCCCTGGAACGGGGGCTGGCCTCCACGCAGGGAGACCAGCCGGGGGCTCCCGGTCGGTCTCCCGCCGCGGGGGAGGCGGGCTCCGGAGGGCGAGTGCGGGACTTGAGGGCCCTCCGGAAGGAAGAGAAGGATCTGCGGCAGGCCATTGCCCTCTACCAGCGAAGAGTGGAGACCGCACCGCTGCGAGAACAGGAATTGCGGGAGCTGTCCCGGGATTACGAGACGTCGAAGGATCTCTATGACTCGATGGCGAAGCGGGACCAGGAGGCGCGGCTCACCGAAAACATGGAGCAGCGCCAGAAGGGGGAGCAGTTCCGAATCCTGGATTCGGCGGTGGTCCCGGAATTCCCCGTCGCCCCGCCTCGACTCTTGCTCCTGCTCCTGGGGCTGGGGTTTTCCCTGGCGGCGGCGGTGGCGTCCATGCTGCTCGCCGAGCAGCGTGACACGTCGTTTCATTCCGTGGAAAGCCTTCGGGCCTTCACGCGCGTTCCCGTGCTGGCGAGAATCCCGCTAATCGTCACCAAGAAGGATGCTCTCCGGCGGCTGGGGCGGGCATGCCTCGGAACCGTCTCTGCTCTGGTCGGCCTCGTTCTCATCGCCGGCGTTTCGTACATCCTTGCCCATGGAAACGAATCTCTGGTCCTGTTGCTTGCAGGAAACCGCCCCTGACACACGGGGTCTCGGCGGGACTCCCCCTTGCTGCGGAGCACTGTGGGAGAGTGGAGGTGTGGATTGTTGAGCCAGGTCAAGGGCTTCCGATTGCCAGAAGCGAAACCGGGGGCGCAGCCCGGGAAATCCGCCCGAACGAAGGCGGGCCTTCCGGACCAAGAGGTGCACGGCCCCCAAGCGCTCGGGTCCCGCGAGCCGGCGGGTAGGGAGCGGTCGACGGACCCTGCTGTGCCCCAGGCACGCGTCGCGGAGATTCCTTGGAAAAAGATCGATGGGCGCCTGGTGAGCCTGACCGCGCCCACCTCTCCCGAGGCCCATCAGTATCGCGTCCTCGGCCACCAGCTGGAACGGCTCCGAAGGGAGGGGGGGCTCAGGCTCGTCGCCGTGACCAGCCCCTTCGCGGGGGACGGGAAGACCACGACCTCCATCAACGTGGCTGCCACGCTGGCGCAGGCCCCGGGCTCCCGGACGCTTCTGGTGGATTGCGATCTGCGTCTTCCCGCGGTGGCGAAGTACCTTCGAGTGGAAGGAGTCGACGCCCCGGGGCTGTCCGAGGCGGTCCAGGCCCGGCTTGGCCTCGACGCGGTGATGCAGCGCTGCCCGCCGCGGGTCGATCTTTGGCTGCTCACCGCGGGCCGGCCGCCGGAGGACCCTTACGACGTGATCAGGTCGCCACACTTCGCAGACCTTCTGGAAGAAGCCCGCCGGCGCTTCGACTTCGTAGTGATCGACACGCCCCCTATCCTTCCAGTACCTGACGGCCGGGAGATCGCCCGGTGGGTAGACGGCTTCCTGGTGGTCGTGGCAGCCCATCGAACGCCTCGACCCCTTCTGGCGGAAGCCCTCGGGGTGCTGGAGCCGGACAAGGTCGTCGGCCTGGTTCTCAACGGCGACGATTCTTTTTCGTCCGAGTACTATCGTTACTATCGCGGCTATGGCACCGCCGCGCGCCAATCCTCCGACCTGACGCCAGGCGAGGCGGCGGACGGGGCCTCGCGCGCGCCTGATTCTCCACCCTCATCGCACCCTTCAACGATTCAGGAATAGCCGATGGTCCTGCTGCTGGGCCTCTTGGAAACCATCGCCATCTTCGGGTCGACCACCGGTTTGATCCTCCTCTGGGAGCACTCCTCCCCGGCACGCGGGATCGTCTCGGCGGCGTTGGGACTCGCCCTGGTTCTCCGGGCGGCAGGGTATCCAGCCGTCCGGCGCCGCCCATCCTGCGAGCGAGTGTTGATCCTGGGAGGGGGGTTCGTGGCCCGCAGGATCGCCGACGCGATGGAGGCGGGGCCCGCCTCGCCCGGCAGGATCGTCGGGATGGTTCCCGAAAAACCTGATCCGACGGGACCCCTCCTGCCCTACGCCCTCCCTTGGGGGTTGCAAGATTTGGGGAGGATCCTGGAGGAGACCGCCCCTGAACGGATCATCGTCGCCCTCACCAAGCGCAGGGGACTGCCGATGCCCCAGCTCCTGGAGGCGCGCTCCCGGGGCGTCGTGGTGGAAGACGGAGTGGATGCCTACGAGAGGCTTACAGGCGAAGCCGCCCTCGAGGCCCTGAACTCAAGCACCCTGATCTTCGCCAAGGACTTTCGTCTGCCTCGTCTCTACCTCACGCTGAGCCGGGGACTGGGATTGGTGGTCTGCGCCCTCTCTCTCATTCTTCTGGCGCCGCTCTTCGGTCTGATCAGCCTGGCGATCCTGTTGGACTCCGGCCGGCCGATCTTCTTCGTTCACGAGCGGCTGGGTCTGGGAGACCGCCCCTTCAAGCTGATCAAATTCCGCACCCTCCATCCCACCCGGGAGCGTCGCTCCCAGTGGATCCGGGACAACTCCGACCGGGTCACCCGAGTGGGTCGGTGGCTGAGGCGGTTCAGGCTCGACGAGCTTCCGCAGCTGCTGAACATCCTGCGCGGGGAGATGACTCTGATCGGTCCCCGGCCGCACCCGGTCTCGAACCGGGAGATGTTCACCGAGAACATCCCCTTTTACCTGCTGCGTTCCATGATTCGGCCGGGCGTGACGGGGTGGGCGCAGGTCAAGTATGGGTACGCCAACGGTCTGGACGAGGAACGGGAAAAAATGCGTTACGATCTCTTCTACCTCCGCCATCTTTCCTTCCGGCTCGACTGCCGGATTCTCCTGGGCACCCTCAAGACCGTTCTCCTGGGTGCGCATCAGGAGGAGGGGGAGGATCGCTATCCCACCTTTCGCGAAGCGGGAGGTCCGGGGTACGAAAGGCTTGCGGTGATTTCCAGCCACGCGGATTTTCATCGGTACATGCGTCTCGTGCGGCGCGCCTCCTCCTATCCGGCCCCCCCGAGACGAAACAGCCGGAAGCCGAATACCGTGGAGCCGCTCCGGCGGCCGGCGGAGCGGCGCGCCACGAGAGATCCGGGCGGGAATCGGATTGCGCCGGAGGCTCATCTCTGAAGCTCCTAACCTTTCTAACCTGAGTTCAGGCGCGCCGAGCGCCTCGAGGGGGTCCCATGATCCAAGAGTGCGGATTGTCGCCCGATGAGGAGACCGCTCAGAAGTCAACCCCGATATCCGGTCAGGATCTCCGCCTGGTCGTCCTGGGAGGCGGAACCGGCCTCCCCGTTCTCCTGCGGGGGCTGAAGAACCGGTTGTTCACCGCCGGTGGTGACTGGAATCCCCGCCGGGATCGGGAGCGGCTCACGGCGGTGGTGACCGTTGCCGACGATGGCGGGAGCTCGGGACGCCTCCGTCACGCCTACCGGGTGCTGGCGCCGGGAGACATCCGCAACTGCCTCCTCGCGCTCTCGGAGGCCCCCCCCACCCTGGAGGCGATCTTCCGCCACCGCTTTACCGGCCAGGGAGAGATCGCCGGCCACAGTCTCGGCAATTTGATCCTGACGGCGCTCAGTCAGGTCGAGCGCAGCTTCCAGCGTGCCGTCGAGCGAGCGGGTGAGATTCTGCAGATTCGTGGAACGGTCCTCCCGTCCACCCGGGACGAAGTGACCCTCATCGCCGAGTTCATGGACGGAAGCCGGGTCATCGGCGAATCCGTGATCGCCTCGCTGCGCCGTCCCATCCACCGCGTCGACCTCCTTCCCTCGAGAGCCAGGGCCCTTCCGGCGACGCTGGAGGCCATCCGGAAGGCTCATATGATCGTCATCGGACCAGGGAGTCTCTACACCAGCCTGATCCCGGTTGTGCTGGTGCGGGAGATTGCGGAGGCGATCGCCTTATCGTACGCCCGGGTCGTTCTGGTCATGAACCTGATGAGCGAACCGGGAGAAACCGACGGCTACAATGCCGCCGACGTCATCCTCGCACTGCGCCGCCATGCCCCCCAGGTGACGATCCAGGACGTCCTGGTAAACACCGCTCCCCTGGCACCGGATGCGGCGGCCCGCTACGCCGCCGGCGGCTCACTCCCCATCGCAGTGTGCGGGAGGTCGCTGTGGGAACTGGGGTGCCGTCCCATGGAGAGAGATCTGCTTTCGAAAGGTCCCGAGATCCGCCACGATCCCGACAAACTGGCAGGAGCCGTCCTGGAGCTGGCGGAGGAAATGCCGCAACGTGTCACCCTCCCCTGGAGGGCCGCCCTTCCGGAGCTCGGCGGTGGCGACGGGATTGGTATGAGTCGCTGATGGATGGCGTTGAGAACGTCCAGTGGTGGCGCCCCGATGCGTTGGCGGAGGGGATCGCCAGAAGCGAATCGGCCGCCGGGAAAGTCCTGAGGAAACCGGGTGGGGCGGCCTCCTTCGGCGCCCTCGTGGCATTCACCATCGTCTTGTTTCTCTCACCGCAAAGCTTCTTCCCGGCGCTGGCTCGCTGGCGCATCGCGCTGCTCGCTGCGGTCGCCTCCGTGGGGCTGCACGTTTTCGGAAAGCTGGTGCGCCGGGAGCCGATTTCGATCTGGACGCGGGAAATGGCGATCGCCGCGTGCCTGGCCCTGTGGGCCGGGGTAAGCGTGCCCCTGTCCACGTGGCCGGGGGGCAGTGCGTCCTATCTGGTTGGCCTCTTCCTCAGGACGCTGATGATTGCCTGGCTCCTCTGCAACGTTGTGAACACGGCGGCGAGGATGCGGAAGGTCGCCTGGGCGCTCGCGCTCATCGGGGTTCCCCTCTCGGTAACGGCCGTGAAGAACTACCTGTCCGGGGACTTTCTTCCGGCGGGCTCCCTCGCGGGGATGCAGCGCATCGCGGGATACCAAGCGCCGCTGACGGCGAACCCGAACGATCTCGCGCTGGCCCTCAATCTAATCGTCCCGTTCACCGCCGCCCTCTTTTTTCTCAGCCGCAGGAGCTGGGTGAGGGTCCTGCTGCTCGCCATGATTCTGCTGGAAGCGGCTGGGGTGATCGCCACCTTCTCGCGCGCCGGATTCTTGACCCTGGCGACGGCCGGTGTTCTCTCCTTGGGGAAGCTGATGCGGCGCCGACAGGGGCGGTGGGCGCTGGCGGCCCTGGCGTTGTTCCTCCTGAGCCTTCCCTTGATCCCCTCGAGCTACTGGAAGCGCCTGGCGACCATCACCGATATTCGGTCCGATCGTACCGGGTCGGCGCAGGCGCGCTGGCAGGACATGGCGGTAGCCGGGCGTTATGTCCTCGCCCATCCCGTGGTGGGTGCCGGGCTGGGGATGAACGCCCTGGCTCTCAACGAGACCCGGGGTTCCACCTGGATCATGGTCCACAACGTCTATCTGGAGTACGCCATGGACCTGGGCCTTCCCGGTCTGGCCCTCTTCCTGGCCCTGTTCGCCACCTGCCTGGGGAGCGTCCGCTCGGTGGCGCGATCGACTCGTTCCACCCCCGGAGAAATCTTCCATCTCTCGGAGGGGATCGAGATCAGCCTTCTGGCTTTCGCGTTGGCCGCCTGCTTCCATCCGGTGGCCTATCAATTCTATTTCTACTACCCGGCCGGGCTCGCGGTGGCCCTCAAGACCATCCACGATAGGTCCTTGCACGCCGAGGAGGGTGGTGGTGCAGCGGGAGGTCCGCGGTGAGCCGGATCCCCGTGCTTCAATTCGCCACCGAATTCCGAATCGGGGGCACCGAGCGGCACATCGTCGATCTCCTGCGGGGGCTCGATGCGTCGCGGTTCGCCTTGCAACTGGCGTGTCTCAGGCGCTCGGGAGAGCTGCTGGACGAGATCGACTCGCTGGGCGTGCCGGTCGAGGAATACCGCATCCGCGGCCTTTTCGGCTTGGGGACCCTGCGGGATCAAGGACGATTGGTGCGCCAACTGCGGGACCACCGGATCCAGCTGGTGCATACCTACGGCTTCTACCCCAATGTCTTTGCGCTGCCCGCAGCCTATCTGGCGAGCACCCCGGCGCGGGTGGCCTCGGTCCGCGACCTGGGGGACCTGTGGACCTCCCGGCAGCGACGCGTGCAAAAGCTGGCTTGCCGCCTGGCCCACCGGGTGGTGGTCAACGCCGAGGCGGTTCGCCAGCGCTTGATCAGCGATGGGTACCCCCGCGAGCGGATTCGCGTGATCAAGAACGGCATCGACCTTGCGCGGTTCGACGCGAACCGGAGGACCGGAGGTCTGCGCCGGGAGCTGGGGCTGGGCGCCGGCGTGCCCCTGGTCGGGGTGCTCTCCCGGTTGAATCCGAAGAAGGGGGTCGGGGTTTTCGTGGAGGCGGCCGCACAGCTGGCCGCCGCTTTTCCCGAGGCGGTCTTCCTCGTCGTCGGGGACGGCGGCTCGCGGCGGGAGCTCGAAGGCCTCACCGGTCGCCTGGGCCTCGGCAGCCGCGTCCGCTTCACGGGATTCCGACGAGACGTGCCCGCGATCCTTTCGGAGATGGCCGTCTGTGTTCTCCCGTCACCGGTGGTGGCGACCCGGGTAGGAGGCAATGAGGAAGTTGTGGCGCATGGAATCACGGGCCTGCTGGTTCCCCCCGGCAAGGCCGAGCCGCTGGCGAACGCCCTCCGGGCGCTGCTGGAAAACCCCGGCAGGGCGTCGGAATTCGGCAGGGCGGGAAGGCAGCGGGTCCGTGAGCTCTTCTCTTTCGAGCGGATGATCCGGGAGACCGAGAGCCTCTACGACGAGCTTCTGGAAGAGGTCGCTCACCGGAAGGCCTTCGGGCGCCCGGTCGTCCGCGTGGAGGGGTCATGGTCCTGAATCATAAGAGTGGCGCGCGTCCTTCGGAAGGAATCCGGCAGTCGAGCCGGGGAGAGGCGCACCCGGCGCTTCGGACCCCATCCGTCACCGTGGAACACTCTGAAGCGCGGGTCGATGCACCCCCTCTGAGCGTCATGGAGATTTCCGATCTCGGCAGTTTTCTCGACATGGAGCCTGTCTGGGACTCCCTGGTGCAGCGGGCCGGCATCTGCCACCCTTTTCTCACGCACACCTGGGTGCGCACCTGGTGGGAATGTTTCGGAGGGGCCAACGAGCTGCGCATTCTGGCCGTGAAGGAGGGGGACGAGATCATCGCCCTGGCCCCTCTCATGAGAGGCCCCGGGCAGCTCTACGGCCTGAACGTCCTGAAGGTACGGTCCCTCTCCAACGATCATTCTCCCCGCTTCGACTTCATCCTCACGCGGCGAGCGGAAGAATCGCTGGACGTCATCTGGAATCATCTCCTGCAGCGCGGCGACTGGGACGTGCTGGAGCTCCAGCAGGTACCGGAAAGCGCCACGACTCTCGAGTCGCTTCCCAAGATGGCGAAAAGCCGTGGCCTGCGGGCGGGCCTCTGGAGCTCTGCGAATTCTCCTTATCTCCCGATCCTCGGAGCCTGGGAGGACTACCACCACAGCTTGAGCGGCAAGTACCGCTCCACCCAGCGCAGCCGGCTCAAGCACCTCACCCAGCTCGGCGAGGTGGCTCTGGAAGTGATCTCCTCGACTGAGGAGGTCCAGACCGCTCTGGAGGAAGGGCTGCGCATCGAGGCTTCCGGCTGGAAGGGGGAAGTCGGGACCGCCATCAGCTCCCACACCGAGGTCCACCGGTTCTACTCCAGGCTGGCGGAGCGCGCCGCGCCAAAGGGGTGGTTGCGGCTGCACTTTCTGAAAGCCGGAGCGCGCCGGATCGCCTTCGATTATTGCCTCCTTTACGCCAACCGGCTTTACCTGCTGAAGCCCGCTTACGATCCCGGCTACGCCCGCTACTCGCCGTACAACCTGCTCTGCGAAAGGGTGATACAGCAAGCCTTTCAGGACCACCTGGAGGAGTTCGACTTTCTGGGGACCGACGAGGAGTGGAAGCTCAGCCGGACGCGTCGGACCCGCAATCACTATTGGCTGTTCGCATTCGCGAATTCGGTGAGGGGGAGAATCCTTCACCTCGCCAAGTTCGAGCTGGTTCCGGGGCTGAGAAAAAGTCGCATGTACCTCCATCTGAGGGACCAGGTGCTCGAGTGGATGCCCACCGCAGACTGGTGGCGCCGAGGGGCGGCGTCATCCGCTGCCGGGCGGATGGTCCGCCGGGCAGGAGCCCGAAAAGAGGTGAAGTGCGTTGAGCTGCCGGCCAATGCAGATTGAAGCCGCAGACGCCGGCCGGGCTCCCGCAGCGAGCCCCAAGCTGCGCCTCGCGGGTGATGCTCTGCTTCGGGACGCCGTCCAGCGGGTCGCTTCGCGCGGCATGTACGTCCCGTCGTGGCCCGGACTGAATCCCCGGCTCCTGTTCCGGGCGGGTCCGGCACGAGAGCCGCTATTCCCCCTCAACGCGCCCCACCGAACCTATGCCTACGTAGCGCGGAGTCTGATCTATCACCTGTTCCGGACCCTCAGCATGGGCAATGGGAGCACGGTCCTGGTGCCCGACTATCACCACGGCAATGAGATCCGGGCGATCCGGGCCGCCGGGGCCACTCTCCGTTTCTACCGCATTGGTCGCGACCTGGAGCCTGATCTGGAGCAGTTGGAGAGCCTCTGTCGATCCGGCGCGCGGGCCCTGGTGGTGATTCACTACCTGGGGTGGCCCCAGCCGATCCGGGAGATCGCGGCGCTTTGCCGCAAAAACGGCGTGCTCCTCATCGAAGATTGCGCGCTGTCCCTGTTCAGCGAGAGTCGTGGGCGCCCTCTCGGGAGCTTTGGGGACCACGCCGTTTTCTGCCTCTACAAGACGCTCCCCCTGCCTCACGGCGCGCTGTTGGTGCAGAACCGCGAGGTGCTGCAGCCGTTGGACGAACTGCAGCTCCCACCCTGCGGGTTTCTATCGGTGGCGGCCAGGAGCGCCGAGCTGATGCTGGAATGGACCCGCAGCCGGTGGAACGCGCCGGGAAAGGGACTGTTCGCCATGAAACGGGCCGCGGGCCGCTTGCTGAGCGCCGCGCGGGTGAGGCGCGTTCCGGTGGGAGGCGCGGGATTCGACGCGGCCGATGCCGGTGTGGGGATGTCCGGGATTTCCCGCCGGCTCTTGGGATGCTGGGATTACCGCAACGTCCGCCGGCGAAGGCGACGACATTTTCGCCTGCTTCTGAAGCGCTTCTCCGGCAGAGTCGCCCTCCTTCCCCGATCACTCGAGCCGGGGATGTGTCCCCTGGGATTTCCGATCCTGGTCCGGGACAAGGGGCAGGCGGCGAGGGCCCTGTGGGCGCGCGGCATTCAGGCGATCGAATTCTGGAACCTGGGGGACGCGGAGGCGGAGGCGTCGGGATCGTCCGAAGCGGCATTCCTCCGGCGCCATGTTCTCGAGCTACCCATTCACCAAGAGCTCAGTCCCTCGCAGGTGGAGTACATGGCGGAGCAGGTCTTGAGTCTCGACGCCTGCCGGGCACCGGAGTGATGCCCATGGATGCTCTGGCGCTCTACCGGGCGGGACGCTGGTGCCAGCGGCACCGCATCCCGGTCCTCCCCCGGCTGATGTACCGCCTGATCTTCCTCATCTTCAACTCCGTCATCCCGATGTCCGTCGAGATCGGCGAAGGGACGACGCTGGGTTACGGGGGTCTCGGCATCGTCCTGCACGCCCGCTGCCGCATCGGAGCCAATGTGCTGATCGCGCAGCAGGTGACCATCGGCGGGCGCTGGCCGAGAGAAGGAGTTCCGGTCATCGAAGACGGCGTCAGCATCGGGGCGGGTGCCAAGATCCTGGGGCCGATTCGGGTCGGCGCCGGATCGAGGGTGGGAGCCAACGCCGTGGTCTTGAAGGACGTTCCCCCCCGGGCGGTGGTGGCCGGAGTCCCGGCGAAGATCATCCACAGTGACACCCCTGTCCAAGTTTCCTGAAGGTCTCTATCGACCATGATGCAACACCACCAGACTTCATTCCTGGCCGTTCCCATCCGCCCTGCGGTTGAGCCGGCCGGCGGCTGGGTTTGGGAAAGACCCGATCCGGGCCGCGGCATCCGCATCGAGGCGGTGGGTGACACGCCCGGCTTCGAAAGGCTACGCGACGAGTGGACCGAGCTGCTGGCATCCAGCGCCGCCGACTGCTTCTTTCTGACCTGGGAGTGGCTCTTCACCTGGTGGAAGCACCTCTCCGAGAGCCGGAAGCTCTCGCTCCTGACGATACGAGATGGGGGGCGTCTTCTCGGTATCGCGCCGCTGGCCCTGCGTCCCGCCCGCGTCAGGAGCCTGCTGCCGTTTCGGGCGCTGGAATTTCTGGGGAGCGGAACGGTCGGCTCCGATTATCCGGATCTCATCCTCCGCCGGGGCTCGGAGGCGGCGGCCCTCGAAGCTCTGGCGCTGCACCTCGAGCGCGGTCGTCATCCGGTGGAGATGGCCAACATCCGGGCGGAGGCTTCCCAGGCGTTCGAGCTGGGCCGGTGCCTCGGAGAGAGGCGATGGAGCCAGTGGAAGGCGGCCACCAATGTTTGCCCCGTCGTGCACCTGGAAGGTCTCACCTGGGAGGGTTACCTGGCCTCGCTCGGGCGATCGCACCGCTCCAACTTCCTGCGCCGGTCCAACAATCTCTCCCGGCGCTTCCGCGTCCGGTTGGACATGGCCACGACGGAGGATCAGCGGCGCGAGAGCCTGGCCATTCTGGTGGATCTCCACCACCGGTGCCGGGAAGGGAGGAGCCCCTCCGAGGCTTTTCACACCGCCCCTCTCCTCACCTTCCATGACGAGCTGAGCCGGGTGGCGCTGCAGCGCGGCTGGCTCAGGCTGTTCGTGCTCCGACTGGATGAGAGGCCGGTCGCCTCTCTCTACGGTTTCCACTACCGCCGGAGGTTCTATTTTTATCAGTCCGGGTTCGATCCGCTCTTCGCCAGGCAGAGTGTCGGGCTGGTCCTCATGGGGCTGAGCATCCGTCAGGCCCTCCGGGAGGGCGCGAGCGAGTACGACCTGCTGCATGGAGACGAGCTGTACAAGTTCCACTGGGCCCGCGAGGCCCGCACGCTGGCCCGCCTGGAGCTTTACCCCCCCGGGATCGGCGGAAGGATCCGCCGCCAGGCGACGAGATGGATGCGGGCTGCCCGGAAGCTGGCCCGGCGGACGCTTTTCCGCTCCCGACTCTCCGCGACTACGCGCGCTGAAAATGCGCCGCAGAAAGGTGACTCGCAATGCTCCGAAGCGTTCTCAAGACCGGCTGCGCGGGCGCGCTGAGCTGGACGGGCGCGGGCGATCTCCTCGGGCGGATTTCCCGCAGCCGGTATCGCCCGCTGGTGGTGGGATACCACCGGGTGGTGGAAGATTTCGACTCGGAAGCGAAGCGCTCCATTCCTGCCCAGCTCACCAGCCTCAGGACGTTGGAGCACCAGCTGGACTGGATCGGCAGGCGGTGCCAGTTCCTCCCGCCGGACGAGCTGGGAGAAGGGCTCGAGAGCGGGCGGCAGTTCCGCCGGCCGGTCGCGCTGGTCACCTTCGACGATGGTTACCAAGATGTCTACACCCACGCGTTCCCCCTTCTCAAGAGGAAGGGGATCCCCGCCCTGGTCTTCGTGGTGACGGAATCGATCGACGCTGCCCGGGGGCTCGACCATGACGCCCTGTATACGCTTCTCGGCCGGGAGTTCTCCGAGGGGGAGTGTACTTTGGAGGCCTTGAACCGACTGCTGGCTCCCAGCCGGGTCCCGCCGCTGCGCAATTTCCGGCCGGGCTCCGGGACGCTTGGCCGCTTCGCCGCCACCCGGATCCTCCTGGAAACCCTGCCCCAGGAAGCGCTGCGGCGCCTGCTCGATTCCCGCGGGGCCAATCCGGAGAAAGCTCCCGGGTCGCAGGGCGGAGCCGCTCTCATGACCTGGCCGATGCTGCGGGAAATGTCCGAGGCGGGGATCACCATCGGCTCTCATTCCGCGACCCACCCCCTCCTGACGCAGGAAAGCCGCGAGCGCGTGGGGCGGGAGCTGGTGGAATCCCGGCGGCGAATCTCCCGGCGGCTGCAAGCATCCATTCGGCACTTCGCCTATCCGGACGGCGGATTCGACGTGGGAGTGGTGCGAGAGGTGGCTGCGGCCGGTTATCGCTTCGGCTACACGGTCTGCCGTCATCTCGACCCGTTCTTCCCGCTCCTCACGATACCCAGGAAGATGCTGTGGGAGAAATCGTGCCTGGACGCCCTGGGGAGATTCTCCCCGGCTGTGATGAGCTGTCAGGCGAACGGCATCTTCGACTTCGCCTCCCCTTGCCGGCGGGCCCACGCATGATCTCCATCCGTCCAGAGGCTTCCCGGGAGGGAACGCAGGGGGGGTTCAAAGCGGCCCTTCCCCTGATGCTCGGGAGGGTCGTGGGCTTCGCGGCGACCTTCTTCATCCCGGTGATCCTTGCCCGGATCTTCGAGCCCGCGCAGTTCGGCACTTATCGGCAGCTCTTTCTGATCTACGGAACCCTCTACGGCGTCGCGCAGCTGGGGATGGCGGAGAGTCTCCTCTATTTTCTCCCCATGGCCCGGCGCCATCCCGGCCGGTACGTCACCAATGCGACGCTGGTGATCGGCGTGACCGGGCTGGTTTGCCTTCTCTGCCTGCAGGAGGCGCGCGGGACCATCTCCCGATGGCTCAGCAACGACGCCCTGGGGAATCCGCTGCCGCTCTTGGGGCTGTTCCTGCTGTTCATGACCTTCTCGGCCCCCCTGGAGATCCTACTGATCGCGCAGGGGCGATACGGCTGGGCGGCCGTCAGCTATGCCCTCTCCGACATCCTCCGGGCGGTGCTCATCCTGCTCCCCGCTCTTCTCCTGCACAGCCTCGCAGGCCTGCTGCTGGGAGCGGCGGTGGTGGCGGCCGCTCGAGCGGTCGCGCTGCTGCTCTATCTGAGGCGGGAGTTCCCGGGAGACGTGCGGCCCGACCGCGCCCTGTTGAAGAGCCAGCTGGCCTACGCCCTGCCTTTCCAGCTGGTCGTCATCCTGGAGGCGCTCCAGACGAACTTCCA
>QHVQ01000106.1:6386-13272 GCA_003222305.1 Acidobacteriota bacterium | reverse complement strand
GATGGTCTACTTTCGGGTCGGCGATATTCACGCGGTATATCAGACGCTGGTGGAGCGGGGCGTCAAGTTCGGGGCGAGTCCCCATATGGTTCACCGCACTCCTGCGACGGAGCTGTGGCTGACCGAATTCCGCGACCCCGATGGAAATCAATTGGCTCTGATGAGCGAAACACCGACCAAGGCGTGACGCTGCCCACATGCAGATACTGAAAGCGGGTCTGCTCTATTTCGCTCTCCCGCCGGCTCGGCCCGCCCCGCTGCTCAGAGAATCTCGGTTGTCAAAACCCTCACCGCCTAGCAATGGCGGCGCTGGGTGGACGCATGGGAAACACGCACTTCGTGCGGCGGAGTCGGATCGCTTGGACGCAGTGGAGCATGTGAGGTGTCGTGAAAATGCAACAGACAACTTGGTTCTCGCGCTTTGCCAAAGCGTCGTCCCGCTTCACGGGGCGTCCGCTCAGCTTTACTCTGGCAGTAGGGGTCGTGCTTGCCTGGCTGCTTACCGGTCCGATCTTTCACTTCAGCGACACCTGGCAGCTGGTGATCAACACCGCAACGACCATCGTCACGTTCTTGATGGTGTTCATGATCCAGAACACCCAAAACCGGGACACGGAAGCCATACAGATCAAGCTCGACGAGCTGATTCGTGCCACGCAGGGGGCGCACAACGCCCTCCTGGACCTGGAGGAATTGGACGAGGAGATGCTGGACCAATTCCGGGGGCAATACGCGGCGCTCGCACGCAAGGCGCGGGCGAATTCCAGGCGGGTCGACTTTGATACAGGGACTCCGGAATTAGGGCGTTAAAGGGAGAGAGCACGCCGATGACCAGCAGGGCCAGACGAAAGGACCCGACAGTCGCTCCTTCCTGGCTCGGTGCGTTCCTGGCTCTGGGTCTGCCGGCACTCGCGTCGCTGGGGCTCCACTTTTGGGCCGATGGCCGCTACGGAATATTCCGGGACGAGCTCTACTACCTGGACTGCTCGAAGCACCTCGCGGCGGGCTACGTGGATCATCCCGCCCTGTCGATCTGGTTGCTGGCGGCCTGGCGGGCGGTTTTCGGGGAATCGGTCGGCGCGATTAGGGTTCTGCCCGCTCTCGCGGGAGCTGGTCTCGTGGTCCTCACCGGTCTTCTGGCGCGTGAGCTTGGAGGCAGGCTGCCCGCGCAGGGACTCGCGGCGGTCGCCGCGCTGGCGGCTCCCTGCTACCTGGGCATCACCGGCTACTACTCGATGAACGCGTTCGACCTCCTGTTCTGGGCCCTCGCCTTCTTCCTGGTGGTGCGCCTGCTCAAGACCGGGCGCACCGCCCTGTGGATCCCCTTCGGAGGCGTGGTGGGCCTCGGACTGGAGAACAAGATCGGCCTCCTCACGTTCGGGGCCGCGCTGGCTCTCCCGCTGCTGGCCACCCGGGAGCGGCGCCAACTGCTCTCCAAGGAGTTGTGGCTCGGCGGAGGTCTGGCTTTGATCCTGTTCTTGCCGTACCTCGCGTGGGAGGCCACTCACCAGTGGGCGACGCTCGAGTTCATGCACAATGCCGCCACCCGCAAGATCGCCGCGCTCGGCGTGGTGGGTTTCAGCGTAGGCCAGCTCCTCGAGATGCACCCGTTCAATTGCATCCTCGCGCTGGTTGGCCTCGTCTTTCTGCTCGGGGGCAACGAAGGGCGCTATCGCCCGCTCGGGCTGATCTGGCTCTTTGCCTTCGCCATCTTTGCCCTGCAGCGCAGCAAGCCCTACTATCTGGTCGGCGCCTATCCGCCTCTCCTGGCCGCGGGCGCCTGTGCCGTAGCCGGTGTACACTCGAGGTCGTGGCGCCGCTGGCTCACGGCGTCGGTTCTGGCGCTTCTGGTGATCGGAGGCGCGGTGACCGCTCCCTTCGCCATCCCTCTCCTGCCGGTCGATCGATTCATCGCCTACCAGACGGCCCTCGGGGTACGGCAGCCCTCCGCCGAGAATCAGGAGCAGGGAGTCCTGCCCCAGTTCTACGCCGATCGTTTCGGCTGGGAGGAGCTGGCGGCCGGGGTCGCCGCGGCCTACACGAGCCTGCCGCCAAGGATTCGTTCGGCGACCGGAATCGTCGCGTCGAACTATGGCGAGGCGGGCGCTCTCAATTATTACGGCACGCGCCTCGGCCTGCCTCGGGCGGCCACGCCCCACAACAGTGGCTACTTCTGGGGCCCGCCGCGGCCGGCCGACCCGGTTCTGGCGGTGGGGATCTCGCGGGAAGATCTCGAGCAGAGCTTCCAATCGGTCGCGGAGGTCCGGCGCTTCATCACCTCCGCCCTGGCCATGCCCTACGAGCGGGACCAGATCGTGTACCTGTGTCGCGGCCTCAAGAGGCCGATCGAGGAGGCGTGGCGGGGGGCCAAGCTCTTCATCTGAGAGCGGGTGGAGGCTGTGTGCCGCGGCGGTGGCTTCAGCGGTTGGTGCGGACGGCGGTCACGAGAGGGGTAATGGTGGGGGTCGCGGCGGGAAGCCTTTTCTCGAGGAGCATCTCGCGGGTCCCGTTCATCAGGACGAAAGCGGTGTGGGTCTTGAACCCGTCGAACATCTGCTCGAGTTCGCGGTTCTTGTAGACGTGCCGGAGGGTGCGAGCGGCGCCCACGGTGATCCACTCGACCTTCTCCTGGCTTTGGATGCGGTAGCGGCGGTGGGGCTCGCGGCGCTCGGTCTCGCGGGAAGTGAAGTAGGCCAGCACGATGCCGCCCGGCTTCATCACCCGGAGCAGATCGTGCGCGAAGGGCTTCGCCTCCGCCGGCGGCATGAAGTCGAACAGATCCCAGGCGATCACCGCATCGAAGGAGGTGTCGGGATATTCCAGGCGTTTGGCGGAAGAGCCCTTCCAGTCGGTCCCCAGCGCGCCGGTCTGGGAGAGGACGGTCTCCACCGGTTTCAGCAGGTCGTCCGCCGTCACCTTGCAGCCCAGATCGATGAAAAACTGCAGGTTCCCGCCCACCACGCTGCCCAGATCGAGCACCCGGGGATGGGGAAGCAACGACAGCCTGCGGGCAAGGAGGGGGAGGACGTGGGAGGATTGGAGTCTGGACTCGATCGCCAAAGTCATGGCCTGCCGTGAGTCGAGGTCAACGATCGTGCTGCGCCTGAAAATGGGTCCGAACATCTCGCGGTCGACGTTTCGAGGCCGGCCGTAAGCTTACGGCCGGCCTCGATCCAAGGTTGAGTTGAGCTACCGCTTCTCGGCCGGATAATAAGGCGACGTCTGCGTTGTCGTGCTCTTCTGCTGGGCCGATGTGTCGGCCGGCACCGCCTGCTGAATCGGCTTCACATGATCGCCGCGGCTCGGCTGCGGGGCATTCCTGGACTGGGAGCCTCCCTTGTCCATATCCACGCTTCCCTTGAACTGCGCGCCGTCGGCGATGACAATCCGCGGGGACGTGATGTCGCCTTTCAGGATCCCCGCGTTGGTGATTTCCACTTTCTCGGAGGCGAAGGCGTTGCCCAGGAGCTCCCCCGTGATGACGATGTTCTTGGCGAACACGTCGGCCTTGATCTTCCCGTTGGGGCCGATGGTCAGATTGTGGTCCTTCAGCTCGATCTTCCCTTCCACCCGCCCCTCGATAGTCAGGTCCTCGGTGCCCGTCAGCTCGCCCTTGATGAAAATCGTCTGTCCGATGTTCACCAGTCGGCCGGAGCTGGAGGTGGTGCTGGAGCTGGGAGCCGGGTGCGGGCTGCTCCCGTAGCCGGTGGGGGTGCTGAAGCTGCCCGGCGCAACATCCTTCCCTTCTTTCTTATCCCACATCGCGTCTGCCTCCAAAGAGAAAGTTGCAGTTCCCAATCATCTTGCCTGGCTGGTGCCTGCCGGGCGCTTCATCGTCGTCGACCAGGTCCGTGGGGTTTCCTCGAGGAAAACCGAGTGTCAGGACGGATGGGTCCCTCCGCCCGTGGGGATCCCTGGAAGATCCTCGCCGAAAGCCTTGATGCGACCGGATTTGGCTCTCGGCTCTTCCACCACCTCACCTATAGGTATGGCGGAATCTAACACCTGGTTTTTGGGCTGTCAAGGAAACGGCGGAAAATGGAACCAAAAAGTAACTTTGCATCCAGTGGGTTACGAGATGTAGCGGTGTCCCGAATCCCTATCATATTAATAGTGGTGTCGGAGCGCCCGGCGGACCGTCCCGCTGCTAGTGCACGTAACCGAGGGAGCGGAGCTGCTCGAGGGTCTGGGGGTCGAGCTCGAAGGAGGAAGGACCGCGGATGCCGTAGCGCTCGCGCAGGGCTTCGCTGGACTTCGTCGCCGCCGCCAAAATCGCCCTGGCCTGAACGAGCCTTTCGGTGGGCGTGCCGGTCAGGTTGTGCAGTTCTCGTGGATCGTCCTTCAGATCGTAGAGCTGCTCCCGGTTGGTGACCAGAGAGCGTATGTACTTCATCTCTCCGAAGACGACCGACTCCCGGTCTTCATAATAGAGAGGCGTGGCGCTCAGGACCGGGGACTCTTCGAAAGGCCCGCCGGGGCCGCCCAGAAGCGGCAGCAGGGAGGCGTAGGAGGTCGCGTCGGCTTGACGCGGGATTCCGGCGAGGTCCAGAAAGGTCGGATAGACGCTCCCGGTGCACACCAGCTCGTTACGATGCACCCGGAGACCCTGGCCCGGCAGTTTCACGAACAGCGGGACCCGGAGCAACTCGTCGTAGAAGGTGTGTCCGTGCGCCCGTCCATCGTGCTCCCAGAACTCCTCGCCGTGATCCGACACGAACACAATCAGCGTGTCGTCGTAGATTCCCAGGTGTTTGAGCTCCGCCAGCACTCTCCCCACGCTATCGTCCACGTAGCGCAGCTCTCCCTCGTAGAGCTTGCGGACCCAGGGTCTCTGCGCGACGGGGATCACCAGCGCGCCGGTGCGGATTTCATTGTCGGCCGAGAACCTGAACCCCATGCCGGGCGGAGGCTCGCCTTTCGGCCGATAGGGTGGCAGGGGCTCGTAGGGGCCGTGGGGCTTGAAGTAGTGGAGCCACAGGAAGAAGTCGTCGTGGGCATGGCGGCGCAGCCAGCCCACGGTGAGATCGGTGATCTGAGTAGTGTCGAGGGCCCGCCGGAAGCGCGCGGGAAAGGCCCAGCCCAGAATTCTGGTGCCTAGAGATCCTCCGTAGTCGTCGCGGGGGCTGAGCTCATAGGTTTGAAACCCGCGGGAGATGCCGTGCTGGGGATGCAGAAAGAGCTGATCGCCGAAGGCGGCGGTGGTATATCCCGCCTCGCGCATCCGCTCCGCCAGGGTGGGCAAGACGGTGGGAATCCGGTCTTCGAACTTCCGCACGCCGTGGACCAGCGGTGTCACGCCCGTCATCAGGGTGGAGAAAGTGGGGAGCGTCCAAGGGGCGGGCGAATAGGCGCGCGTGAAGACCACGGAGTCGGCGGCGAGGGAATCCAGCTGCGGCGTCGCCGGCGCGGCGGGCCGCAGCGCGGAGATCGCGTCCGCCCGCAAGGTGTCGATGCTCAGAAAGAAGATCCTGTGCACCGGATGGTTTTTCTCGCTCACGACGGGGGACGCCGCCCGGTCCCTGCCACCGGCGAAGACGACCGCGACGCCGAAGAGGAACAAGAGCAGCGCCGTGGCGCCGAGCCAGCGCTCGACGTGTATGCGCCCGACGAGGTAGATCGATCCGGCGACCACCAGCGCCAGCGTGGCCCCGATGGCGAGGTCCCACAGGAGCGGCCAGGAGCCGGGGACCATCGCCGTCCGGTAGGCCCGGCCCCAAATGAACAGAAACCCTGTCCCCAGGACGAGGGGCAGCGACAGCAGCGTGGCCCCGACCTCCCGCGGGACGGCCGGGCTCGCCCAAGTTGCCCGAAGCCTCTGGTATCTCTGGGCGCCCAGCGCCAGCGACAGGAACGTCACGAGGAAGAGAATTCGCGACTGGGCAGGGCTCGGTCGCGGCGGAACCAGGCCGTAGTAAACCGCCAGGAGGAGGAAGATGCCCAAGGTCGTGGCGAGCGCCACAATGAGCGGACCTTTCCTCGGCCCGACCCGGCGACCCGGCGCCAGCGCGGCCGGCAGAAGGATGGCGAAAACAAGCAGGAAGAAAGCCGGGAAGGACGTGGACAAAGGCGGGAGGACGCCGGCCAGGCTTTGGAAGGCGCGGGGCCGATCGCGCAGGATGCTCATAGTGACGTCGAGAAGTCCCAGGGACAAACCCAGGGACAGGCTGGACGCCAGCGCCAGACCCACCGCCCGGCCGAAGGGGAGAGCGCTAAGGGAGGGCGGCTTCGCCGACTCGCTCATGGCTCGCGGGGCGCTCCGCTTCCTCCTGGCTCGGGAGATACCGGGGATCCATGAGATAGGGGAGCTGGATGTTCCGGGTGGCCCTGAGGAGCGAGTTCTTGATCCCGGGATGACCTTCTTCCAGCCGCTTGAGGAACGCTTTGATCTGTTGGCGCTGGAGGGACGTATCACCGCAGGCGGGACAGCAGCAGCAGACCACCGGGAACTTCATCTCTCGCGCGTACTGGATGACATCCTGCTCCCAGACGTAAACCATGGGCCGGATCACGGTATGCACGTCGTTCTTGGCTCGCAGGACCGGCGGCATGGCCTTGATCTGCCCGTTGAAGAGCTGCAGCATGAGCAGCGTCTCGATGATGTCGTCGGCATGATGGCCTAAGGCGATCTTGTTGCAGTCCAGCTGGGTGGCCAGGCGATAGAGCACGCCGCGCCGCAGCCGCGCGCACAGGGAGCAATGGGTGTCTGCGGGATCCATCTTCTTGCGGATGGTGTGGGCGATCTCGGTCATCTCGATGTGATAGCGGTGGCCCCCTGCCTTCAGGTGGTCCTCGATGATGTCCGAGCGGAAGCCGTTGTAGCCCTGATCCACGTTGGCGGCCACCAGCTCGAAGCGGACGGGAGAGCGCCGGCGCAGCCGGTCCAGCA
>QHVQ01000106.1:0-6305 GCA_003222305.1 Acidobacteriota bacterium | reverse complement strand
TCGCGCGTCACCAGCTCCGCTTCTGCCATGCAGTCCTCGTGTCGCCGCCATGCAGCGGCCGTGCAGATTATAGCTTGCCGGGCGCGGCTTGCGGAAGCCGCTTCTGACCCATGCTTGTGCGACACGCCAAGAAGACTCAGGCCGGTCGGGGAGCATCGACTGTTGACAGCCCGATCCCCCGATGCTATATAGGCCGCAGCGGGGGCGATTGGGATGTCCAACAGTTCGAGAGCGCTAGGAGGCGGCATGAACAAGGGTGACCTGATTGAGTACCTGGCGAAAGACGTGAAGATCACGAAGGTCCAGGCAGCCAAGTCGATCGACTCGCTGCTGGCTCACATTACCAAGACACTGAAGAAAGGTGAGCGTACAAGCCTGGTGGGGTTTGGAACCTTCTCGCTCTTCCGCCGCAAGGCCCGCACGGGCCGCAATCCCCAGACCGGCGAGCCTATCAAGATTGCCGCCAAGCGAGTCGTGAAGTTCACCTCCGGCAAGATGCTCAAAGGGATCCTCAAGTAAGACGCAGACTCACGCGATCAAGCCAGGCGGTCCGCAAGGGCCGCCTTTCTTATTCAGGCCCCAGCCGGTTCAACGCCTCCTGCGCCTCCCGGCTGAATTCCTGCTTCCCGGCTGCCAGATAAGCACTCAGCTCCCGCCGCGCCTCCTCCTTGCGCCCGGACCGCACGTAGAGCTCCCCCAGGTGGAAGTGAATTTCTGAAGCGCCCGGGTCCATGGCCAGGACCGCCCGGTATTCGGAGACAGCATCGCCGATCCGGCCGGATTGTTCGTAGAGGTCGGCGAGGTGAAGCCGCGCGGAGGTGTTGGAGGGATCCAGGCCGCGGACGCGCTCCAGGAGTCGCACCGCTTCGCCACTCCGCCCCGATTTCCGGGCCACGAGAGCCGCACCGAAAAGGGCCCCGGAATGCTGCGGCGCCATTTTGAGAACTTTTTCGTACTCTTCGGCGGCCCGGGGAACCGCTCCCATCTTGAAGAGGGCGTTGCCCAGGGCGAAATGGATCTCCGGGGACTCCGCGCCGGTGCGCAGCGCTTCCTCCATCCGGTTCACCACCTCTTCATAGCGGCCCGACTCGTAGAGCACCCGGGCCAGGGCCACGGCGGCGTCGGGGTCCTTGGGGTCCGCCGCGGCCGCCTGGCGCAGCGCCGCTTCCGCCTCCTCCCGCTTTCCCCCGGCCGCCAGCGCGCCGGCGAGCCCCTGCTTGGCTTCCCGGGAGGCGGGGTTGAAGGCCAGTGCCTTGCGGAACATCTCCGCCGCCTCGTCGGGCCTTCCCTGCCGGGCCAGCGCCTTGCCGAGTCCGGCGAAGGCTTTGTCGGAGTCGGGATCAAGATCGATCACCTGTCGGAAAATCCGGGCCGATTCGTTGAGCAGGCCCTGTCCGAGCAGAGCGCTGCCGAGATTCAACAGCACTTCGGGACTTCTCGGCCGTTGGGCCAGCACCAGCTCGAAGTCGGCGGCGGCGCCGGCATAGTCGCCGGCCTCCACTCGGGCGTTGCCCCGGTGAAACAGGGCCGTGAGATTTCCCGGGTCCGCCGCCAGCACCTGGTCGTATTTCGCCACCGCCTGGGCGAATTCTCCCTGGACGTAAAGCTCCCGCGCGGCGTCCAGCGGGCCCAGCAGCTCAACCCGGTCCTTCGGATCGGGACGAGCTGTCGCAGGCGACGGACCGGGGGCCCATAAATACCCGAGGGAGCGGAGGCGCTCCCGGGCAGTGTCGTCCAGCTCCTGACGGTAGGCAATGGGGGCACCGGAGGGGGCGGCGTCCTGCATGAGGCGGTGGATCTCCTCCCGCATGCGCGCGGCGTCCCCTTCGCGCCGCTTGGCCAGGTCGTTGCGCTCGCCGGGGTCGGTGCGCAGGTCGTAGAGCTCCTCCCGCGGAGCCAGGATGTACTTCCAGTCGCCGATGCGCACGGCGCTGAGCTCGCTCCAGCCGTAGTTCTCGCGGGGCAGCAGCGATTCCGAAAGCGATTTCAGGAGCAGATCGGGGGGACGCCGCGAGATGAGCGGGAGGAGGCTGGTTCCCTGCAGCTCCTCGGGCTGGGGGAGATCGAGAAAACGCAGGATCGTGGGCATCAGATCGATGGTGCGCACCGGGGTGCTGACACGCTGGCCGCGGGGGAGCGGCCCGGGCAGGGACAGGATCATGGGGACGCGAAGGGTGGACTCATAGAGGAAGACGCCGTGGGTCGCCTCGCCGTGATCCCCGAGCCCCTCGCCATGGTCCGCCACCAGGACCACCAGCGTCTTGTCCATCACCCCCAGCGTCGTGAGATTCTCCAGGACCTTGCCGATCTCCCGGTCCACGTAGGCCACCTCGCCGTCATAGGGGGTGAGGGCGAACCGCTCGGCAAACGGAGAGGGGGGAGCATAGGGGGCGTGCGGATCGAAGTAATGCAGCCACAGGAAGAAGCGCTGCGGGGAGACGGTAGAGAGCCACGAGATTCCCAGGCGGGTCACCTCCTCGGCGCGCCGCTCACGGAAATTGACCTGGCGGACCTTCTCGGGGGGGAGATGATCATCGTAGGAGTCGAAGCCCTGGGAGAGCCCGAACCGGGTGGCCAGCGGATAACCCGAGATCACCGCCCCGGTCTTGTAGCCGTGTTCCTGCAGGACCTCGGCGAGAGTCACCGCCCGGGGGCCGAGCCGGTAAACCCCGTTGTTGCGGACGCCGTGGTAGGCAGGATAGGTGCCGGTCAGGATCGAGACGTGGGCGGGCAGCGTGATGGGAGCCGCCGTCTCCGCCCGCTCGAACAGGACGCCGTCGGCGGCCAGCCGATCCATGGAGGGCGTTGCGGCTTTGGAGTACCCATAACACCCCAGGTGGTCGGCCCGCAGGGTGTCCACGGTGATGAGCAGGACGTTGTAGCGTCCCGTCCAGCCCGTCTCCTCGCGCTTCACCAGCCGCGTGCTGCGCAGCGCCACGCCCGCCAGCACCGCCAGGACGAAAAGAAAGGCGATCCCCGACAGCGTCTTGCGCAGCAGCGCCCGGAGGGGTCCCGAGGGAAGCGAACGGCCGTCGGTCATGGCCCTCATCATAGCGCGTCCTGCGGTATAGTTTCGCGCGTGAGCAGCCTGGTGCGCCCTCTGTGGGACCTGCGAGCCGAAGATCGGGAGGAGGCGGGTGGCAAGGCGCTGGGCCTGGCGAGGCTCGCCGACCTGGGAGTCGAGGTCCCGGCGGGTTTCGTGGTGCTCTCCTCGTTCTTCGCCGAGGTCCGCTCCCGGGCTCCCCAAGAGCCGGAGGTCGAGGTGCTGGCCTCTCACCTGCCGGAAGAGCTACAGCAAGATCTCGAAGCCGCCCTCGACGAGCTCGGCGCGGCCCCGGAGGGGTACGCGGTCCGCTCGTCGGCGGCCGACGAGGATTCCCTGCGGGCCTCCTTCGCCGGCATCCACGAATCCTACCTGCGTGTCACCCGGCCGGACGTGCCGCGATTCCTGTTCCGCTGCTGGTCTTCGGCCTTCTCCGAAAGGGCGATGGCGTACCGCCACGCCATGGGGTTCCGGTCGGAATCCTCAGGAATCCGGATGGGGGTGGTGGTCCAGAGGATGCTTCGCCCGACCGCGGCCGGAGTCGTATTCACCCGCGATCCCGGAGGCGCCGCCGACCTGCTGATCCAGGCGGCGGAAGGTAGTGGAGACGCGGTCGTCCGGGAAAGCGTGACTCCCGCCGCGCTGCGCGTGCCGCGCGATGGAGAAATCGCCCCGCGCATTCCCGAAGGAACCTTGCCGCTCGGCAGCGCGCCGATCCGCGAGCTGGTGGAGATCGCGCTGCGGCTGGAAGCGGTCTGGGGATGCCCGCTGGACGTCGAATGGGCCGTGGAGGAGGGGTGCCTGCACTTCCTGCAGGCGCGACCCATGACCGCCGTCTCCTCCGGCGCGGCGGCCGAGGGATCCCCGCCGGCCGATCCCCGCGCGCGCGAGGACGTTCTCTGGACGCGCGCCAACCTTCGGGAACTGCTCCCCGACCTCCCTTCGCCCCTGTTCGCTTCTTTCTGCGAGAGGATCGATTGGGGACTGAACTGCCGTCGGCTCGGGATGCAGGTTCGTTCCGGAGACCGGGTGGTCCGTTTCATCGAAGGGCGCCCCTATTTCAATCGGAGTCTCCTCACCAACCCCGGGCTTCGCCTCAACCTGCGGCAGGCCTCGGCGTCGCGGCGCCTGCAGCGCTTCTTCGGGCGAGCCCGACGGGAAGCGCTCCGGCTTCGGGGTGTGGATCCCACTTCCCTCGCCGATGCGGCGCTGGTGCAAATCTTCCGAGATTCAACGGAGTACACCACGGAGTTCATCTTTCACCTGCAGCTGGCCTTCCATCGAGCCTCGGTTTTTCTGGCCCTCGTGGACAGGCTCATCGTCGGGACGGTGGACCGGGAGGCGTTCATCGGCGCCGTCCTGGCGGCGGGAGTCAAGAGCGTCTCGGTGCAGCAGGGCCTCGACCTGATCCGCCTCTCCCTGCAGGCGCGCAGCGAGGCCAGGACCGCCGAGTATCTGTGCGGGGCCGCGGGAAACTTCGAGCATTATGAGACGGTGCTGCAGGGCACGGAGTTCTTGCCTGAATTCCGCGCCTACCTCGAGCAATACGGCCACCGGGGAGTGTATGAATCGGATCCGGCCATGCCGGTGTACGCCGAGGAGCCCGGGTTTCTCTTGCGGACTCTCGCCACGCTGGTTTCCGATCCCCGACCTCCGGATCCCGACGCCGCCCTCGCGCAGCAGGAGGAGACGGCCCGGCGAGCCTGGGAGAATCTCCGCGGCCGACTCTCCCCCCTGGAGCGGGCGATACCCGTCAGGATGACGCTGTTGAAAGCATTCCTGAAAGCGCTCAAAGGAGCCACGGCCCTCAGGGAGCAGACGCGCTTCGAAGGGATGCGGGTCAGTGCGCAATTGCGCCGTTTCCTGCGGGAGGCAGGAGCGCGTCTCCGGCGCCGGGGCTTTCTGGATGCGCCCGGGGATCTGCCCTTTCTCAGGATCGAGGAGATCGAAGACGCCCTGTTGGAGAAGCTCCCGGTGGGCGATGTCCGGGACCGGCTTCGCCGGCGTCTCGCGGAAAGAGAGCGCCAGATTGAAATTCCCATGCCCGACCTGCTACGTGAATCGGAGATCCCCCGGCTGTTGGCCAGAAGATCGCAGGTGGAGCCGGACACGGGAAGCTTTCAGGGGATGCCGGTGGGGCCGGGAAGGGTGGAAGGGCGGGTGGTGGTCCTGGAGAGTCCGCACCAATTGGAGCGCGTGATGCGGGGCGACATCCTGGTTGTCCCGACCCTGGATCCTTCCTGGATTCCCGTCTTCACCCGCGTCGCGGGACTGGTCGTGGAGATGGGAGGGACCCTTTCCCACGGCTCCATCATCGCCCGGGAATATGGCCTGCCCACCGTAGCGAACATCCCCGGGATCACCCGAATCTTGAAGACCGGAGAGAGGGTCTTGCTGGACGGAAGCTCCGGAACCCTGCGGCGCCTCCAGACGGAATCTTGACACACACCGGCCCGGGACCTAGATTGTCCCCGGTCGGGACAGGTCCGAGCGATCGCGTCCCGCGAGGATAGCGATGGCAAGGGAGACACCCGCCCTCACGCAGCTTCCCAACAACCTCGGCAAAGCCCTGGTGGTGGACGACGAGCCGGTGGTCCGGATGCTCTATGCGGAGGTCCTGGAGGCCATGGGGTTCAAGGTGGACACCGCCGCCGACGCGTCCCAGGGGATGGAACGGATTCGGTCCAGCCCTTATAACCTGATCATCTCCGACATCCGCATGCCGGGCATGACCGGGATCGAGTTCTTCCTGAAGTCCGGCTCGATCCGATCGGGAATCCAGAACCGCTTCGTCTTCACCACCGGGCTCCTGGACAGCCTGAATGCCCACGAATACATGATCGCCACCGAGAAACCGTGCATCATGAAGCCGGCGAAGGTGGAGAACATTGAGCAGACCGTCCTGCAATTCCTGCGAGACAATCCCGTCGAACATTCCTGACTCCCTCCGGCCCCGCCGGGGAGGAACCGCCCCGGGCTGACGGAAAGATGTCAGGGGTGCCCGATCTGATCTAGGATCGGCTCATCAGGTTTCGCTTCGGGGCCGATTCCGCCGGGGAGTCCCCGCATGATGAAGCTCTATAGCGTCGAGGCA
This sequence comes from Acidobacteriota bacterium, assembly GCA_003222305.1. GTDB lineage: Bacteria > Acidobacteriota > Polarisedimenticolia > Gp22-AA2 > AA152 > AA152. The sequence goes on along the minus strand of QHVQ01000106.1, from coordinate 168 downwards.
TCCACCAACGTCGAGCGCGTCGCTTTAGCTTTGGCCCACAAGGACTTGGCCACCGAATACGTCCAGGTTCCCTACAAGGATCGCAGCGAAGTGCGGCGCGTCAGCGGACAGGACCTGGTCCCGGTGCTGGTGGACGGGGAGAAGGTGATTTGCGACTCCATGGAGATC
>QHVQ01000219.1 GCA_003222305.1 Acidobacteriota bacterium | reverse complement strand
ATGACATCGGCGGTCCAAAATCCCAGAATTTGATCCCTGACAAGGTCGTGGTGCCGAAACTGCTGGAAGCAGTAAAAGGAATACCAACCGGAGCTGAGAGCATTCATGAGGAAGGTGCTGGCGCCAATCACACCGAAGAAGACCAGGGTAAAAAGCACTCGCCCCCGCCTCTTGCCTGGGAGGAGACTCTGGAGTCCCAGGCTCAGGCCGACGACCAGGGCCGTCTGTTTCGTGAGGAAGGAGAGACCCATGAGGAGGCCTGCGGCGCAGGCCGAAGGGCGGGAGGAGGACTTGCGCAGGACGTACACACCCGCCAAGAGAAGAAAAAGAAAAAGGGAATCGACCCGAGCCAGATCAAAGCTCGCCCCCCCAATTCGAAATGTGGCCGCGAAAAGCGACGCCGAGAGAATCCCACAGAACGCGCTTTCTGTTTCACGCCGGACGAAGCGGTAGATCAGGACCAAGCTGCCAAGGGAGGCGGCGAAGGAAATGATCCGGAGAGGCGCGAAGCCGAGTCTGGTCAGCGTTGCGACCGCGGCCGCCGCATAGAAGTAGAGCGGGGGATACGGAAACGCGGTGTATCCGAGCGACGGGGGAACGTAGAGCCCTTCTCCTGAAACGACTCTACGGACTTGGTGCAGCAAGCCCCCTTCCATAAATTCCAGATCGAAAGGATAGAAAAGCCGGGATAGGGCCACGACCAGGTACATCAGGACAAAGGCAAGCGCCCCGGTTAGCAACAGGAATCTCAGGGTGCGGGTCAGTCTTCGCAGATCTACCAACGTCCTGTAGTGGTCCACCGATTCTTGCAGGCCGGATCCCTCCCTGGAAAACTCACCCTATTATAGGGATGTACTGTCTCCCACCTCTTCAGCTTCGCGTTTCTCCGGGAGACTGTCAATGGCCAGTATGACCCTGTCCGCTTCCCTTCCATTACCCCGAGGTTGGCCCGTTAGGTTCGCTCGCTGGAACTTCGCGCCGCTGAAACCGCCGGAAACGCCCGTCGAATATCGCTGGCTCACCTGCAGTCACCAGGGATCCGGAATCAATGACTTCCATTCAATGACCTGGGGGAACGGAGGACGAGACGATCTCGAACTCCCGCGTGCGGGTCTCGGGGGGATCTCCGGGTATCTCTAGACGGACTTCGAATCGGCAGCGGCCCGCCGGGACCCGGTCGGAGGGAAGGGGGTCGAACACCAGGGTGCAACCACCCGGTTTGCGGATCTCCGGAAGCGATCGGGAAGGCAGGGGAACGGCTGGGCCGGAGCCACAGGCCAGACTCCTGCGGAGTGCCCAACCGTCTTGGGCCTTCCCGACCTCGGATCCAACCTGCGGCTTTGACGGGTTGGTTTCGGGAAGACAGAGGGCGTAGAAAAAAGACGGCCGTCGATCGGGAGAGATCGGGCCCAAATCCGCGGTGAGCAGTTTCGGCGACAGCGAGGCAGGGGTAGCGGGGGTGTCCGGCTCCGAGACGACGATGGCACCGGCGTCCTCCGCCGCTAATCCGATCTCGCCGAGGGAAGCGAAGGACGCCCGGGCCCGGAACTCGATCGTTCGAGAGGATACGGTCCCTGCCAGCACATCTTCGGCCACGGCGACGATGAGATAGTGGCCGGGCGATGCGTCCATCTCGCCCGTATAGGCCACTCGCGTCGCGCGGCGCGGTCCCGCGGCAGGGGGAAGGTTGATCTCCAACCGCCGGCGATCCACATCCATCCAGGGATTCTCACGGGAGATTCCCTGCGGGACGGTCTCCTCCCTGATCGGCAACACCTGGCCGCCCACGAGCAAGGTGAGCCGCTGCCCCCCGGGACGGGGCCCGGGGAGTGCGAGCAGGTCCTTCAGCGGGATGTCTACCTGGACCCGGATGCGTGAGCCGCGGGGATGGTCGAACAATCGAGTGGAGGTCACGGTCATTGGAAAAGCGCGGGCGGCCTGGGGAGCGAGAAACGCAGCCTGCAGCCGGGTTTTCTCTTGCTGCTCTTGCGTCGGGTCCATCAAAGTCCTCCGATAACGGAGCCGGTAACCCGTTCCGTCGCGGCCGATCCGGAGGGTGACCGGCAGTACCTTCCCGGTGTGGCTGGCAGGCATCCGGAACCCGATTCGGTAGAAGCACGACGCGTCCTCGCGCGCCCGGTCGAACAGGGTCGCGAGGTCGTTCGTCCCATGCACCGAAACCCCTCCCGTCTCCGAAGCCAACATGGTGAGGGTGTCTTGTGTGTCCTCTCCCGCTCCCAGGCCCGAGGCCTGGATTGTGTAGAGCCGCACGTTTCGTTCGTTGGCCTGCTCCACCACCTGCCGGAGCGTGCCTGAGACGTCCAGGAACGTGCCCGCCTCGGGCGCGTCGTCAAGAGAGGAGAAGCCGGCACGCAGCTCACTCGGATTCCCGAAGTATTGACTACCGGGGACCATCCGGAGCGTCTCGCTGAAAAACAGCAGGTTCTTCGTTCCCTCGATGGAGTCGAAGATCGCCATGACGTCCCTGAAGTTCTCCAGGACGCGGGTGGCCACCGACTGCTCGATGGAGGCGTAGGACTTGGATAACGCAATTTTCTCTTCCCGGGTGCGCCGTGATCTAATCTCTCTGAATCGGCCCGATTCTCCCTCGGCCCACAGGTCTTGGGTGCTGAAATCCTTCCTGGCGGCTCTCAAGTCCTCCACGAGGCGTTGGGAGACCGGGAGCATGGGACGAACTATGCGGAGGCTCATCCCCCCCGTGATAATCATCGCCTCATCGGGGCTCTGCGCCGCCTTCCTGGCCCACCTCAGAGCGGCTTCGAACGCGCGCGTCCGCGAGCCCAGCTTGAGATGCTCCAGATCGAAGTAAAGGACGTATCGCTGAGGCGGGGGGACAGGGGACGCCTGCTGCTTCCCCTCGGCGTTCGGCGGGGTGTCGCGGACAGATTCTTTGCCGGAAGGTCCCTCGGCATGTGCCCCCGAGTCCGGGGCTCCACCCTGCGCGCGGATGGGAGCTCCAGTTTCGGGCGCCAGCGGACCGCTCAAGCTGCACCCATTCTCGAAGGAGTCGAGAAGAACCTTTTCTCCTCCAACCCTTAGGAGGACCTGGTCCTGGGTCAGGTCGCGGGCGCGCCGCCAGCCCCCCTTCGCATGCTCCTCCACCACCAGGTCGAGCGTCACGAACCGGACCTCCTCACGCTGGACGAAGGAGGAGGGAGAGGGAGGCGTCTGGTCTTTTCCAGGGTCATCGCCTGCGGACGGGGATGTTGGATCCGCCTTGGGTGGCAGGCAGAAACCGGACCCCACGATCAAGATGAAGAGCAGGAAGACCGGGAGGTGGTTCCAGGTTCGATGGCTCAGCGCCGGAGGCTTGGCCATTTTGTCACCCGCTTCGTTACGACGGGAACTTCGGAGGCGACTCCCCGTTGCCCGCCATGCTAGGTGGGGGGAAAAAGGAAGTCACCGGCTGCCAGGCGAGGCCCAGGGCGGAGGGGGAGGCGATGCCGAGCAGCGCGGAGGCGGCGACCACCTGCGGACTGGCCAGCGACGCCCAACGGTTTTGCCAGTTGCGATTGAATGCCGGTTGCGTGCAGCACAATGTCGACGAGGGTGGTGACGACGATGACGAGCACGCCCGCGACGACGGCCCAGATGGATTTCTTGTTCATCATTTGGATGAACGTCAGGGAATACGACTGGCCTCTGGGCACCAGCCAGTGCTTGGCGGGCCGCCCTTTAGCGCGTTCTAAACGGGGTTCTTCTAATCCGATGCACGACTTCGGCCGTTCGCAGTCACCTCAAGCCTTCACGATGCTGGACCAGCGCTGCTCCCTCTGA
>QHVQ01000110.1:552-12537 GCA_003222305.1 Acidobacteriota bacterium | reverse complement strand
GCGTCGTGCTCTTGAAATAGAACTTGCGGGTGTAAATGCCATCTCCTTTGGTCAAATCGCCCGATAGGATTGGATACAGATTGCTCCCAGCCGATTGCTGACCCACCGCGTCCTGACCCACGTCGAACATCTCGAGGCTGATCTGTCGGAGCTGAGTCCCTGCCGGAGTTCCATCCTTCGGGGGATCCAGGAACCGCAGCAGAACCACCAGAAGGTCCGAGATACCGTCCGGATCCGAGACCCGAGCGGACACCTCCACCAAATCCAAATCCGCAATGACGGTGGACACAGTGTCCGGAACACAGCAGCAGGAACAGATAGGAGGATCGACGCAGCAGAGCGGTGTGGAATTGTCGCACTCAAAATGCTTGCTTTGCTTGGTGATGGAGACCTCGGAAACCTTCGGACTCGCACCGAAAAGCTTGGGGGGCTGAGTCCCTTCGGATTTTCTGCATCCCGTCTGCTGCAGAATGACTACGGCCGTCAGGATTATCAGCAACGCGATTCGCTTCAGCACGCTTGCTCTCCACCGCCCGCGCCATGGCCCGGGGCGTTCCTCTAGCGCCGGTTGCTGGGAATCGATGCGTTATGTAAGGCCCTGATCTTAGGTGGGGGTGACATCGAATGTCAACTGTACCCTCCGGCCGCCTGGAATCCTTGCCGAGGAAGCCTGGGGGCCAACAACCAGACAGTACGGAGATCTCCTTCTTCAGTCAAGGGATGGATTCTCGACCCCGCTGCCCCTATGCAGCAAAGGCATGGTCCAGCCTCGGGATTGACACCCTCTAAGGCGCCCCCTAGAATCCCAGGAGTTCGGGGGGGGGCTTCTTGTCCATCAAGCCTGTTTTGACCGGCGATCTCAATTCCATCGCCTTGGCCGACGTTATTTCCATCCTGAGTCTCGCCAAAAAGACCGGATATCTCCGGTGCACCCGCGCGGCCGAAACTCGGACAGTGTTTTGGGAGCAGGGGGAAGTCGTGTTCGCCCGCTCCAACTCCGTGAGCTACAGTCTGGGTTGTTTTCTGGTCCGACGGGGTCTCATTTCGGAGGAGCAGAATGCCGAATCGGCCCGCCGGATCACGCCGGACACGCGTCACGGAAAGGTGTTGGTGCGTCTCGGTTACATCACCACGGAACAGCTCTGGTGGGCTGTCAAGAACCAGGTCCTTGAAATCGTTTATGGCCTCTTCCACTGGACCAACGGCTACTTCGAGTTCGTAGAAGGCCCTGTGGAGTCCAGAGAAAAGATAACTCTCGCGGTACCCACCACCAAGATTGTCATGGAGGGAATCCGTCGGCTGGACGAATGGAACAAGTTTTCGACCCGGATCCGGGATGCCAACCTCCTTCTCGAACCGGTTCCGGGAAAGCTCCCCGGCGTCGGGAGGGAGCAGGACGCGTCTCCCGAAGAGCGAAAGGTGCTCTCCCTCGTGAACGGCAAACGAACCGTGGGTGAGATCTCGCGCCTCTCGGGACTGGGTGAGTTCGAAACCTATTCAGCCCTGTTCGAGGCGCTTCAGGCGGGAGAGGTTCGCGAGCGTGGCGCCTGACGCGAAGCCGCTGACTCAAGCTCCGCGAGGCACTCGATTGCAGCCGTTTGCGGGAACAAATCCACCGGCAGTACCTCCTTGAGTTTCCAGTCTCCCGTCTCCAGAAGCTCACGCAGGTCCCGGGCCAGCGTCGCCGGGTCACAGGAAAGGTAGAGAATGCGGGAAATGGCCAGCCTTGCCAGTCTCCTGGCCCCGCCGTGCGGCAATCCGGTTCGCGGGGGATCCAGCACTACCGTTTCGAACCGTCTTCCCTGCCGGATCCATCGGTGCAGTGCCTCCCCCACATCCAGCAGCAGAAACTCGACTCCCCGCACGCCGTTGCTTCGCGCATTCTCGCTCGCGGCACGCAATGATTCTTCTCTCCCTTCCACTGCCACGACCCGTCTCCCACGCTCGGTCAGGAACAAAGTCAGGGCGCCGACGCCCGCGTAGAGCTCCAGGATTTCTCCCGGACCACACTTGGCACCCATGATCTCGAATACCTGCGCAGCGAGAGGGGGGTTGGCCTGGAAGAAACTCCCGGTGGGGATTCGGAACAGAAACTCCCCCAGCTTCTCTTCCACTGTCCCTGCCCCGGCCAGCAGGATCGGGCTTCCCTTCTCCACGATTCCTCCCGGCCCCTCTTCGGAGATCCAGGTGACCCCCTGCAGAATCCCCTCGCGCGCAACCCAGCCTTCGGCGAGTCGACGCACGGTGGGAGAAGGGGATCCCGCCCCTCGCAACAGGGCCACGCAAGCACGCGCGCCCCACCCCGCGTGGAGTTCCACACGATGCGGCCGGGCGGGACCCGGTAACGGACGCAGATCCTCCAGAATCCTGCGGTAGGCTACCCGGAGCTCCTCCACGGGCAGCAGACAGTCGGGGACCTCGAGGACAGATTCAGGCTCCGCCAGACGGTGGAGTCCGATACCCACTTCCGGCTGTGCCGCGACCTCGTAGCTCATGCGTTGGCGGTATCGAAGGGGATGATCAGAGCCCAGGGTGGGGAGCACCACCGGATTGGGGATCCGTCCGATCCGTTCGAGCAGATCCTTCACCTGTTCCCGCTTGGTTCGCAGCTGCAGGGCATAATCCAGCGCCTGGTAGGTGCATCCGCCGCATTCTCGAAAGTGGCGGCAGGGAGCTTCTCCTCTTTCCGGAGATGGCGAAAGGATGCGAAGGATCTTTCCACGAGCGAATCTCTTGGAACGATGGGTGATCTCCGCGAGAACCCTTTCGCCCGGCACGGCGCGGTCCACCAGCACGACGAGGCCATGCACCCGAGACACGCCGCCACCCCCGTAAGCCAAGGAGCTGATTTCTAGCTCGAGCTGATTTCCTGGCAGCGCTCCCGTCAGGTCTGTGGGTGGGATCATGCCTCGCGTCGGGCCCGAGACCAGCCATAAGCCAGGACGACCACAAGCCAAACAAAGATCGCCGTGAGATAGGTCTGTGCGATCAAAGGGAACCTCCTCTACGAAATCGGCATCCGCGAGAATTGTATGAGTATAGGGAGACCGTTTCCTTTCCGTCAACGCGCCTGGTGTTTGCAATTCGATGAGAGGGTGGGCTACCATCCGCTCCCACCGCGGAGCACCACGTGAAAGTTCGAGAGATCATCCATTGCCAGACTTGTCATCGGGACATAGAAAACCTCGCGGACGGCCTGGTGGTCTGGTGTACCACCAAAGACAAGCCGGGCGCACCTTCCGTCAAGGTCGTCCATGCGGGACGCTGCGATCCCTGGAAGGGAAGCGCCCCCCAATCCCGCCCGCTGAATGTTTTCGAAGAAAAGCCGCAGGAGATGCGCGCTCTCTGGGCCGGCCTCGTCAAGGACGGAGGCATCGCAGCCGTCATGGCCTGGGAGGCCCTGGGCCGGGTTTACGAGGGTATCGGCGAGAAGGAGTTTTTCCGAGTGGACGCAGCCTCGGTTCCCTGAGACGGCGCCGGGCGCGCCTGGAGGCGGGAGAAGATCGATGCTGTTAGAGGACCGCAAGGGTCTCATCCTCGGCGTGGCGAACAAGCGGAGCATTGCTTGGGCTATCGCCCAGTCAACGGCACGGGAAGGAGCCCGCCTTGCTTTCACTTTCCAGGGGGAACGCCTCGAGGAGAACGTTCGCGAACTGGCCGCGACGCTTCCCGGCTCTCAGGTTTATCCTTGCGATGTGGCCAGCGACGCCCAAATTGAGTCGTTGTTCGAGGCACTCCGGAAGGATTTTGGTCAACTGGATTTCCTGGTCCACTGCATCGCATTCGCGAACCGCGAAGACCTCGAGAGCGATTTCGTAAAGACTTCGCGGGAAGGCTTCAGGCTCGCCCAGGACATCAGCGCCTACTCGCTGATCGGGCTGACGCGGCCCGCCCTCTCCCTTTTTCCCAAGGACGGAGGCTCTATCCTGGCATTGACCTATCTCGGCAGCCAGCGGGCGATCCCCCGCTACAATATCATGGGTGTCGCTAAGGCCTCCTTGGAAGCTAGCATCCGCTATCTCGCCAGCGATTTGGGTCCCCACAATATCCGAGTGAATGGGATTTCGGCGGGTCCCATCAGCACGCTGGCTGCTAGGGGTATACCGGGTTTCACCTCCATCCTGGATCACTATCGCGAGAAGGCCCCGTTGCGCAGGAACATAGAAGCAGCCGAGGTCGGGGACGCCGCCACCTTCCTCTTGAGCCCACTGGCCAGGGGAATTACGGGCGAGATCCTCTTTGTAGACGCTGGATACCACGTGGCCGGAATTTGATTGCTGAAAGACCTGCACGGCAAGCCCTTCCGTCAGTATCTCCTCTGAACCCCTTTGGCAATGGGGACTTTATCGATTTGCGGTATAGAAGACAGGATTCAAATAAATGAAAAGAATTTTCTTGACCGGCCCCCCTCTCCAGGGTATTAAATAGAGGCAGGAAAACGGGCCAGGGGGATGGATAGGGAGTATGCGAGTTTTGGCCTACATGCTCAGGAGCCAACCGCCCTAAATTCTCGAAGTGGGAGGTGTGGTAAGGATACGAGGGACCGACACCTGGTGACCCCTGGAGGAGGACCCCTCTCCCTCCCCACCCAACGATCCTTGCCACACTCCCCCTAACTCCCGGTGGCGATCCGAGCCAAGATCATCGGCGGTTTCTGCGATCCGCTCCTTTAAGTCCTAGGGTTTCGGTTGAAGCCCCAATGTTCTCTGGCCCAGGGGAGAAACTCGAACCAGTAGACATAGGCACTCCAGGGAGCGTATGGCTCGTACATCGCGCGAATCTCCCTCTCGCTGGGAATCCGCCCACCGAACCGATTCCGCCGGCAATACAGGATTACCGAGCTGTCGACCGCCCCTCACCGATAGCCGGAACCGCTTCTGCTCTTCGGGAGCCACTCTGCCTGATTCGACCTGATCCAAGCCCGTCTCCCCTTCCGCCACTCGGCGGGACCAGTCCAACAGATAAGGCACCCGGTAGCCCAGTCGCGAGACTTCACGGAGCCGGCTTTCCCCCACACGGAGCAGCTTCTCGGCACCGGGAAACGCATTCAGGCCGAACTCACCCATGGGCTCCCCCAGGGTGCCCACTCGATTGATGGCCAGGACCGCCTGTTTCCAGGCGATGTTGGTCCCGCAGATGGCCTTGAACACTTCTTCGTAAAGGTTGCCGCACCGCAGGAATCGTCCTGCTCCACGCCGTGGAACGTACCGCAGGCGTGGCTCGCGCCGGCAGAGGCTTAGGAAGGGGGCCAGATCCAGATCCAGGTTGAGGATCCTGCGGATTCGGGCGATCAGGATGCTTTTGGGTTCTTTTGCCGGATCCCCGGTCAGCCATCGGATTTGGATGCTTCTCCCAAGCCTGCCCGGCTGCCGCAGCGAAAAGTAGTGCAGCGAGCCATCCGGAAGCACCTCCGCGCGATACAGCGTGGAAGAGGCATCCTCCCAGCGGAAAGGAACCAGTTCATACCACCCGTGGGAAAGCACTGTCTCGCGCAGGCTGAATGACGGCGGGCACTTCAGACGGGTGGCCAAGCCGATGGGGCTGCGCCGCCCAGTGGCGTGGCGGCGCGAAGTGACGGACTGCATGACGGAATCTCACCCGTTAGGAAAGGCAGCCCAAAGGATAGCATGCAACTGCCCGTTGACGCTCTTTGCCCCCGAAGCTAAGATGACGCGTTTTCGCCGATGCCCAATCCAGTGGAAGACGGTCTCGTCTCTCCGGGGAGGTAATCCGCGTGTTCAGGATGCTGCATTCCCTCGCGATCGTCGGGTTCATGGCCCCGGTTCCCCTGCTTCTGGTAGGCAGTAATGTGCCGCATGGCAGTTCCTCGGTCTTTCCCTTTCCCACCCACCAGATAACTCTGGCCAATGGTCTTCAGGTCGTCGTGGTTCCCTTTGACGCACCGGGGCTAATGGCCCACTGGGTCGTGGTGCGAGTCGGCAGCCGCAACGAAATCGAGCCAGGCCATTCCGGCTTCGCCCACTTTTTCGAGCACATGATGTTCCGTGGCACTCAGAAGTACTCCGAGGAGCGCTACAACGCCCTGATCAAGAGGATGGGCGCCGATTCCAACGCCTTCACCTCCGACGATCTCACCGCCTATCACACGCTGGCGGGGGCAGAATCCCTTCCTCAAATCATGGAGATTGAGAGCGATCGGTTCATGAATCTCCACTACGGGAAAGAGGCCTTCCAGAAAGAGGCACGAGCGGTGTTGGGGGAATACAACAAGAACTACTCCTTCCCCGAAAACAGCATCGAGGAAAAGCTGTACGACGCCGCCTTTCAAATCCACACTTACAAGCACACCACCATGGGCTTCCTCCGGGACATCGAGGACATGCCAAACCAGTACGACTATTCCCTGATGTTCTACGACCGATACTATCGGCCCGAGAACTGCATTTTGTTGGTTGTGGGAGACGTGAAGCCGGAGCAGGCGTTTGCCCTTGCCGAGCGAACTTTTGGTGCCTGGAAGCGTGGGAGCTACACCGTAAAGATTCCCCAGGAGCCGCTCCAGTCAGCCGAAAAGCAGCTCCGGATACCCTGGAAGAACCCGACCCTTCCCTACCTCACCGTGGGGTATCACGGTCCCGCTTTCTCCACGAGGCAGAAGGACATGCCGTCTCTGGATCTCCTCTCCCAGATATACTTCTCCGAGACTTCACCCCTCTACCGCAAGCTGGTGATCGAGGACCAGGTGGTGGACTATCTTTCCGGAGGGGCCGCCGATCATCGCGATCCCAACCTATTTATCATCAGCGCCCGCATCAAGGAGGAAGGCCGGATCGATGAAGTCCGCCAGATTCTGGACGACGCGCTCGAGAGTCTGAAGAACAGTCTGGTGGACACGAGACGACTGGAAAACACCAAGAGTCACTTCAAGTTTGCCTTTCAGATGCGGCTGGACACCGTCGATGCCGTAGCTGCCACTCTGGCCCACATCTTGCAGCTCACCGCAAATCCCGACGGCTACAGAGAGCTGTACCAAACCTACGAATCCCTCACCCCGGAAGATCTGCGCGACGCGGCGCGAAAGTATTTCCGGAAGGAAAATCGGACCGTGGTGATACTCACCGCCGAGAAGAAGCCGGGTGCCGGGGCTCGGCCATGACTGGATGCAGACTCGAGGCCACGGCTCCCCTGGCCCTGGCCGTCCTCTCAGCCATGCTCAACCTGAATTGCTCCGTGGTGGATCGGAACTCCGCGGGAAGCGAACCCTCCTCCCCAGGAATTGCCATGACACTTCTCCCTTCGAACAATTCTCCGCTCATCTACTTCCGCATCCTCTTCCAGGTGGGCTCCATCGACGATCCCGCAGGGAAAGAGGGGCTCACCTTCCTCACCACGGCTATGCTGGCCCATGCGGGAACCCGAAATCTGACCTACGCACAGGTCCTGGAAGCGCTTTACCCAATGGCGGCTCGCATCGACTATCAGGCGGACAAGGAAGTGGTAGTGGTCTTCGGCCAGTGCCATCGGGACCAGCTCGGCCGCTTCTATCCCATCCTCAGGGATTCGGTGCTGGCGCCACGCTTCGATCCCAAGGATTTCAGCCGCCTCCGGGACGAGGCGGTGAACCACCTGGCCAACGGTCTGCGCGGCAACGACGACGAGAATCTGGCCAAGTGGACCCTCCAGCTTTCCCTCTACCAGGATCATCCCTACGGCACGGTGGATGCGGGAACCGTGCAAGGGCTCAAGGCCATCACCCTGGAGGACATCCGACAACACTACAAGACTCATTTCACTCGAGACACGCTGGACCTTGGCGTGGCGGGTGGCTATTCCCCGGACCTGGTAGAGAGGCTTGAACGTGATTTCTCCCAGGCCCTCCCTAGCGGAAAGGTCGAACATCTTGCACTCCCACCTCCGCGGTCTCTTCATGGCATTGAAGTGGTCGCCGTGAAAAAGCCGTGCATCGCCACCGCCGTGTCGGCCGGATTCCCCACGCAGGTCACCCGTCGCGATGACGACTGGTACGCCCTCCTGGTGGCCAATTCCTACCTGGGAGAGCACCGCACCTTCACCGGTGTCTTAATGAACGAGCTGCGCGGCAAGCGAGGCCTCAATTATGGCGACTACTCCTACATTGAGAATTTCATCCAAGACGGCGAGTCAACATTTCCGGTCCCCAATATTCCCCGCCGGCAGCAGTACTTCTCGATCTGGCTGAGGCCTATTCCCCACCGCAACGCCCTCTTCGGCCTGAAGGCGGCTCTCTACCACTTGGATCGACTCGTGAGGGAAGGGATTCCGGAGGACGGTTTCCAGCAAACCCGCTCCTTCCTGATGACCTATAGCAAGCTCTGGGCCCAGAGCCTCGACCAGAGTCTCGGTTACCTTCAGGACTCCAAGTTCTACGGGATCCACGATTACCTGGCGGAAGTTCAGAAGCGGCTTCCCATGCTGACCCGTGAAGACGTCAACGAGGCCATCCGCAAGCACCTCCAGTCCAAGAGCCTGGTGGTGGCGCTGATCACGGAAGACCCGGAATTAGCCTTGCAGACCCTGCGTTCGGGGAAGCCCACACCCATCCACTATGACGGTTCCGGGACACCTCGGAGGATACTGGAAGAAGATCAGATCATCGAGCGATTGCCAGTGAACCTCAGCATCGGAGGAAGTCGAATCGTAACTCCGGACGAGCTCTTCGAGCGCTGAAGGCCCGCCTTCAGACGACGAAGAAATTCAGTCTCACGGTCCGAGCCTCTGCCCCTATGCCTTGATTCATGTGCCGAAACCTGGACGGGGCTCCTGAATGCACTCGGCTCCCTCACCGAGTTGCAAGACCGCGGAGGCCGAGGGAGACGCGTCCCCCTCGAGAATGAAGCCGATGGGCCCGCAGTGAGTGGTCCGCGAGGGGGATGGCGTCCCCAACGGGATTTGAACCCGTGTTGCCGCCTTGAAAGGGCGGCGTCCTAGGCCAGACTAGACGATGGGGACGTCGGGTTTCGCCGCGAGGGCGATGATGATACGGCTTCCCCGGCCGAATTGTCCAGCGACGCCGGGAAAGTGCAGGGTGGTGAGCCGTGCTGGATTCGAACCAGCGACCCTCAGCTTAAAAGGCTGGTGCTCTACCGACTGAGCTAACGGCCCCGGAGATCATTGCAGCGATGCTTCGAACGCTCGTCTTGGGGATCGGTCGTCATTATACAGGAGAGCCGCAGAGGAGGGGCGGAGAGTGAGCAGCCATGACCGGTGAAAATGAAGCGACGAAGCCGCCGGAGACGCCGAAGCCTTCCTACCACATCTACTCCCGCCAGCGCGACCAGCACGTCGTGGGCGAGGGGTGCTGGTGCATGCCGCGCGTCGAGATCGTGAACGGTGAGCGCATCGTCATCCACAAGCGCGATTGAATCGTCGCGCGACCCGCCTTCCCGTCCCTCTCTACGGCCGATTCCCCCCACCGCTCTCGAGGTGCGCAGGCTGAGTTGGGTTCCGAGGGGGGAGCCACCGGTCGAGCCGCGTTCCGGCGCGGTGAAGCGTTCGCTCCCGCTCGGGACCCACGGAGACGAGGGCGATCTCGCAACCCGCCAGCTCCTCCAGTCTATCCACGTAGCCGCGGCACTCCCGGGGCAGCTCCTCGAACCGCTTGATCTCCCCGATTGGCTTTTTCCAGCCCGGCAGCACTTCGTAGATCGGCTGGCAGCGGCTGAAGGTCTCCGGGTCGGAAGGCGGCGTTCCGATTCGCCCCCCTCGGTACTCGTAGGCCACCGCCACCGGCAGGTCGTCGAACGCATCCAGGACGTCGCAGAGAGTCAGGGCCGCGGATTCCATGGAGTTCACCCGGACCGCGTAGCGCGCGAGGACCGCGTCGAACCAGCCGCAGCGCCGCGGTCGCCCGGTGGTGGTTCCGTATTCGCGGCCGCGCTCCCGGATCAGGTTTCCCACCTCTCCCACCTGCTCCGTCGGGAACGGACCCGCGCCGACGCGGCTCGCGTAAGCCTTGAAGACGCCCAGAACGCCGGTGATCCGGGCGGGGCCCACGCCCGATCCCGTGCAGGCGCCTCCCGCGGTGGAATTGGACGAAGTGACGAAGGGATACGACCCGTGATCCAGATCCAGCAGCGTTCCCTGGGCGCCCTCGAAGAGGAGGCTATCCCCCCTCTCGATCCGCTGGTGGAGAAGGTCGACGGTGTCGGCGATGTACGGCTCGAGGGCCTCTCCGTAGGCGAGGCAGTCCTCGAGAACCGCTCCGGTCTCCTTCCCCTCGGCCGACCGGCGGAGCGGAAGGTAACGGGCGGCGCGGAATGCTTCCAGCTTGTCGCGAAGCAGGTCGGGGCTAAGGAGATCCCCCATCCTCAGGCCCAAGCGCGCCACCTTGGCCTCGTAGGCGGGCCCGATCCCCCGCCGCGTCGTCCCAATCTTTCCCTCTCCCTTGGACACCTCGCTCTCCGCGTCCAGGATTCGATGCTCGGGGAGAATGACATGGGCCCGGTCGCTGATCCGAAGGTTGTCCGCCACGGGGATCCCGGAGTCCCGCAGTTCCCGAATCTCCTCGAGGAGCGAGGCCGGGTCCACCACCACGCCGTTCCCGACGATGGACAGGACGCCGGGCCTGAGTATTCCGGAAGGGAGATGGTGCAGGGCGAATCGCTTGCCGCCGACCACGATGGTGTGGCCTGCATTCGGCCCTCCCTGGTACCGCACCACCACCTGGACCCGGTCGGTGAGGCGGTCGACGATTTTTCCCTTCCCCTCATCGCCCCACTGCCCGCCCACGACGACGACGGATGGCATCGCGCTTTCACCTGATCTGGAATTCGGGCCACAAGGGAGACAGCGGCCCGCGCGGCCGGTGCTTCTCCTGGCGCGACGGATTCTAGCAGAGCCCGGAGCGGCTCTTCAACCACGGTTGGACGCGCTCCCCGGGCCGAAATGTGCGCCGCTTTACACGCCGCAAAGAGAGAGGCTAAACTCCCGCTGCGATGTCCAACCCGTTGCGCGGCGTGGTCCGGATCGACGGCAACTCCTTGTCCCTGGAGGAGGTCGATCGTGTCGCCGGCCGGAAAGCCCGTGCCGTCCTGTCCTCCTCGGCCCGGCGGAGGATGGAGCGGGGGCGCAGGATCATCGAGAATCTCGCGCGCGGAGAAGATCTGGTTTACGGCGTGAACACCGGCTTCGGCGGCCTGAAGGGCGTTCGGGTCCCGGTGGATCGCCTGGAGATCCTCCAGGCCAACCTGATCCGGAGCCACTGCGCCGGAGTCGGCGAGCTCCTGACCGCGGAGCAGACGCGGGCGTTGATGCTCCTGAGGGCCAACGTCCTGGCCCGCGGCAACTCGGGGGTCCGGCCCGAAGTGGTGGATCTCCTCCCTCCCATTCCCTCTCAAGGATCGGTCGGGGCCAGCGGGGATCTGGCGCCCCTCGCCCACCTGGTCCTGGCGATGATTGGAGAAGGCAGGCTGCGGTACGCGGGGCGCCTCCTGCCTGCGGCCCCGGCCTTGCGCAGGGCTCGGCTCCGTCCCTTGCGGCTGAGGGCCAAGGAGGGACTCTCGCTGATCAACGGAACTCAGCTGATGACCGCCCTGGGAACCCTCGCGCTGATCCGGGCGGAAAACCTCCTCCTCCACGCCGATCTCGCCGGCGCCCTCTCCCTGGAGGCGCTCCAGGGCTCGCGCCGGGCCTTCGATCGGCGGATCGAGAAGCTGCGTCCGCACCCCGGGCAGGCCGCCTCGGCCGCCAACCTGAGGACCCTCCTGGCGCACAGCGAGATCGAAAAGTCGCACGCCCGGTGCGGCAGGGTCCAGGACAGTTATGCGCTGCGCTGCATGCCGCAGGTCCACGGCGCGGCGCGGGACGCCCTGGTCCACGTCCGCGGGGTCCTGGAGCGGGAGGTCAACGCGGTCACCGACAATCCCATTCTTTTTCCTGCGGAAGGGATCCTGATCTCCGCCGGAAACTTCCACGGAGAGCCGGTGGCGATGGTCTTGGACTACCTGGCCATCGCGGTCGCGGAAGTTGCGAGCATCTCGGAGCGGCGGA
>QHVQ01000110.1:0-497 GCA_003222305.1 Acidobacteriota bacterium | reverse complement strand
CCCAGGTGACGGCCGCGGCACTGGTGTCGGAGAACAAGGGGCTGGCCCATCCGGCCAGCGTGGACTCGATCCCGACGTCCGCCTCCCAGGAGGATCATGTGAGTATGGGCGCCTGGGCCGCGCGCAAGGCGGTGCAGGTGCTGGAGAACGCCGAGCGCGTGGTCGCCATCGAGTTGATGGCCGGGTGCCAGGGCCTCGACTTTCTGGCGCCCCTCGCCACCTCGCGTCCCCTGGAAGCGGCCCGTAGGGCGGTGCGGCGGGTGATCCCCCGACTCGAGTCGGATCGGGTTCTGTCGGAGGACATCGTCCGGATGACGGCCCTCCTACGCGCCGGCGATATCCGGGGGGCCGTGGAACGAGTGACGGGGCCGCTGCGATGAGCCAGAAGAAAGCCCGAACGATCCGGGCGCCTCGGGGCGACCGCCTGAGCTGCAAGGGCTGGGTCCAGGAGGCCGCCCTACGGATGTTGATGAACAACCTCGACCCGGAGGTCGCCG
>QHVQ01000109.1:7056-13941 GCA_003222305.1 Acidobacteriota bacterium | reverse complement strand
AGCCCCCGGGTAGGACCGCCCCGAGCCTTTCCACGCCACGGGATCCTCGCCTTCGAGTGTCTCGAAGCCGCCGTTCATCAGCAGATTCCGCTCCCGGGGCGGCGGTGGGACGCGCCGTGGAGCCGGCGGCGGCTGAGAGGGCGCCGTCGGAGCGGGCGCCGGGGAGGGACGCGGCACGCAGGCCGTGAAGAGCACGGCGAGGGCGAGGACCAGGGTCGAGAGAATCTTCAACGACATCGCACCGGGTGGAGCGCCCCCGCGACGACCTCGGACTCGCCCAGGGCGACCTCCGCATGGCAGCGGGGCGCTTCGAGGAGGGCGGGAGCCGCGGTCACGTCGCCGAACGCTTCCGTGGCGTAGGGGACGGTGAAGCGGAAGGATCCGTCGGGGCCCGCCGTCCGGCGCGATCGATAGGCGAACGTCCGGCCGGTGTTGCTGGTGACCTCGACGCGCAGCTGGACCGGCGCCCCCGGGTCGGTCTTCCCTTCCAGCACCGCCCCCTTCACCCGCTCGAAGACCTTCACGTAGGAGGCCTGCATCGATCCTTCCAGACCCGGCACCCTCCGCGGGCGCGTCTCGGGAGACTCGTGGACCAGGCGGAAACCTTTCAGGGCCGGCACGGTTTCCCCCGCGGCCGTGTATTCCGAGCCGTCCGCGAAGGCCAGCCGAACTCCGAAGGTCCGGAAAAAGCGCGGCGTCGGGATGACGCGTCCCGTGACCGGTTCTCTCGCGAGGTAGTCCGCGGCCGGCCGGTTGATCAGGAACGCGTAATCGGAGATGGCGTTCTCGGTGTTGTAGAGCAGCACATAGCGGATCTCGTTCTTGTCCAGCGTATGCAGCAGAGGCTCCTCGGCCTCGGCGAGGAACATGCCGGCCGACTCCGTGACGGCCTTCGAGTGCCAGGGTCCGATCCCGAAAGGATTGCAGAAATTGGGCCGCTCGCCGATGGTCGTGATCCAGTGCCCGAAAGTGAAATCGGCCAGCACTCCGTACTCGGGCTTGCTCGCCGGCTCCAGGTAGTAGGAAGTGCGCGGCGTCCTGTCCCGCATCCACTCGAGGGTCGGGTAGAGGCGGGCGAGCGTCACGTCCAGGTTGCCGGGAAGCGAATGCACGGAATCGCGCAGGAGGGGGCGCAGGGGGATGAGGCACAGCAGCGCCGCGGCGGCGGTGACGGAGAAGCGCAGGGGGCGCGCCTGCAGCCGGCGGGTGAGCGCCTCGATGCCGCGCCGGAGGGCCCAGAGCAGCGTGATGCAGTAGGGGACCGCGAAGTAATTCAGGAAGCGCGCCTCCTGGATCCCCATGGCCGCCGTGAACAGGAACAGGGCGAGCAGGGCGTTGAGCCGCGTGTCGTGAAAGCGATCCCGAATCACCGTCCGGGCGAGCAGCAGTCCGGCCACGGGAGCGGCGTAGAGGAGCGGTGAGAAATAATAGACGAGCTGTCCCGGAGGAAGCCTCCAGGCGGGAGTCAGCTCCACGATCAGCTTCCAGAGGGGGTCGCGCCGGGTCAGAAACTGCAGGCCGCCGCTGCCGCGCACCAGAATCCACACCGCGGCGGCCATCAGGCCTCCCGCCGCCAGGACGCCTCCCGAGACGCGCAGCGCGGCCCGGCGCCGTCCGGCAGCGAAGATCGCCTCGGAGAGGGCAGGAACGAGAAACGTCGCCACCGCCAGGAGCGCCGGCTGATACCAGGACAAGATCACGTAGGTGAAGGAAGTCTTCGCCGGGCCGGGAGTGATCAAGACCAACGGCACCAGGAGGAGCGTTCCCCAGAAGAGGACCCGAAGAGCGCTCCGCCCGGCGCTGGACTCGCTGCGCCCGTGCAGCCGGTCGAGGACCATCTGCGCCAGGGCGAACAGTGTCAGGAATCCTCCGTAAAGAAACGATCCCGTCCAGCAGTAGGTGCCCAGCGCCAAGGCCAGTCCGCCCCAGAAGGAGAACCGGCTGCCGGGATCGTCCCGCAGCCCGCGCAGGAAGAAGAGGACCACGGTGCCGAAGATGGTCATCTCCAGAACGTGGTGGTCGAGTCTTCCCACCGTGGAGATGGCCTGCTGGGCGGGAAGAAAAGCGAAGAGCCCGGCAGCGGCCAGGGCCTCCCAGCGTCCCCGCCCCAGGATTTCCTCGCCGAGCAGGAGGACGACCACCGCCGTCATCCCGCCCAGGAATGGAATCAGCAGAGCCGCAGTCGCCTCGATGCGATGCGGCGCCGGATGACCGAGGCCCACGATCCAGCAGACGGCGGAGACCAGCAGGTCGAAGCCCGGCGGCCAGGTGATCACGGCGCCGCGCGGGAAATTGAGGTAGTAGTCGAAGGCGGGGACCTGCGGGAAATGCTGCAGGGTCAGGAAGACGCGGCGCAGGTGGTAATACGGATCGTCGAAGCCGAACAGGACCCGGTTGCCCACCAGAACGCCGCGGACGTTCCGCAGGCGCAGCGCCACGGCCACGGCGTAGACGAGGGTCGCCCGCCCGTAGAGCCTGGCGCGCTTCACGAAAGGAGTCCCGGGTCCTGGCGGAGGGTGGCGGCGGCCTGGGCCAACGCCCTGCCACGGTGGCTCACCTGGCGCTTCACCGCGGGAAGCATCTGGGCGAAGGTCAGATGGAGGTCGGGATAGTAGAAGAGGGGGTCATAGCCGAATCCGTAGCTCCCCCGGGGCTCGCCGAGGATGCGCCCGGCGGCCTCGCCGCGAAAGGTGCCCGTGATCTTGCCCCGCGCGGCCAAGGCGACCACGGCCACGTACCGGGCCTGGCGGCGCTCCTCGGGAAGGTCTTTCAATGCCTCCAAGAGCTTGCGATTCCTGTCGGTGTCGCTGAGTCCCGCGCCGCCGAAGCGCGCGGAGAGCACGCCGGGTGCGCCGTCCAGCGCGGCCACTTCGAGGCCCGAGTCGTCGGCCAGCGCGGGGCTCTGGACGGCCTGAGAGTAATGGAGCGCCTTGCGGATGGCGTTGGCTTCATAATTCTCGACTCCCTCGGGGCAGTCGGGAATCTCCGGGAAATCGAAGGCGCCGCGCAACTCGAGGTGGAGCGAGCGCAGCGCCTCCTCGATCTCCGCGAACTTCCCCCGATTCCTCGTGGCGATGAGCAGCCGCATGGCTCATCTCCTCATCCTAGGTTTTCTCTTCCAGCAACGACGGCAGGAAACTGGACAGGAGGCCTCGCTGCTTGTCGAAGAGCCGGTCGATCCCCTCGTTGGCGAGCTGCAGCATCTTCTGCATCTCCTCCTGCGAAAAGGGGGTCTTCTCGGCCGTCCCCTGGACCTCCACGTAACGTCCCGCGGAGGTGCGCACGATGTTCATGTCGACGTCGGCGCGCGAATCCTCCTCGTAGCAGAGATCCAGGCACGCCGACCCCTCCAGGATCCCGACCGAGGTGGCCGCCACCAGGCCCGTCAGCGGCTTCTTGTAGAGCTGGTCCCGCTCTTTCATCTTCTTGAAGGCGAGGGCCAGCGCCACGAACCCCCCCGTGATGGAGGCGGTCCGGGTCCCCCCGTCCGCCTGGATCACGTCGCAGTCGACCCAGACGGTGCGCTCCCCAATGACGGTGAGCTGGGTGACGGCCCGCAGCGACCGGCCGATGAGCCGCTGGATTTCCTGGGTGCGCCCGGAGGGGCGCCCCTTGGAGGCTTCCCGCTGCGTGCGCACGTCGGTGGCGCGGGGAATCATGCCGTATTCCGCGGTGACCCATCCCTGTCCCTGGCCGCGCAGCCACTGGGGAACCCTGTCCTCGACGCTCGCCGTACAAATCACCTTGGTGTCCCCCAGGATGATGAGCGCCGACCCTTCGGCATACTTGTTCACATCCACCTCGATGCGCAATTCGCGCATCTGGTTCGGTGCCCGCAAGTCTTTTCTCTGAACCATCAACTCTCCCCCGTGATGTCCACCTGCTCCAGACGTCCCATGGAGGTCCCGAGAAACCGAGAGCCGACCTCCGCGAACCGCTGGGACGAGTCGGTGACATAGAAGTGGGGCTCTCCTCCCCTCTCCCGATCGTCCAACAATTCGTGCGCCTCCAGAAGCCGCGCCGCTTCCTCCGCCGCCGCCTCCGCCGAATCGACCAGCTGGATGGCGGGACCCAGCGCCTCACGGATCACCCCCTTCAGCAGGGGGTAATGGGTGCAACCCAGCACCAGCGTGTCGATCCCCTTCCCGTCGAAGGCCGAGAGGTAGCGCTGCGCCACCAGGCGCTCCACCTCCCCTTCGGTCCACCCCTCTTCGGCCAAAGGCACGAAGAGGGGGCAGGCCACGCCAAAAACCTCCGAGCCGGGACGGATCCGGTGGATGGCCTCGGTGTAGGCGCCGCTGCGGATGGTCGCCTCGGTTCCGATGACGCCGATCCTGCCCGAGGCGCTCAGGCGGCAAGCCCGCGCCGCACCCGGCTGCAGCACGCCGAGGGTCGGAACGGGGAGCTCCGAAAGCAGCGCCGGAAGAGCCAGGGCCGAGGCGGTGTTGCAGGCCACCACCAGGGCCTTGATCTGCCGGCGCAGCAGGAAATGCGCGCACTCCCGAGTGTAACGGGTGACCGTCTCCCGGGACTTGTTCCCGTAGGGGACCCGGGCCGTGTCCCCGAGATACAGGATCTGCTCGCCCGGAAGCCTCCGGCCCAGCGCCCGGAACACGGTGAGCCCGCCGATTCCCGAGTCGAACAGGCCGATGGGGCGCGGGTCGGCCATCTCAGCGTCGCTCCTGGCGGCTGACCAGCGACATGTCCGCCACGTAGGCGCGGCTCAGGTCCAGGTGCTCCTTCAGCGTGGGGCGCTCCTCTCCCTCCACGAGTATCTTCACTCTCCGGATCTCCGGAAAATTGTAGGCGAGAGTGTCCACCAGGGAGAAGACGGTGGCGATTTCCGCCGACGAGCCACCCGGGTGTTTGTCCACGAAAGCCCGCGAGAAATCGACGTAGGCGGTGTGGTCGGAGGCGAGATAGACCTCGCGCAGCTCGGCGGAGGCCGGAAGGGTCGGCAGCAGGGCGGACTGCGGTCCGTCGATGAGCTCCTTGATCACCTGCCGGGCCTGGTCGGTGACCGAGCTGGTCAGGAAGATTTTTCGTGGCTCCGGGGCCAGATCTTCCCCGTCGGATGACAGGAAGAAGAGGGTGACCTCCCGCTGGTTTCCTTCCTCGGTGGGCGCCGGGTTGCGGCTGAGGGCGGGGGTTTCCGGAGAGGAGGCCTGCTCCTGGGTGGCCGCCGGGGCGGGCGTGGCGGCCCGCCGGATGTCCACCTGCCAGAAGATCGCGACGGCGATGAGCAGCGCGGAGATTCCCACGGCCGCCGTCAGGACGATGCGGGGCGTCCAGTTCATCGCAGTCCTTGCTGCTTCTCGACCCGCTCCTTGAAGGTCGCGACGCTTTGGACGATGGCCTGGGCGATTCTCTCCCGGTAGTCGCCGTCCTTGAGCCGCACCTCTTCCTCGGGGTTGGTGATGAAGCCGATCTCCACCAGCACCGCCGGCATGGTGGCCCCCATGAGCACCTTGAACGGGGCCTGCTTCACCCCCCGGCTTTCAATGCGCAGCAGATCGTTGAGGTTTGACTGAATCGTTTCCGCCAGTTTGCTGCTTTCGGAGAGGTAATGGGACTGGGCCAGATCCCACAGGACCAATCCCAGCTCCGAATTCCCCGGAGGCGTCTCGACGCCGATGGTGTTGTTCTCCAGCGCGGCCAGGGCCCTGGACTCGCCGTCGGTGGCCTGATAGGAGAGAAAGTAGGTCTCGGCGCCCCGGGCCTTGTCGGCCCGGGAGGCATTGACGTGAATCGACAGGAACAGATCGGCGCGCTCGTGGTTGGCGATGGCGGTCCGATCGTCGAGGCTCACCTGCTTGTCCGAGTCGCGGGTGAGGATCACCCTGACCCCGAGGCTCTTGGTGAGCCCCGCCTGAATCCGCTTGGCCATGTCCAGCGTGATGTCTTTTTCCAGCAGCCCCGTGGACCCCTTCGCGCCGACCTCCACGCCGCCGTGGCCCGCGTCCACCACGATCACCTGGATGCCGGGCGCCTTGGGCTGCACCGGCAGTCCAGCTGCTCCGGCGGCCGGCGGGGGTTGGGGGGAGTGCTCCGCGGGCGGCGCCGGGATCGCGGGAGCCACCTGAACTGCCTGTCTGGAAGTCACGTCGGGGATGCCGGCTCCCAGGGGGACCGCGGCACGGCTCTCTTTTTTCTGGAATTCCAGCACCAGACGGAACGGGGCCGTCATCTCGAAGCTGGTGACCGTCCCGAATTCCGGGCCGGTGTAGAACAAGAGATCGGTCTGGCGGGACCCCCGATCCAGCTTGAAGCGCGCCAGGATCGGCTCATTGAAGTTCTTCGACTTGTAAGGGATGGAGTGGAAAGACCCCTGCAAGGTGACCACCACCCGGTTCGCTTCTTTCTCCACCTGGTAGTTGGGGCGAGGGCCCGCGAACTCCAGAATCACCCGGGATCCCTGGGCCACGCTTTGGAAGCGCAGGGCCACCTCGTCTTCGCGCAGACTCAGCGGGAAGCCGGGGGTGGGGAGCAGCAGCGTAAGGAGGGGGACAAGCAACCAGCGTCTTTGCCGCAAGGGATCCTCGCTTCGGATGGCCCTGTAAGGGGCGATTTCAGGACCCGACGGGGTGGGCGGCCCCTCATTGGGAGGATGAAGTTAACCCGGAGGGGTGCGGAAAGGCAAGCGCTGAAGAGGAAAGCCACCACGGGACCGTTCACCCCGGCCGCGTCGAGTCTACTCTTAGTGCGGGGAGGAGCCGGAGGCAAAAAATGGCGCTGACGTTGCCTCTTGCTCCCCCAGCACCCCGAAGCGTAGAATCTCGCCAATCCTCGCGTCAGCGGCAACACACCGTTCAGCATGGAGCTATGAGCGATGAGGACTCAGCCTGCCGATACCCTCCGGTGCCCGGAGTGCGGTGCGCTTGGCCC
>QHVQ01000109.1:0-7021 GCA_003222305.1 Acidobacteriota bacterium | reverse complement strand
TGCCTAGGACCTGGGCTTCTTCCCCTTCGCCCAGCGATCCAGCCAGTCGATCACCGTCTCATGCCAGAGGATGCTGTTCTGGGGCTTCAGGACCCAGTGGTTCTCGTCGGGGAAGTAGAGGAACTTGCTGGGAATGCCGCGGCGCTGCAACGCGTTGAACGTGCCGAAGCCCTGGGTCTCCACCACGCGAAAGTCCTTGCCTCCGTGGATGACCAGCATGGGCGTCTTCCAGTTCCTGACGAAGTTCGCGGGGTTCTGCCTCTCGTAGCTCTCCGGGTTGTTCCAGGGCGTTCCCCGGTGGTCCCGCTCGGGGAACCACAGCTCCTCGGTGTCGTAGTAGGCCATCCGCTCGTCCAAGTTTCCATCGTGGCTCACCAGGCAGCGAAAACGGTCGGGCCAGTTCCCCGCGATCCAATTAATCATGTAGCCGCCGAAGGAGGCGCCGAGGGCGCAGACCTGATTGCCGTCCATCCACGAGTACCTGGCGATGGCCGCCGCCAGCCCCTTCTGGAGATCCATAAGGGGCTTACCTCCCCAGTCCCCCTGGATCGAGTCGGTGAAGGCCTGACCGTAGCCCGGCGTCCCGTGGAACTCCACCACGACCACGCCGTAGCCGGCGCCGGCATAGGCCTGGGGGTTCCAGCGGTAGTGGAAGTGGTTCCCCATGGGGGACTGTGGCCCGCCGTGGATGAGGAAGGCCACCGGATATTTCTTCGCCGGACTGAAATCGGCCGGCTGCACCGCATAGGCATAGACCGTCTCGTCGTTCCACCCCTTGAAGCTGAACTGCTCCGGTTTGCCGATGCGGGCGGCAGCCACCCGCGCGTCGTTGAAATGGGTGACGGCGCGCGCGCCGGTCCCATCGGACTTCACGGAGAAGATCTCGGCGGGGGAGGTGAGCGTGTCGAGCAGGTAGAGGATCCGGTCCCCGGCCGCCGGGAGGGGCGCATCCACCGTCCCGTCCTTCACCACGGTGCGCACGCTGCCCGAGGCGACGTCGAGGGCGAACAGCGATTTCTGCCCCTGGTCCTCGGTCGGGGCATAGAGGGTCTTCCCGTCGGGTGACCAGACGACCGAGGAGGGAGAGCGGTCCCACGCCTCCGCCAGGACCCGATCTTTTCCCTCGGGCCAGGATCTCAGGATGACGCGATAGCGATCCGCCTCGTACCCCGGAACCGACATGGCGAGGTAGGCGAGTGTCTTGCCGTCCGGCGAGAAGACCGGCTGGGTGTCCCAGGCCCGATTGGAGGCGGTGAGGTTCTTGGGCGCGGCAGCGCCGCTCACGGGTGCCACGAAGAGGTCGAAGTTGGTGGACCAGGCCTCCTCGCGACCCGCAACCTTGGCGGCGAAGACCAGCGATTTGCCGTCGGGCGTGAAGGCCGCCTCTTCCGTCCCTCCGAACGGTTTGCTGGGGCCGTCGGCATCCATCCCCCGCATCAGGTCCACGGGATCGCCGCCCGCCACCGGGAGCACGAACCAGTGGGAGCGCCGTCCGTCGCTCCAGGTGTCCCAATGGCGGATGAAGAGGCTGTCGAAGATCAGGCCGCTCGACTTGCGGGCGGCGTTCGCTTCGATCCGCTTGGTGGTGCACTCGAGCCCGGCGCAGGCGGGGAAGACATCCATGGCCACCGCCAGCCTCGACCCGTCGGGCGACAGGAGGAAGGCTCCCACGTCCAGAGGGAGCTTGGTCACCGCGGTAGCCTCGCCGCCGTCGGCCGCCAGCTTCCAGACCTGCGAGGAGCCTGACCTGGTGGAGAGGAAATAGATCGTCCTGCCATCGGGGGACCAGCGGGGCGAGGTGTCGGAGGCTTCGTGGGAAGTCATCCGGCGCAGGCCGGATCCATCCGCGTTCACCAGGTAGAGATCGGTGCGGCGCTTGTTGGCCGCCAGATCCAGCGCGCTGACGACGAAGGCGATGTGGTTGGCGTCGGGCGAGATCTGGGGATCGGAGATGCGGTCCATGGCGATCATGTCATGCACGGAGAAGGGATGGGTGTCGGCGGCGGAGACGGCTGCCGACGCCGCCAGCATCAGGACCGAGAGGGTCGCGAGACGGCGCATGGGATTCTCTCCAGGGAGGGAAGCGCGCATGAAAGTCGGGGTTCAGAGCGGCAAGGATAGGCGCGGGGCGTGCGCTGCGTCAATCGGCCCACTCGCCGCGCCGGAGATTTCCCGATCCACGGGAGCCCGGCGAAGGAGTAGAATCAGCGCTACCCAGGAGCCCTCATGGCCACCGTCCGCCACTGCCCGCGCTGCGACACCGACTATCGCCCCGAGATCCTGACCTGCGCCGAGTGCGGCGAAGCCTTGCAGCTCCGCGAGGAGGAGGCCCCCCCGCCGGCTGCCGCCGAGCCGCCGCCCGGCGATTACCGCTCTCTCTATTTCAGCGAGCGGATCGAGGATCTGGAGCCCCTCGCGGAGGAGCTCACCCGCCGGTCCATCCCCTTTCGCATCGACATCTCCGGGGAAGACCCGGTCACGCTGATCCCTCACAGCCGCTTCGACCTGCTGACCCGCGAGGAGGAGCGGGAGCGGGCCCGGGAGGCGCTGGCGCAGCTCCCCGAGGCTGCCGCGCTGGAGCTGTCCGACGAGGCCGCCCAGCGCGGGTTCGATGCGCAGCGCGGCTATGCGCGCTGCCCCGCCTGCGCGGCGGAGCTTCCGGCGGCGGCGCTCAAGTGTCCCGATTGCGGGCTGGCGCTGCGGGGCAGCCTGGAGCCGCTGGTCTGCTCGGGCTGCGGCTGGGAGGTCTCGTCGGCGGACACGGCCTGCCCGCGCTGCGGCGCGGTGCTGGAAGACTGAAGACTTAAAGGGCGGTCGAGGCATCCTCGCGGAGCGGGGGTACGCTCAGCTCAGATACTTCACGAAGATCACCTCGTTGCGGGCTTCGTTATAGATCAGCTCGTCCACCTTGGCCTTGGCCATCAGGATGCCGAAGCCCCCGGGACGAATTCCCTTCTGCATCCGAACCTCCATGTGCTCCAGGGGGCTGCTGCCTTCCGGATGGCCGACCGCCGCGTGCTTCAAGTCCTCGAAGCGAAAGCCCGGGCCCGGATCGGCGATCCGATAGAGCAGCATCTTGCGGGCACGCACGTAGGCGATTCTGACCTTGCGGTTCGGGTCGAGCCGTCCACCCCACTCGATGGCGTTGAGGAGCAGCTCGCGGAACGCATAACCCACCGACTCGCGCACGTCCTCCGCCAGGTCGGCATCCAGGTGTCCCATGAATCCTTCGATGCGCGCCGCCGCCTCGCGGGTGCACGGGACCAGCAGCTCCACCCAGTCGGGCCGGGCGGAGAGGACCTCGATGGGGAGGGCCGCGGGGGCATGGGCGACCATGTCCCGGAGAAGCTGCACCAGCGCCTTGGGCTCCACCGGCTTGGTGATGTACTGGTAGGCCTGCTCGCGCACCGCCCGCAGGAGCGTCTCGGGGGTACTGTCCGAAGTCATCACGACCACCAAGGGCCGCGACGGAGAGTCCTTGAGATGGGCGAGCACTTCCAGGCCGTTCATGCGGGGCATCCAGATGTCCAGCAGCATCAAGTCGTAGGAACTCTCGCGGAGCTTCGCCAGCGCCTCGGCGCCGTCCTTGGCCGTGGCGACGGCAAAACGAGCCGCTTTGAGGCGCTCCCGCAAGAGCAGGCGCGTGGGACGATCGTCTTCGGCGACCAGAATCGTGTTCATGGCCGGATTTTCCCCGGCTGCTGCGCCGCGGCTTTCTTGGGTGCCGCAAAAGGTTCGAGCAGGCGATCGAGCTTGCGGAGCTCGAGGGCGAGCTCTTTGAGCGCCCCGCGAGCGCGCTGGAGATTCCCCTCTCTCGCCAGCTCCTCGAGCTGCAGCGCCGCATTCGCCGCCAGCGATCCTGCGAGAGTAGCCACCGAGCCCTTGAGCGCGTGGGCCCGACCGCGCAGCGTCTCGGCGTCCCGCCGTGCCAGCGCCTGGCGAATCTCCTCCAGGGTGGTCGGATAGTCGGAACGAAACGCCCGGATCATTCTTCTCAGGAGCGGCAGATCCCCTTCCACCCTTTCCAGCAGAGCCTCCTTGTCGAGCGCCATTCTGCCGTCCGCGGCGGAGGCCTTCTTTTTCTTCGCCTTGATCTTTCTTACGGCCAGACGGCCCACTTTGTCCAGGAGCTGCGCCGCCTGCACCGGCTTGGAAAGGTAGTCGTCCATCCCCGCCTCCAGACAGCGCTCCTTGTCCCCCTTCATGGCGTGGGCGGTAAGCGCCACGATGGGCAGATGCCGACCGCTGCCTCTCTCCTTCTCCCGGATGGCCACGGTCGCTTCCAGGCCGCTCATGTGCGGCATCTGCACGTCCATCAGCACCAGGTCGAAGGGGCGATCCTGCGCAGTCTCCACGGCCTCAATCGCCTCCAACCCATCCGCAGCCACCGCCACGATGTGCCCGCGCTTCTCCAGGATTCTCCGGGCCAGCTCCTGGTTCACCGGATTGTCCTCCGCGACCAGGATCTTGAGCCTCCCAGGCCCTGGCCGCGTCACCGCCGTATCCGTGCGGGCTGCCCCTTCCTCCGGCCTGGCGGAAGGGTCGAGCACCGTCACGATGGCGTCCCACAGGTCCGACTGCTTGATCGGCTTGGTCAGGTACCCCGCCACCCCCAGCTCCCTGCAGCGGGCCACTTCTTCCGGTCTGCCGGCCGAGGTGAGCATCAGCACCGAAGTCCCCGACCAGCGGGGATCGCCCTTGATTCGCCCGGCGAGCGTGAAACCGTCCATCTCGGGCATCCGGCCGTCCAAGAGGGCAAGGGAGAAGGGCCGGTTCCGTTCGTGGGCGCGCTGCAGGATTTCCAGCGCCTCGCGGCCCCCTTCCGTGACGGTTGGCTTCAGCCGCCAGCCGGAGAGCGTCTCCTCCAGGATCCGACGATTCGTGGCGTTGTCGTCCACGACCAGAACCCGCAGGCCGCGAAAATCGGAGGTGGCCCGCCGCACTCTCTTCCGTCGCGCGGCTCCGGCCGGGGCGAAGCGCGCGGTAAAGTGAAAGGTGCTGCCGACTCCCGGCGTGCTCTCCACCCCGAGTTTCCCGCCCATGAGTCCGACCAGCTCGCAGGCGATGGCCAGGCCGAGCCCCGTGCCGCCGTACCGGCGGGTGGTGGAGCTGTCGCCCTGGGCGAAAGCCTCGAACACCCTGGCCTGCTGTTCCGGGGGGATGCCGATGCCGGTGTCGCGCACCGCGAGCCGGAGAACAACCTCCCGGTCCCCCAGCGAATCCAGCTCGCAGTGGACCACCACCTCGCCGCGCTCGGTAAACTTGATGGCATTCCCCACCAGGTTGAGGAGGATCTGGCGCAAGCGCCCGGGATCACCCACCAGCGCGTCGGGGACATCGGGACGCACGTGACAGGCCAGCTCCAGCCCCCGCTGCTGCGCCCGGAGGGCCAGCGTCTTCAGGGCGTCGGCCAGGGTGTCCCGGAGATCGAAGGGAGACTCTTCCATCTCCAGCTTGCGGGCCTCGATCTTCGAGAAGTCCAGGATGTCGTTGATGAGGGCCAGGAGGGATTCCGCCGAGTCCTGGACGGTGGTCAAGTATTCGCGCTGCTCGCGCGTGAGCTTGGTGTCCAGCGCCAGCTCCGTCATCCCCATGATGGCGTTCATGGGCGTGCGGATCTCGTGGCTCATGTTGGCCAGGAAGTCGCTCTTGGCGCGGGTGGCCTCCTCCGCCCGGCGTTTGGCTCCCTCCAGCTCCTTCACCAGCTGGGCCAGGCGCGCGGCATGTTCCTCTTCCGTCTGCCGGGCCGTCTCCAGCTCCTCCGCGTAGCGGCGCAGTGCCTCTTCCGCGCGCCGGCGCTCGATGAACTGGCCGATTTGGCTCCCCTCGGTGGTCAGCATCTTCAGGAGGTCTTCGTCAGGCTCCCGGATTTCACGGCTGAAGAATTCCATGACGCCCAGGACCTCACCGTGCAGCACGATCGGAAAGCCGAAGGCGGCGTGCAGCCCCTCCCGGTCCGCCGCCAGGGCGCGGGGGAAATTGGAGTCCTGCACCACGTCGGGGATCCAGGCAGGCCGACCACTGGCCCAAACCCGTCCCGGCAGTCCAATCCCCCGCGGAAAGTCGGTCTTCCGGCTGAGCGCGTCGAACTCCTCAAAGGCGACCGAGGGAGAGTGCCAGGTGTCCACGCAGCGCAGGACGCCGCCGGCGCGGTCCACCTTCCAGAGAGCGGCGTGCTCCCAATCCAAGGCTTCGGAGATGGCCTGCAGGATTCGGGGGGCCGCTTCGGCGAGAGAAGCCGATTCGGCAAGCGCCAGGGCGGTGGCGTATTGGGCGCTGAGACGCCGCTGCGACGGGGTCCGGAGGGTCGGGTCGAGGCCTTGGGGATCGGTCATGGGCCGCGCTCCTCCTGGGGGGGTAGGGATCGACCCCTTCT
Organism: Acidobacteriota bacterium; assembly: GCA_003222305.1. Lineage (GTDB taxonomy): Bacteria > Acidobacteriota > Polarisedimenticolia > Gp22-AA2 > AA152 > AA152. Next base: position 645 of record QHVQ01000109.1, on the reverse strand, counting down.
ATCGCCCCGGCGGGCCCGGAGTCAAGTGCCCGCTCGGGAGGCATCGCCTGGTCAGCGCTTCGATGCGTCGATCAGGCACCGGCCATCCAGGCCCGCCGGAACGGGAATGCCGGCAAGACACGCCAAGGTGGGGGCCACGTCGACGGTGCGGGCCCGAACGTCCGAAAGGCCCGGGGGAATGACCGCCCCCATGAACAAGAGGGGCACGCGGCGGTCGACATCGTAGGGGGAGCCGTGGACCGCGGGGTCGAGATCGACCATGGTCCCCGCGGTCAGCCGGACCGCGACACCGTAGCGCCCCGCTCCCTGGCCCTCATGCTTCAGAGAGAAGAGAGGGAAGCGCGGCACGCGATCCGGACGATAGGAATTCCGATAGAGGGCCGTGAACGGATCGCAGGTATCTCCCGGCGCCAGGAGCAGGGCCGGGGTCATCACATCGGCCACGAAGTCATGGCGGATCAGGACATCGGCCACTCGGGTGGCGATCTCGTCGGGCGTGCCTGGCCGCGCGGCGGCCACCCGATCCGCCTCATCGAGGGCCGACTGAATCTCCTCCGCTTTGAGCCGGCGCGCCTGTCGTCCGCGCTCCCGATCCTGCTCCGGGATGTTCGGGACGCCATGATCGGCGGAGAGCGCCACCAGGGT
>QHVQ01000108.1 GCA_003222305.1 Acidobacteriota bacterium | reverse complement strand
CACGGCTGGCTGTTCGTGGACAATCTGGCTCCCTTGCGGGCGTACCAAGGACCGGAGCGGCTTTACAACAGCTTCGACTACCACCTGCGCCCGGCGGCCAGCGCCATCATTGGAACAAGCGAGGCCGAGGCGGTGCTGGGCTATCTGCGGTCCCATTCGGCCGGAACGGGTCCCGGGCCGGACCGTTCTACAACGGGGATGAAGCCCCGATGAGCCGGGGGAGACCCCGTCGTGAGGGCGGGCGCCTCAGGGGTCTCTCTTGGGGAAATCCGGCCGGGCGCTGAGGACCGACTCCGAAAGTGTGGTATATAGATGGCATTCGGGACACAGGGGATCTCCCGTCGACTGCGGTTCCCAGCTTTGCCGTTTTGCCGGCCGGGGACCCGCGAAGGGTCGGAGTGTGCCAGCCTGCGGGCTGGTTTGGCTGCTCTCGTCACACCTAAGTCAACAGATCCTGACCGTTCCTGAGCGCCATGGGCGCCGTGGCGCTCTTCCGGATCCCGGCCAAGACGTGCGGCCAGGGCGAGGCCCCGCATGTCTGGAAGGCTGCCTCCACCCAGGGAGTCGCAGCGCCGGCCGGATCGAGAGAGAAAACCGGCCATTCGCAGCGAGTGCCGGACGGCTCTTGGGGCGGAAGGGACGTTCTTATGGAAGTGCGGGAAGGCGGCGCGAAGATCGAGCTCGCTTGCGCCCGAGGCCTTACCGAAGGGGCCATCGAGCTGGAGAAGGATGGGTCCTTTCAAGTCGTCGGCTCCTACTTCCAGGAGCGTCCCGGGCCCCAGCGCGAGGGGGAGGAACCCGAGCCGCGCCCGCTGCGCTGTACGGGCCGCGTAGAAGGCAAGCAAATGGAGCTGACCCTGCGATTGGAAGACACGCAGGAGGAAGTCGGCACCTTCACTCTGGTCTTGGGGCAAGCCCCGCGGCTCAGGAAGTGTCGTTAGGTGAATCGCCAGGTTCAGGAGAGGGAAGACGGCAAGCTCCGAGGCGAATTACCATCGAGTTCACCGGAATCGTGTCATTGGGGGGGGTAACATGCCGGTTCGTTCGCGATCGTTCGCCCTGTTGGTTGCCGTCTTCTTGGTTCTTCTCCTGTACATGTCGGTGCAGCGTCCCATCCCTTCGGCCGAGGAGGTTCCCCCAACCCTGACGCCGATCGTCGGCGAAGCGGTAGGATTCGCCGTCTCACCCCCGATTTCGGACCTTCCGCCGGAGGAGGAATTGCCGCCTCCTGATCCCGACGCGCCGGAGGAGGAGATGGAGCTCCGGCTGGAGTTCCGGGGGCCGGCGGCGGATGCGGGCGAGGGATCGTTGGATCCCGCCATCTTCCCAGGGAACGGGGAGTCCGGGCTCTTTTCGGGGCTGAGCATTCCGGCCCGCACCATGCCGGGCCCGCTGGTGAGCTTTGCGGGGCTGAGCACGGCGGACAATGGGAGCACGGTGCTTCCGCCGGACACCGTGGGTGATGTCGGTCCCAACCATTACGTCCAGATGACCAACATCCGATTCCGCATCTGGGACAAGGCCGGTAATCCTCTCGTCCCCGCCCGCAGCCTCGCCAGTCTGTTTGCGCCCTTGGGATCCAGCAATCGCTGCAGCAATGTGAATGATGGAGATCCCATCGTTCTCTACGACCCCCTGGCGGATCGCTGGCTGTTGAGTCAATTTTGCAGCATTACCGTGGCCAACCCCAACAACCATCAGCTCATCGCCATCTCCCAGACCAGCGATCCCACCGGGGCCTACTACCTGTACGATTTCATGATGCCCAACAACAAGTTCAACGACTATCCCCACTTCGGCGTGTGGCCCGACGCGTACTACATGACCGACCACCAGTTCAACCAGGCGGGAACGTTGTGGCTGGGTCAGGGAGTCTTTGCCTTCAACCGGATCAAGATGCTGGCCGGGGATCCTGCGGCGGCCTACATCTATTTCGATTTGTTCTCCATGGACCCTGACGTGGGCGGGATGCTCGCCTCGGACCTGGATGGGTTGAATCCGCCTCCCTTGGGCAGCCCGGCCTATTTCATGAACTGGCGGGCCGATGAATACGGGGACCCGGCCGATGCGCTGCAACTCTTCCAATTCCACGCGGATTTTGCCCATCCCGCCGCTTCTACCTTCACCCAGAGACCTGAAAGCCGCATCCCGGTCCCGTCCTTTGACCCTCGGGCTCCCGGCAGGAATGCCATCGAGCAGCCCGCAGCATCCTCCAGCCAGTTCTTGGATGCCATTCAGGATCGCTTCATGCACCGTCTGGCCTATCGGAATTTCGGAAGCCAGGAGTCGCTGGTCGTCACCCAAACGGTGAACGTGGGTCCCGATCCGAATACCCCGGCGGGTCACCAGGCCGCGGTGCGGTATTACGAGCTGCGGCGCAATCTCCCGGGAGGGGCTTTCGTTCTGAACAACGTGGCCACCTATGCTCCCGACACCCAAAACCGCTGGATGGGAAGCGCCGCGCAGGACAACCAGGGCAACCTTGCCATCGGGTACAGCCTGTCCAGCTCGACGGTCTCTCCGTCGATTCGCTATGTGGGACGTCTCGCCAGTGATCCCCCCAATGGCCTCTTCCAGGGTGAGGCGACTCTCATCACCGGCTCCGGCCGGCAGGACAGCACCTCGGGCCGGTGGGGCGATTACAGCGATCTTTCCGTGGATCCCGCAGACGACTGCACTTTTTGGTATACGCAGGAATATTACAACTCGATCTCTACCGTGAACTGGCTGACCCGGATCGGCAGCTTCAAGTTTGCGGAGTGCACTGCCGCGGACAAGGGAACCCTCCAGGGGACCATCACCAATTGCGCCAACGGCGCCCCGATTTCCGGCGCCCAGGTGCTGGCCACGGGCGGCTATGTGCGGTCCACGGAAGCGGTCGGGCGCTATGCCATGGCCACCGTGCCGGGCACTTACGGCGTCACCGCATCCCGGACCGGTTACCTGTCGGCGAATGCGGCAGGGTTCCTCGTGGGCAACGGCGGAACCACCATCGCCGACCTTTGCCTGGTTCCGATTCCCGTCCTCGGCTCCGCCGGAGCCGTGACCCCCACCACGGAAGGCTGCAGTCCCGCCACGGGCGGTCTGGATCCCGGAGAGACGGTCTCGGTCGCTTTGCCGCTCAAGAATTCCGGTGCGGCCGACACCCTCGATCTGGTTGCCACGCTGCTTCCCGGGGGAGGCGTGAAGGCGCCGAGCGGTCCCCAGTCGTATGGCGCGCTGGCGGCCGGGGGACCCTCCGTGAGCCGGACGTTCAGCTTCACCGTCGATCCGAATTTGATCTGCGGAGGCACGATGACCGTCACCCTCAGCCTGGCGGACGGCGGCACCGATCTCGGGACGGCGAGCTTTGTCTTGACGCTCGGGGAATTTTTCCGCGAGAACTTCGACGGCCAGGTCGTGCCGGCCCTGCCCGCGGGATGGACCGACAGCTCCACCGGAGCGGCGCCGCCGCCCGCCTGGGCCACCACCAACATCACGGGCTATTTCGTCTCGGCGCCCAATGGAGCTTTCACCGGGAGCTCCGGATCCGTCTCGGAGAGGCGGCTGGATTCTCCCACCCTCGCGGTGCCGCCGGTGAGCGCGCAACTGACCTTCAAGAACAACTTCAGCCTGCAGGCCAATGCCGACGGCGGCGTCCTGGAGATCAGCATCAATGGCGGGGCATTCACCGACATCCTGGTTGCCGGCGGGAATTTCGTCTCCGGCGGGTACAACGGAACCATCAGTTTTACCAGCGGCAGTCCCATCGGCGGGCGGGCGGCCTGGACTGGCGCCAACATCGCAGGATCGAACGGATTCATCACCACCAGGGTCAATTTGCCGGGCAGTGCCCTCGGCCACGATATCAAGCTGCGGTGGCGGGCGGCGTTCAACAATGCTACGTCGACCACCGGAGGCGGATGGAGGATTGACGACGTTTCGCTGGTCACCTCCACCTGCTGCGGTCCGATCGTCGTCGCCTCTCCGCCGGCCGCGGTGACCCAGGAGAGCTGCGGCCCGGCGAACGGTGGCGTCGACCCCGACGAGACCGTGAGGGTCAGCTTCCCGCTGCAAAACACCGGAACTGACCCCACGGTGGCCCTCGTCGCCACCCTTCTGCCGGGGGGAGGCGTGAATGCTCCCACGGGGGCGCAGACCTATGGGGTGATTTCCCCCGGCGGACCCGCGGTGGGCAGGACTTTCACCTTCGTCCCCGGTGGCACCTGCGGGGGAAGTATCACGGCGACCCTGGCGTTGCAGGATGGACCTACCAGTCTCGGGAATCGGACGTTTACCCTGAGCCTGGGCGGCTCGACCACGGTGTTCAGTCAGAACTTCGACGGCGTCGTGGCGCCGGCCCTGCCTGCGGGATGGGTGGCCACCCGACCGCTGGGTACGAGTCCGGCGCTGTGGGCCACCTCGTCGGCTGCGACCAACCGCGTCTCGCCCCCCAACGGCGCCATCACCGCGGGCTCCACCTCCATGGCCGACAATCGACTGGACTCGCCGCTATTCGCCGTGCCATCGGCGGCCAGCGCCCAGCTGACCTTCAACAACAACTGGAGCCTGGAAGACGGGTTCGACGGTGGAGTGCTGGAGATCAGCATCAACGGCGGCCCGTTCACGGACATCGTCGGGGCGGGCGGTAGCTTTGTCACGGGCGGGTACAGCGGGACCATCAGCTTCGAGGCGGGCGGTTCGCTGGCGGGTCGCCAGGCCTGGACGGGGAGCAGCATCTTCGGATCCAACGGATTCGTCTCCACCAAGGTCAATCTGCCCGCAGCGGCCCTGGGCGCAAACATCCAACTGCGGTGGCGAGCCGGCTTCGACGCATCCGGCAATCCCTCCGGATCCGGATGGAGAATCGACGACGTGGTGGTGTCCGGACTCGGCTGCTGCACTCAGGAGTGCACGCTGGGGTGCCCGTCGGACGTCGTCACGGACAATGAGCCCGGAGAGTGCGGCAAGCTCGTCAGCTTCGCCGCGCCGACCGTGACGGGAAGCTGCGGCACGGTGGCTTCGTCTCCGCCCTCCGGGGACTTCTTTGGCGCCGGAACCACCCTCGTTACCTCGACCGCGACTTCAACCTCGGGCGGCGGAACGGCGGGCCTCTGCACCTTCCACGTGACGGTCAACGACGTCGCGGATCCATCCATCCTCTGCCCCTCGGATATCGTGGCCTCCACCGACCCCGGACAGTGCTCGGCCGTGGTCTTCTACCCGGCGCCGGCCGCCACGGACAACTGTGCGGTCCTGGTTGGTACCGATGTGCCCTCCGGGTCGACCTTTCCGAAAGGCAGCACCACCGTCCACGCCACGGCCACCGACGTGGCGGGAAGGACCGCGAGCTGCAGCTTCAGGGTAACGGTGAACGATATCGAGACCCCCGTCATCACCTGTCCGGCCGATGTCACCGTACCGAGCGATCCGGGGGCCTGTTCGGCGGTCGTTAACTATCCGGCGGTGACGGCGACGGACAATTGCCCGGAGGTTGCCGTCGACAGCCTGCCTCCGGCCGGATCCACCTTCCCGGTGGGAACGACCCCGGTCAACGGCACGGCGACGGACACCAGCGGTCACCTGGCCAGCTGCGGTTTCCTGGTAAGGGTCAAGGACATGGAAGCGCCGATCCTGACGGCGAGTCTCACCCCGGATCTCCTGTGGCCGCCCAACCATCAACTGGTGCCCGTGACGGCGAGCCTAACGGTCAGCGATAATTGTGGCGCCACGGCGATCCTGTCGGGTCTCACCAGCAGCGAGCCCGACAACGCGTCGGGCAACGGCGACGGCAATACCGTCGACGACATCCAGAACGGTCTCGTCGGCACGCTGGATCTATCGTTCGACCTGAGAGGGGAGCGGGCGGGAACCGGCCAGGGGCGTGTCTACGCTGCCACCTACACGGCCACCGATACCTCCGGCAACACGGCGAGCGCGAGCGCCGCGGCCTTGGCGCCGCACGATCAGGACGGGGTGGTGGATCCGGTCAGCCTGTCGGTGAGCCTGTCGAGCAGCGCGGCGCTGTGGAGCTGGAACAGCGTCCCCGGGACGGACTACTACAGCGTCGTCCGTGGCAAGCTGGCCGACCTGGTCGAGGAGCAGAGCTTCATCGACCTCGGCACGGTGGATTGCCTGGAGGCTGCGACCCAGCAGACGAGCCGCAGCGATTCCGACACGCCGGAGGCGGGCGAAGTGTTCTTCTACCTCGTGGCTTACCACCATGGACAGAGCAGCACCTACGGCGCGCCCTCGGCGACCAAGCCGCGCGTGCCGGCGGGAGGGAACTGCCAATAGAAGCGACCCGCGGCCGCCGAGTCGGGTTTCCAGGGAATCTTCCGGGAGGCCGGGGCCTCGGAGCCGCCGGGTGGTAGGCCGATCCGCTCGGCGCGAGCTTCCTGGCGATGGTGGAGGGGCGTTCCCAGCCGGTAATTGTAGGAGAGTTTCACGAAGGCCGTGCGCTGCAGGGGAAAATAACCGGGTGTGGGATTGCCGGTGAAGGGGTCATAGTCGTTGGACCCGACCTCCCCATACCCGACATACACTGCGGTGTTCGGATGCGGGGTATAACTATAGAGCAGGCTCGCGGAAAGGCGGCGCAGGTACGAGTCGTACTCCAGGATCGAGCGCGCCGCGGTGTTTCTCGTGAACTGGAAAACGGTGCGGTTGCGGTAGATGTCCTGGTCGTAGAACCGCTCACCGGTCCCTGAATCGATCAGACGGGCCTTCAGATAGAGGAACTCGGAGGAGAGGCGGTCGTTCGGCTTCACCGTCACGTCGGCCGAGATCTGAAGCTGGTCGCCGACCACCGGTCGCGCCGGATCGTAGTTCACCGCACCGCCGACCTGGACATAAGTCGAGAACAGAATCCGCTTGAATCGCTCGACTTCGACACCGGCTTGGTAGAAGCGATAGACGAGCCTGGCCCCGCCGAAATACTCCCGCTCGATCACCGTGAGGAAGCTTGCCGAAAGGCCGTCGGGAAACACGGCGTCGAGCCCCTCTCCGAAGTAGCTCTCGTCGATGAAGCCCTCGCTCGTCCGCTGGTAGTTGCCTATGGCGTAGGGTTGGAGGGCGACGAGCCGCGTCTGGTCCTCGGGACGAAAGTCGTAGGCGAGCCGCCCGAGATCGCTGTGAATGCCGGTCCGGCGGATGAAGCCGGCCTCGTTCCGGTATCCGTCGCCGATGATCTTGTCCGAGAGGATGGCCTTCAGGTGCTGCCCG
>QHVQ01000218.1:1332-3419 GCA_003222305.1 Acidobacteriota bacterium | reverse complement strand
ATGGCCACCCTCTCTCCAGCGCCTCGCCCCGGCTCGCCGTCTCCCGCCATCTCCAGTGGCCCCCGCAGTGCGCTGCTTGCCGACGAGCCGAGAGAGTTCCGAGATTTCGTGGCAAGCGTCCTCAAGGCAGCAGGATTCGAAGTGGGAGTCACCGACAACGGCGACGAGGCCCTGCTCCTGGCGGTCAGTCACCGCTTCGACTTGATCCTGCTCAATGTCTACCTTCGCCGCATGCTGGGCATCAATGTCAGCGAGCGAATCAAGAACAACCCGGCGCTCCGAGACACACCGGTGATTCTCATCGGAGCCCCGGGGGGCTGTCCGTCGGATTGTACGGAGCCGACGATTTCATCTCCACCAGCATCAGCCAGGACGAATTGTCCCAAAAGATCCGGCGCTGGAGTCCCGGGAGCCCCGTGCCGATTCAAATGAGTCCGTCGGCGCCCGCCGCCTCGACGCCGGCCACTTCGAGCCCGAGGGGAACGGAAGCGAGGGCGAGATCCGGCGACTGGCACGCATCATGGTGTCGGACATCCAGATGTATCACCCGGAGAAGTTCAACCGCGCCCTGCGGGAAGGCACCTTCTTCGAGGCATTCTCCGAAGAATTGGGCAAAGGCAAAGGCATCATCGATCACCGCTTCGCCGAGGTCCCCAACCGCATTCAGCTCCTGGCCGCGGGAATCCGCGACACCCTCGCCTCCCTTCGCCCCAACGCTTCCCGAGGACGGGTGGCCGGGGAGTAGCGCTTCAACACCGGCGGTCGAGATCTTCTTTCCCCCTTTTCGTATACTCCCCCCATGGGTCGCGTCTCTTCCTATCTGCATGGCACTTCGGGAGTCGAGCAGCGCCGCCTGGCGCTCTTGAATCGTCTCGTCAACCAAGGATCGCTCCGTGAACTGGGACTCCGAAAAGGGGAGAAGGTCCTGGAGGTGGGAAGCGGTCTCGGTCACTTTGCCCGGGAGATGGCGCGCCAAGTGGGGCGCCGGGGGCGGGTACTTGGGATCGAGCAAAGCCGTCGACAGCTTCTACGGGCCCGGAGCACCCAAAGCTTCTCCCGAGCGGCAAGCCTGGAGTTCCGCCAGGGAGACGCGTTGCACTTGCCCTTCGAGGAAGAAGAGTGGGGTTCGTTCGACGTAGTTCACGCGCGCTTTCTCTTGGAGCATCTCCTGGACCCGCCGCGCGCGGCGGAGCAGATGGTGCGCGCCGTGCGCCCGGGTGGCCGCATCATCTTGGAAGACGACGATCATGATCTGTTGAGGCTCGACCCGGAGCCCGAGGGGTTTTGGCGCCTGTGGCGGGCCTACATGCGAGTTTTCAGGCTGCTCGGCAACGATCCTCTCGTCGGGCGCAAGCTGACGAGAATTCTGCTCGGGGCCGGAGCCCTGCCTCGGCGCAACACCTGGATCTTCTTCGGAAGCTGCTCGGGCCATCCGAATTTCCGCGCCTACCTGGAAAATCTGCTCGGGGTGCTGCGCGGCGCCCGCGAAGCTCTCTTATCGCGAGAGCTGATCCATGCCACGGACCTCCATAAGGCTCTGCGGGAACTGCGCACCTGGGGGCGACGGCCCGACGCCTCGATCTGGTACGCCATCGCCTGGGCCGAAGCCCGGAAGCCGCGTTGACAGCCCCTCTCAAGGGTGCTAACTTTTGCCGTCCTATCAACGAGTTGCAACGATCCGCCTGGAGATTTCGTGGGCGAATTCGACTTCCGAAGCATCGAAGCAAAGTGGCAGCTTATCTGGGAGGAGGAAAGAGCCTTCGCAGTGGACAACCAGCCCGAACCAGCGAGACCCGAGTTCTACTGCCTTGAAATGCTTCCTTACCCATCGGGTCGCCTCCACATGGGCCACGTGAGGAACTACACCATCGGCGATGCCGTGGCGCGCTTCAAAACCGCCCGAGGCTTCAAGGTTCTGCACCCCATGGGATGGGATTCCTTCGGCTTGCCCGCCGAAAACGCCGCCATTCAGCGCAAGATTCACCCGCGCGTCTGGACGGAAAACAATATCACCCAGATGAAAGAGCAGCTCAAACGGTTGGGCTATGCCTACGATTGGGACCGGGAGATTGCGGCGCACCGCCCGG
>QHVQ01000218.1:0-1284 GCA_003222305.1 Acidobacteriota bacterium | reverse complement strand
TCAGACCGTGCTGGCCAATGAACAGGTGGAGGGCGGCGTCTGCTGGCGTTGCTCCACCCCCGTGGTGCGCAAATCGCTGGAGCAGTGGTTTCTAAAGATCACCGCCTATGCCGAAGAGCTGGACGCGTATCTTCCGAAGCTTACCGGGTGGTCCGACAGGGTACGGCAGATGCAGAAGAACTGGATCGGTAGAAGCGAGGGAGCGCTGGTGAAATTCCCGATTCTGGCGGTTCCCGAGGTGGAGCCGCTGGAAATCTTCACGACACGCCTGGACACTATTTTCGGCGCCACATTTTGCGTGCTGGCGCCCGAACACCCTTCGGTGGGACGGCTCGCCGCGCACACCTCTCAGGAGCGGGCGGTCTCCGAGTTCGTGACCCGGATGCTGCAGAGGGACATGGCCCACCCGGAGGCCCTCCTGGGGGAGAGGAAGGAAGGCCTGTTCACGGGGAGCTACGCGCAGAATCCCTACACGGGCGAGCGGATTCCCATCTGGGTTGGAAACTTCGTCCTGATGGAGTACGGCACCGGGGCCATCATGGCCGTTCCCGGGAACGACGCGCGGGACCATGACTTCGCGAAGCTCTACAACCTTCCGATCCGCCCCGTGGTCCGACCCGCGGATCCTTCCGTGCCGGTCCCCGATGACGGGGCCTACACGGAGCCGGGCGTGCTTGTAAACTCGAGTGCTTACAGCGGAATGACCAGCGCCGAAGCCTTGGAATCGTTGACCAGGCTGGGCGAGGAGAAAGGGTTCGCCCGTCGCATGGTCCAGTTCCGGATTCGCGACTGGGGCATCTCCAGGCAACGCTACTGGGGAACTCCCATCCCGGTGATTCATTGCCCAGAGTGCGGCGTCGTTCCCGTTCCCGAAGAGGACCTTCCGGTCCTGCTTCCCGACGATGTCCGATTCAGCGGGGAAGGTGGCTCGCCTCTGGCGACTTCGGAGTCTTTCCAGCGAGTTCCGTGCCCCCGGTGCCGCCAGTCGGCGCGCCGCGAGACCGACACGATGGACACCTTTGTCGACTCGTCCTGGTACTTCTACCGCTACACGGACCCGCGGAACGATCGGGCCCCTTTCGATCCCTCGGCGGCCAGACTCTGGTTTCCGATCGACCAGTACATCGGGGGCATCACCCATGCCATCCTGCACCTCATCTACTGCCGCTTCTTCACCAAGGTCATGCGGGACATGGGTCTGGTGGCGATCGACGAGCCGGTGGTCCGTCTGCTGAACCAAGGGATGGTCCTGAAAGATGGCTCGGCGATGTCCAAGTCGCGGGG
>QHVQ01000088.1 GCA_003222305.1 Acidobacteriota bacterium | reverse complement strand
CACGGGCATCAAGGAGCGACGGATCGCAGAGGAAGGGGAGTACCTCTCTCAGTACGCCACCGAGGCCGGGCGTAAGGCCCTAGAAATGTCTGGGGTAAGCGTTGAGGATCTGGATCTAATCCTGTGCGCCACGGTGACGCCGGACCGCCCGATTCCTTCCACCGCTTGCACCATCCAACATAATCTCGGAGCCCGAGGGGCTGCGGCCTTCGATCTGGCGGCGGGATGCTCGGGATATATCTATGCCCTGGCGGTGGCAGACCGGTTCCTCGCCAGCGGCACCTATCGGCATGCTCTGGTCATCGGGGGAGAGCTGCTCAGCAAGTACGTGGACTGGCACGATCGCACGACCTGTATCATATTCGCCGACGGAGCGGGCGCCACGGTGCTCTCGGCCAGGGAAGGTGTCGCGGGCATTCTTGCCACCAGTCTGCGGGCGGATGGCTCCATGGCCGACTTCATCCACATCCCCGCCGGCGGCACCATGCTCCCTACTTCGGAGAAAACCGTTCGGGAAGGGCAGCACTTCATTCGCATGAAAGGGAATGAGACTTTCAAAATCGCCGTGCGGTGCATTGAGGAGGTTAGCCGCGAGGTGATCACAGCCAGCGGCCTCAGTGCGTCCGACATCGATCTCTACATCCCCCACCAGGCCAACCGTCGGATCATCGAGGCGGTGGGCACTCGCCTGGGACTCCGGCAGGACCAGGTCTACATGAATATCGATCGAGTGGGAAACACCTCCTCCGCGTCCATCCCCATCGCCCTTGACGAGGCGGTCCGCGCCGGCCGGGTCCTTCGCGACGATATCCTGCTTTTCGCCGCGTTCGGCGCGGGGCTGACTTGGGGGGCGGCGCTTCTGCGCTGGTAACCTTCCCGAATCTGGGAGCCCTTGGATGAGCGCCCCCTCCGTCGCCTTCCTCTTCCCCGGCCAAGGGTCGCAATCGGTGGGCATGGGACGTCTCATGGCCGAAGCCTTCTCGCAAGCGCGGGATGTCTTCCGCGAAGCCGACGAGTGTCTGGGTTTTCCCCTGTCCGCCATCTGTTTCGAAGGTCCCGAGGAGAAACTTCGCCTCACCGAGCTGACCCAGCCCGCGATCCTCGCCACGAGCATCGCTTGCGATCGGGTTCTTGGAGTCAAGGACCTGCGTCCTACATGGGTCGCAGGCCACAGCCTCGGAGAGTATTCCGCCCTGGTAAGCGCGGGTTCCCTGAGGTTGGCCGACGCGGTGGGTTTGGTGCATCGCCGCGGCCGATATATGCAGGAGGTCGTCCCGGTGGGTGAAGGAGCCATGGCGGCGGTGCTCGGACTCCCACCCGAAGCCGTGGAAAGACTGTGCCGCGACGAAGCGAAGGGAGAGATCCTCTCCGCCGCAAACTTCAATTCACCCGAGCAGACGGTCATCGCCGGCACCTCCCCGGCGGTGGAGCGCGCCGTCAAGGCCGCGCTCGGTCGCGGAGCGCGGCGGGCCATTGTTTTGCCTGTGAGTGCTCCCTTCCATTGCGAGCTCATGGCATCGGCGAGGGAGCTCCTCCGGGGGGATCTTGCGGCCGCTGAATTCCGGGACCTGGACTGTCCACTCATCGCCAATGTGGACGCCCGCGCGGTCACCGCGGGTGCTGCGGCCAGGGAAAACCTCGTCCGGCAGGTTACGGGCCCCGTGAGGTGGGAGGCCTCCATGCGGGAAATGGCGCGCCTCGGCGCGGTGCGCTTCGTGGAAGTCGGCCCGGGGCGTGTATTGTCGGGCCTCCTGCGGCGAATCCTTCCTGAGGCCAGGATCTACAATGTCGAGGATCCCCCATCGCTGGAGAGGACGCTCCGCCTGCTGGAGCAGGAGGGTCCATGAGCCAGCGAGGAAAGATCACGCTCATCACCGGGGCGTCCCGGGGAATCGGACGGGAGATCGCGCGGGTCATGGCGGAAGAGGGTTCGGACCTCGTGCTCGTGGCGAGGGCGTCGGAGGATCTGGAGAAAACCCGCCTGGAGTGCGTGGAGCTCGGGGTGAGGGCGGAATCCCTTCCGCTGGATCTAGGGGATCCGGAGAGCCTGGAGAAGGGAATCCATGAGGGAATCGGGCGCCTGGGGCGGGTGGATTACCTGGTGAACAACGCCGGGATCACTCGGGATGGTCTTCTGATCCGAATGAAGCGGGAGGACTGGGAACGGGTCCTGACGGTGAACTTGACGGCGGCCTTCATCGTTGCCCGGGCCGTCGTTCCGTCCATGATCAGAGCCAGGAGCGGTCGCATCGTTAACCTCAGCTCGGTGGTGGGTCTCATGGGTAATCCCGGACAGACAAACTACTGCGCCAGCAAAGCGGGCCTCATCGGCTTCACGCTTTCCCTGGCCCGGGAAGTGGCCCGCCGGAACATCACGGTCAACGCCGTCGCTCCCGGGTTTATCGAGACCTCCATGACTCAAGGATTGTCCGGCGCCGCCCGGGACGCCCTGCTGACTCAAGTGCCGTTGGGACGGCTGGGAACTGCCCGGGACGTGGCGGAGGGAGTTCGCTTCCTGCTGAGCGAGGGGGCGGGCTACCTCACCGGCACGGTGCTCAACATCAGCGGCGGGCTGCACATGGAATGATCGCCTCGCCTGTGTCTCACCGTGTCGATCCCGCCGGCGCGAAATGGGTATAATACGCGCTCCCAAGAGCGCCGCACGCCCACAGCGCAGCGACAAAGGAGGAGAAGGGAATGTCCGTTGAGGAGAAGGTCAAGAGCATCATCATGGAGCAGCTGGGAGTTGACGCGGAGGAAGTCACGCCGGAAGCTTCGTTCGTGAACGATCTGGGCGCCGATTCCTTGGACACGGTGGAGTTGGTCATGGCGCTGGAGGAGGCCTTTAAGATCGAGATCAGCGATGAAGATGCCGAGAAGATCACTACGGTGGGAGAGGCCATCAAGTACATCGAGAGCCACGCCTGAGGAGCCGAGCGGTGGACGGGCGGAGGTGAATCGTTGCAGCGGAGAGTCGTGGTCACGGGGATCGGGATGGTTTCCCCCCTCGGGGTTGGGACCGAGGCCAACTGGTCGGCCCTTCTGGCCGGGCGGAGTGGCGTCGGCCCCATCACGCGTTTCGATGCCGCACGCTACCCTTCGCGCATTGCGGGGGAAGTGAAGGATTTCCACCCCGAAGATTTCATTCCCAAGAAAGACGTAAAAAAAATGGACCGGTTCATCCACTTCGCGCTGGCGGCAAGCGCACTGGCGGTGGAGGACTCGGGACTGGTCGTCTCCGCGGCCAATGCCGAACGAGTGGGCGTCTACATCGGCTCGGGGATTGGGGGGCTTCCCTCGATCGAGCGGCAGCACGCCTCGCTGCTGGAGACGGGTCCCGATCGCATTTCCCCCTTCTTCATTGTGGGCCTGATCGTCAATCTGGCCGCCGGACAGGTCTCCATTCGCTTCGGAGCCAAGGGACCCAACCTGGCTGCCAGCACCGCCTGTGCCACGGGCAGTCACAGCATCGGCGACTCCTTCGAGATCATTAAGCGCGGCGATGCCGACGCGATGATCTGCGGAGGCACCGAGGCGGTCATCACTCCACTGGCGGTGGGAGGCTTTTGTGCCATGCGGGCCCTCTCCACCCGCAACGACGCCCCCGATAAAGCGAGCCGCCCTTTCGACGCGGAGCGCGACGGTTTCGTGATGGGAGAAGGATCGGGGATCGTGATTCTGGAGGAGCTTTCGTCGGCTGTGGGCCGCGGAGCGCGGATGTATGCCGAGGTGGTGGGCTACGGGTTGACTGGCGACGCCTTCCATGTCTCAGCCCCTTCTGCCGACGGCGACGGCCCGGTGCGCGTCATGAAGGCGGCGCTCCTGGACGCGGGAGTGGGGCCGGATGCGGTGGATTACATCAATGCTCACGGGACCTCCACGCCGGCGGGGGACAAGGTGGAAACCCTAGCCATCCACCGGGTCTTTGGCAACCGGGCGAAGAAGATTGCGGTGAGCTCCACCAAATCCATGACCGGGCACTTGCTGGGAGCTGCGGGCGGATTCGAGACGGCGGTCACCGCGCTGGCGGTGGCCCGGGACGCGGTGCCTCCTACCATCAACTATGAAGTGCCCGATCCCGATTGCGATCTGGATTACGTCCCGAACCGTTTCCAGAACCTGCCGGTGCGCTACGCCTTGAACAATTCCTTCGGCTTCGGCGGGACCAACGCCTCTCTTCTTCTAAAGAAATTCGAACCCTGACGGGACGGGAGCACCCCGAGCGCCGGCGAGGTATCCCTCATGAAAATTGCAGTGTGCATCAAGCAGGTGCCCGACACCGAAACCAAGGTGAGAATTGCCGCCGACGGTCGCTCGCTGGACGAGACAGGCGTCACCTTCGTGGTGAGTCCCTACGATGAGATCGCCGTGGAAGAAGGCCTGAGGATCAAGGAAAAACGGGGAGGGGAGGTTGTGGCCTTTTCCGTCGGCGATGAGCGGGTCTCGACATCCTTGAGAACGGTTCTGGCCTTGGGCGCCGATCGCGCCGTCCACCTGAAGGACCCGGCATTCGAGAATTCGGACGCCCTCGGCCTTTCTCGGATTCTGGCGGCGGCGCTGAAGCCGGAGGCGTTCGATCTGATCCTCTTCGGCAAGCAAGCGGTGGGGACGGACCGGGGACAGCTGGGCCCGCGGGTGGCGGAGCTGCTGGATCTTCCTCATGTGGGCGTCGTGGTCCGCCTGGCTCTGGAAGGTGATCGCTTCACGGCGCATCGGGAGGTTGAGGGGGCGCAGGAGGTGATGGAAGGAGGCCTACCCGTCGTCCTGACCGCCCAGAAGGGGCTCAACGAGCCGCGCTACGCGTCCCTCAAGGGCATCCTGGCCGCGAAGAAGAAAGAGATCAAGGTGCTGACCATCGCGGAACTCGGCTTGAATCCTTCCATGGTTGGTTCCGCGGGGGCACGCACCCGCTGGGAAAAGCTGGAGCTACCTCCCGCGCGCACCGCGGGCAAGATCCTCAAGGGCATGGATCCTGGAGAGGCTGCCCGGGAGCTGGTGCGGCTTCTTCGGGAAGAGGCGAAAGTCATCTAGGGAAGTGGTCATCGTGGCCCAGGACGTTCTGGTTTTCGTCGAGTCTCGGGGTGGCCAGATCAAGCGCCCAAGCTTGGAGGCCCTCTCCGAGGGGAGAAGGGTCGCCGCGGCCTTGGGCTCGCACCTGGTGGCGTTGCTTGCCGGATCCGGGATCGAGGCAAAGGTTACCCAGCTTTTCCCCCTTGGACCGGACCGCATTCTGTTGGCCGACGATGATCTCCTTGGCCTGTACCAGCCCGAGGCGTACGCGTCGCTGCTGGCGGAGGCGGTTCGGAGAATCCAGTCCGGGACCGTGCTTCTCTCGGCAACCTCCTTGGGAAGAGATTTGGGACCCCGCGCCGCGGCGAAGCTGGACGCGGGCTTGGCGGCGGACTGCACCCACGTGGAGGTGACGAACGGCGAGCTGGTGGTCAAGCGCCCGGTGTACTCCGGGAAGGCCCTCGCCACGGTGCGGTTCTCGGGCAGCCCGGTCTTCGTCACGCTCCGTCCCAACGTCTTCCCGCTACGAAGCTCCGAGGAGACGAGCCCGGAGATTGAGCGACTGGAGTTGAACTTCGATCCCGCCCGCGCTCGGGTGAGGGCGGTGCGGGTGGAAGAGAGCGTCGGAGCGGAGCAGGACGTTTCCGAAGCCTCCATTGTCGTCTCCGGAGGTAGAGCGATGAAGGGGCCCGAGAACTTCGCCCTAATCCGGGATCTGGCGCAGGCGCTGGGAGGTGCCATGGGGGCCTCACGAGCGGCGGTGGACGCGGGCTGGATCGATCACCAGTATCAGGTCGGACAGACCGGCAAGGTGGTCTCTCCCAACCTTTACATTGCCTGTGGTATCTCCGGAGCCATCCAACACCTGGCCGGCATGTCCAGTTCCAAAGTCATCGTGGCCATCAACAAGGATCCGGAAGCTCCCGTCTTCAAGCTGGCGGACTACGGCATCGTGGGGGATCTCTACGAGATCCTCCCGAAGCTGACCGAGGAAGTCCGCAAGCTCAAAGGACAGTCCTGAAAGGTGCGCCGTTGGCTCCCGGAATGGACGATCTCCGGATCCGGCAGATGTTGGAGGCCATCGAGGAGAAGACCCTCCATCCGCGGGCCTGCCTTTCCTCGGCCTCCCGTGGCCGCGTTCGCCCCGAGCCGCCCGACGAGATTCGCCCCTGCTTCCAGCGCGACCGGGACCGCATCATCCATAGCAAGGCTTTCCGGCGGTTGAAGCACAAGACGCAGGTATTCCTGGCACCCGCCGGTGATCATTATCGCACCCGGCTCACCCACACCCTGGAGGTCTCCCAAATCGCCCGCACCGTCGCCAAGGCCCTGAGGCTCAACGAAACCCTCGCGGAGGCGGTGGCCATGGCGCACGACCTGGGCCATCCCCCGTTCGGCCACGCCGGTGAGGCGGTCCTGAACCGGATGGTGCCCGGTGGTTTCTCCCACCCGAAGCAAAGTCTTCGGGTCGTGGACCGGCTGGAGAACGACGGCAGAGGTCTGAACCTGACCCTGGAAGTGCGGGACGGCATCGTCAAGCACTCCAAGGGAGAGGGAAGCATCTTGCCGGAGGACCCCCGACACAGGGCCGTGACACTCGAGGGACAGACGGTCCGCGTAGCCGATATCTTTGCCTATGCCAATGCCGACCTGGACGACGCGTTCCGAGCGGGGCTGTTGCGCCCCGGCGAAGTTCCGAGGAGCATCCTGAAGGTGTTAGGTAGGACCTCCTCGGCGCGCATCGCGACCCTGGTGAAGGACGTGGTGCGCCACACTCTGGAGGCCGATCTGGACCGAATCGTGATGAGCGACGGAGTATTACAGGCCTTAAATCGCCTTCGCAGCTTTCTTTTCGATCGAGTTTACCGAAACGAGGCGTCGGTGAGGGAATTCCGGAAGGCAGAGCACGTGCTCTTGCGAATCCGGGACCACGTGCTGGAGCACCCGGAAAGCACCATCGGCCCGGCTCCCGGAAGTCCTGCCCGGCGCAACCGTCTGGTGCTGGATTTCATCGCGGGGATGACCGATCGCTACGCTATCGCGCTCTTCGAGGAAATCGCGGTTCCGCACGCCTGGGTGGGTCTGAGTTAGCCGGCACCGCTCCTATTGATAGACAGGACCGCTCGGGCCGCACAGGTCGTCGGTGCGAGAACACTGCACGGCGCGGATCGTGACCGCTTCCGTGTAAATGATGGCGGGCTTTTCGTAGGGCTTTCTCGCCAGGCCTTTTTCGGAGGGGATTCTTCCGCCAACCTCAGACCTCCCTGAAGATGAACTGATTCAGGCACTGAATCCTCTCCTCGTAGGTGTCGGGGTACAGGAACCAGGAGGCGGCGGCCACGCTGGAAAGAGTGGAGTTTCCGTCCTGAGGCGTGAAGCAAAAGCCGACCACCTCGGTCCCGTTGTGCACCGCGAGAGAGGACACCACCAGCACCGTCTGGTTGAGAATCCGTCCGAAGTGTCCGTAGTCCCGCCCGAAAGAGAAAACTACATTGGCCGTGTTCTTGTAGGTGAGTGCCACACGTTCGTCGGCGGCGAAACGGGCCTTGACGGCTTCCACCGTGGTCGGCTTTCGCACTCGGATATTGAACCAGATGGTGTGCATGTACTGGCTATTCAGCTTCATGGCGGACGAATAAAGGTTCAGCTTGTACCCGAGGGTGGCAAAGAGGTGATACGCGTCCCTGGCATGATGGGTCCCGAACTGTGCGTCTTTGTGGCTGCCCACCTGGGGAGAAGGAACGAAGGAGCCGTCCTGGCTGATGTCATTCGCGCGCCGAATGCACACGAAGCGCCCTTCGAGTAGATTCTCGGCGCCGCCGTCCTGAAGTGCAATGGCATCCACCAGAACGGAAAGGTTGTGGGTGTTGCAAGACACGATGTGGATGAACTGATCTTCTCCCCGCACCAGAGCCTTCTCATTGATGCCCCGAGCATACATCTTGCCGAAGCCGAACTCGCTCCCCTGCGCGAGGAATCCCAGGGTGCTGTCCCGGTATTTCTCGTAAAACTGAGTCTTGTTTTGCAGGCCTACCGAAGAGGGGGTGCAGTCGATAACCACCGAAGCCTGCCGCAACGCTTCGTGGTGCTCGTAGGCAGGTTCGATGCCCATATCCCGGAACCCTTTGCGGGCCGCTTCGTCAACGGCCAAGCGGGCCCCTCGCTTCATCAGGTTCAGGACCTTGGGTCGATCCGTCACCAGTGGGGTTCGCTTATGAAAGGTCACTTCGTCGATTCCCAACGGCTGCTTCATGCTCGCCAGGAGTCCGATCAGTGGCTCGCCGATAGTGCCGGTCCCAACCACGTGGACCAACTTCTTGGAAGCCATCCCTGCTCCTTCGCAACGTGGGGTCGCCGTTTTGCAATCGGCTGCTATCCCACGGATTTTCAGTGAGTTCAGAAAAGAATTTACCGTGGCGAGTCGGGCCTGTCAAGAGGAATCGGCTCTGTCTGCCTTCCTTGACACTTCCGCGCGTCACTGGGGTAGAATGACAAGGCCCGACCGATTCCCTCTTCATCCAGGCGCACGTGGTTCCGGCGCCGGAAGGGTCCTCCGGTGCAGCCTCATGCAGCCGCACCCTCCCTGCCGATCCGGGAGCTCCTCTCGGAAGATCTGGCGGAGATCTCGCTGACGCTGGTGGCCGGACATTCGGGGCTCGATCGACTCCTTACCCAGCCGCAGATTCAGAAGGCGGGACTGGCCCTCACGGGACCCTTGAGAGAGCTCCACCCCGGGAGGCTCCAGGTCCTGGGGCATGCGGAAATCTCCTTCCTGGAGCATCTTCCCGATGCCCGGCGCTCGGAGCTGGTTCGGGAGCTTTTCGAGGCGGGGCTGACCTGTTTTGTGCTCACTCGGGGACTGGCTTATTCCCCGGAATTCATTCAGCTGGCCGAGGAGCGGAGTGTTCCGCTTTTCTCCACCTCCGTCCCGACCTCCCAAGCGGTGGGGACCCTGGGCAGATTCCTCGAGGAGAAGCTGGCTCCACGGGATCTCCTGCACGGCGTGCTTCTGGATGTCTACGGGCTGGGGGTGCTCCTGCTGGGGGAGAGCGGGGTGGGGAAGAGCGAAGCGGCGCTCGAGCTGATCGTGAGGGGACATCGCCTGGTGAGCGACGATGGGGTGGAAATCATCCGCCGCGGCGGGATCCTTACGGGGGCGGGGCCAAGCCTGACCCGCTTCCACATGGAGCTGCGCGGACTCGGGATCATCAACATCAAGGATCTGTTTGGCGTGGCCGCGGTGCGCGAGAGAAAGGACATCGACATGGCCGTGCGGCTGGAGCTGTGGAAGGAGGGCAAGGCCTACGAGAGACTCGGCCTCGACGAGCCGACCTTCACCTTGCTGGGCGTGCCTCTCCCTTACATCGAGATGCCCGTGACGCCCGGCAAGAACCTGTCGGTGCTTCTGGAGGTCGCGGCCAGAAACCAGCTCCTCAAGCGCCGCGGCTACCATCCAGCCAAGGAGCTGGCCCGTCGCCTGGACGACAGCATCCAGCGGAAGAGCCGATGAGCCTTGCTGAGAGCCCCCGTGGATCCCACGGACTCAAGGAAATCGTCATCATCAGCGGTCTTTCCGGATCGGGAAAGAGCACGGCCATCCGGTGTTTCGAGGACATGGGATTCTTCTGCGTGGACAACCTGCCGGCGCAGCTCATTCCCGTCTTCGCCGACTTGTGCTCCAAGACCGACACGATCCAGCGTGCCGCGCTGGTGGTGGACGTTCGCGAAGGGGCATTCTTGGAGCACTTTCCGGAGGCTTTAGCACGGCTTCGACAGAGAGAGCTCCGCGCCACGCTGCTCTTCCTGGACGCCGCAGACGATGTGCTCATTCGCCGATTCTCCGAGAGCCGCCGGCCCCACCCCCTGGCCACGGACCAGCCGCTCGAGGCGGGCATACGCCGGGAGCGGCAGGTTCTGGCGGTGTTGAAGGGGCTGGCCGATGTGGTGGTGGACACCAGCCGGACCAACGTGCACGAACTGAAAAAATACTTCTTCGCCAACTTTCAGGACCGGGGTGCTGGCGCACCTCTGGTCATCAGCGTCATCAGCTTCGGATACAAGTACGGAATACCCGAGGAGTCGGACCTGCTGTTCGACACGCGTTTTGTCCAGAACCCGTTCTTTGTGGCGGGGCTCAAGACCCTCACGGGGCTGGACCCCCCGGTGCTGGACTTTCTGCACCAACAGAGCGAGTACAATGAGTTTCTGGAACGGATCACCGATCTGCTTCTCTTCCTGGTTCCCCGCTACCGGCAGGAGGGAAAGAGCTATCTCACCATCGCAGTGGGGTGTACGGGGGCCGTCATCGCTCGGTGGCCATGGCGCATGAGATCAGCGCTCGCCTTACCGAGAGAGGACACTCCATCAAGATCGTCCACCGTGACCTGGAGAAGGAGTGACCCCCATGGCACCTACGGCGAAAGGCGCTTCCGATCCCTTTGGCATTCTGTTGGTGGCACACGGAGATCTGGCGGAGGTGCTCGCTCGGGTGGTGGAGCAGATTCTGGGAAGCCCGCTCGGGGTGGAGACGGTGAGCGTGGGCTGGAACGACGACGTGGAAGCTTCCCGACGGCGGGTGGAGGATGCGGTCCGAAGGGTCAACCGGGGACGAGGAGTCCTGATTCTGACCGACATGTTCGGCGGCACCCCCACCAACCTGGCCCTGCCTTTCCTCAAGGAGCGCGACGTCGAGATCGTCACCGGCGTCAATCTGCCCATGCTCGTAAAGGTCCCCAGCGTCAGGGATGCGCCGGGGACGCTCCGCGAGGCTGCGGACAAGCTGCGGGATGTGGGTCAGGGGGCCATCCAGCTGGCCACCCTCTATCTCGAGAAACCGGGCGGCGGCAGCAAGCCTTCCTAGGTGCCCGTTGGTCAGCCGGGAAGTAACCCTGATCAATATGCTGGGACTTCACGCTAGGGCGGCGGCCCGTCTGGTGCAGATGGCCAATCACTTCCAGTCGCGAATCACGCTCTCCAAGGACGGACGCACCGTGGACGCCAAGTCCATTCTCGGGGTTCTGATGCTGGCCGGGTCCCTGGGTGAGCGTCTTCTTCTGTCGGCGGAAGGGGTGGACGCGGAGGATGCCTTGGAGGCGCTGGCAGGCCTGGTGCGCTCGCGATTTGGAGAAAGCTGTTGAGGCGGGCCCCGCGCCCCCCGCGGACCCTGCAAGGCCTCGGGGTCTCTCCCGGAATCGCCGTGGGATCCGCGCTGGTCCTCGAGATCCCCCGGGTCTCCATCTTTAGGGTTTCCGTGGAGGCCGAGAGGGTGCCGCATGAAATCTCTCGCTTGCGGCGAGCCCTGGCGCTCTGCAAGCGTCAGCTCCTGGAAGCGCGCACCAAGGCCCTGCAGGAGGCGGGGGAAGGGTACGCGCGGGTCTTTGACGCGCAGGTGATGATTCTTGACGACTCTTCCCTGGTCCGCGAAACGACCGAGAGCATCCGGCGGGAGCGGGTCAACGCGGAGTGGGCGGTACGAGAGGTTGTAGAGCGTTACCTCAAGGTCCTTTCGGGAACGCAGGAGTCGGGTGTGCGGGAGCGGGGGGGTGATGTGGAGGATGTGCACGCCCGGATCCAACAAGCCCTCTCGGGAGGTCCCCGACAGAATCTTTCGGAGGCCAAAGAAGACATGATCATCGTGTCCCGGGTTCTCTCTCCCTCGGACCTGGTCCTCCTGAACCGCGAGCATGTCATTGGGCTGGCCATTGAGGAGGGGGGACAGACTTCCCACACCGCCATTATCGCCAGTGCCCTGCGTGTCCCGGCAGTGGTGGGGCTGAAGGGAATTCTCTCAGCGGTCAAGACCGGCGAAGCGTTGATTCTCGACGGGCGCCGGGGCACGGTGCACGTGGAACCCTCGACCGAGCTCCGCGAGAGCTGCCTGGAGAGCGCTCGTCAGGCAGGGGTTCTCGAAGGACGATTGCTCGCGGAGCGCAACCTTCCCGCGGTGACCACCGATGGAGTAGTGATATCGCTCCTGGCCAACCTGGAGCTACCGGAAGAGGCTGAGGCGGCCACTGGCTCCGGCGCCGAGGGGGTAGGTCTCTACCGATCCGAGTTTCTTTTCCTCCACCATTCCCCGGACCTCCCCTCCGAGGAGGATCACCGGGCGACCTACCGCTCCCTGGCCGAAAGGATGAGTCCTCGCCCGGTGGTCATCCGCACACTGGACCTGGGAGGGGAGAAATATTTCCATCGAATCCTGGAAAAGGAAGAAGGTAATCCCGTGATGGGGCTGCGGGCAATCCGGTTTTGCCTCCGCCGGACGGACATCTTTCGAATCCAGCTCCGAGGGTTTCTCCGGGCCGCGGCAGAAGGGGGGCTCTCGCTGATGGTTCCCTTCATCACCGATCGCGAGGAGATACTCCAGGCTCGCGAGATTTTGGAATCCTGCAGGCGAGAGCTTCTGGCCGAGGGACTCCCCGCGCCGGATCGGGTCCCGATGGGCGCCATGATCGAGACGCCCGCGGCGGCCCTCGTCGCCGACCTTTTGGCGAGGGAGGTGGATTTTTTCAGCATCGGCACCAATGATCTGATCCAGTATAGTCTGGCTGTTGATCGGGGAGGAGTGGTGGGTGCGGCGCGCGCTGCCGGAATCCGGGTGGGGCTCTGCGGGGAGATGGCGGCGGATCCCCTCTGTGCGGCGCTGCTGGTTGGAATGGGGCTGCGGGAACTGAGCATGAAGCCCTCCGCCATCCCCGAAGTGAAGCACTTGCTGCGCCGTGTCACCTCGGGGGAGCTGCGCGCCCTGGCCCGGGAGGCGCTGGCCCTTCCCGGCTCCCGGGAAATCGAGGAGCTCCTACATCGGCAGCTGGCGGAGCGCCTTGCCGCGGGTGGCGCCTGTCCGGTGGAGCTGGCCTGAGAGAGGAGGAGTCACTTGAGACGCGTGGAAAAACCTTGGGGAGAGGAGATCATCTTCGCGGAGACCGAAAGGTACGCCGGCAAGATCCTGAAGGTGAAACAGGGGGAGAGCCTGAGCCTCCAGTATCACCGGAAGAAGGACGAGACCCTTTACTTCTACCGGGGGCGAGTGCGGCTCTGGATTGAGGAAGGTGGGGCTCTCGTGGAATCCATCATGGAGCCGGGGGATTGTCGTCGCGTGACACCGAACACCCGTCACCGCATCGAGGCCCTGGAGGAAAGTGAGATCTTCGAGGTCAGCTCGCCCGAGTTGGACGATGTGGTGCGTCTCGAAGATAGGTACGGACGGGCCCTCCCGCATTGAGCTCCCGTGCGCCTGGCCATTGACAGGCCCGCGGGGGATTGCCTATTATCCGGCCCACATCTTCCGACCGCGAACAGGAGAGGGTAGGGAAGGAGGCCGCGTGGCCACTGAGTTTCCCAAGAAGCATTTCTACAAGATCGGGGAAGTCTGCTCCCTCACCGACACCCAGCCCTACGTGCTCCGATTCTGGGAATCGGAATTTCCCCAGCTGGCACCCAACAAGAGCCGAACGGGCCAGCGGATCTATCGCCCCCGGGACGTCGAGTTGATCCTGGAAATCAAGAAGCTCCTTTACGAGGAGGGGTACACCATCGCGGGCGCTCGCAAGAAGCTGGGAATGGACAGCGAGACTTCCAGGCCGGTTCCCGATGCCTCCGAGGGAGAACCGACTCCAGAGGCCCTGGCACTACTCGACACGCAGGAAGAGGTTCGCGCCTCCCTCAGCGAGATTCTGGCCCTCATGGACAGTACCGACCGAAGGCTTTCCCGCCCCGACCGCTCGTGACAACCCCAGCCTTCAATCGGAATGTCCGCCGCGAAGACGCCCACCTCTCAAGGTGTCGACGGGTCCCACGCGGGGTCCGTTGAGCACTCCACGAATGCGGCCACCACGAGCACGGCATGCCGAGGCTAACCACCCCTTCGAAGGGGACGCGCCTTAGGAGGAGCCGTGGTCCAGGGATACAAGGTCAGCGTCGTCATCCCCTGCTACAACGAGGAAGAGGGAATCCGCCGGGTTCTGGAAGGCATGCCCGAATCGATCGACGAGCGGATCGTCGTGGACAACAACTCCACTAATGCAACCGGCGATGTGGCTCGCTCCCTGGGGGCGAAGGTTATCTTCGAAGCGCGACAGGGGTACGGCTTCGCCTATAAGGCAGGGCTGCCCGCGGCGACCGGAGACATCATCGCCACGATGGATGGGGACGGCAGCTATCCTGCGGATTGGATTCCTAAGCTTGCGGAGAGACTGATCGGCCAGGAACTGGATTTCATCTCCGGCTGCCGTTTCCCCCTGGCCGATCCTCGGTCCATGCCCTGGAGCAACAAGATGGGAAACCTGCTGCTCACGGCCGCCATGGCGGTGCTCTACGGTCGCCGGATCCGGGACTCCCAGTCGGGCATGTGGGTGTTTCGGCGGTCTCTGCTGCGAAGCCTGATCCTCACGAGCGACGGCATGCCCCTTTCCGAGGAGATCAAGATCGAGGCAATTCAGCGAGGCTTCCGTTTCCGGGAAATCCACATTCCCTATCGGACACGTATCGGCGAAGCGAAGCTCCGAAAGTGCCGCGACGGGTGGGAGAACTTGCGATTCCTCGGCAGGAAGCGCTTTCAATCCAGAACGGAAATCTAAGTCCCTGGCCCTTCGGATCGCTCCCCGCGAAGCGGCAGAGCTGCTTGTCCCTGCTCCAGCTCCAGGAGGGCACGCTTGCGCCAGAGTCCTCCACCGAAGCCCTGCAGCGAGCCGGTACCTGACAGGACGCGATGGCAGGGTATGACCACCGGCAGGGGATTGGTGGCGCAACCGCGGCCCACAGCCCGGGCCGAGCGACGATTGCCCATCCCGCGGGCGATGTCGCCGTAGGTTAGAGTCCTCCCGTAAGGGATGCGAAGAAGAATCTTCCAGATCCGGATCTGGTGATCGCTCCCCCGAAGATCGAGCGTCAGCGTGAATTCCTTGAGACTACCCCTGAAGTACTCTTCAAGCTGCCGCGTTGCCTCGGTCAGGTGGCGGCTGGCGACAGCCCATGCTGGATCTTTCGGGTCGCGACGTGCCGAGTTCCCCGCTCTCCTTTCCCAACCTTCGCCGGGGAAAAGGACGCGGCGAAGCCCCCTTCCGGTGGCTTCCAGTCGCAATGGACCAAGGGGTGTCTTGACCGTGCGAAAGCAGAACGATTCGCCGGAAAAGCTCGTCATAGAGAGTTACCCGCCACTGCGCGCCTTGACAGTCTGCCGGAGGCGTCGCTAGAATTCACGCTCTCCTCATGGTCGGGGCGTAGCGCAGCCTGGTAGCGCACTTGCTTGGGGTGCAAGTGGTCGCTGGTTCAAATCCAGTCGCCCCGACCAGTTTCTTTCATGGCGTTCCGAGGGGGCCGATCCGGCGCCGGAGCGCCCGGACGCTCCAACCCTCCTCGCTCTCTTCCTCGTCGTCGTAGTCGTCGTCTTCCTCTTCCTCGTCGTCTTCCTCATCGCCCTCTTCGTCTTCGTCCTCAGAATCTTCTTCCTTATCGGCGAGCCAGATCCGATGCCGGTCCATGGTGATCCTCCGTCGCAGCGCTGCAGGGATGAGACCCCGGTCCCCTTTCGGGCTTCGTGATGCCGATCCGAGTCCCAGGCGCGCGGCCGAGGCGATTATACCTCGCTCGACTTGGGACCGCCGACTGGGCGGCTGTGCTATACTGCGCCCCCACGATGCAAGAGCCGCTCCCGCCCATTCTCGTGACCAACGACGACGGTATCGCGGCTCCCGGGCTCCAGGTCCTGGCCCAGGCGCTGGCGGCCGTGGGGAAGGTCACCATCATCGCCCCCGACCGGGAGCAAAGCGCATCTTCCCATGCCCTGACGCTGCATCGGCCGCTCCGTGTGAACCGGCAGCGTGATGGCGTCTACAGCGTGGACGGCACGCCCACCGATTGCATCAACCTGGGAATTCTGAACCTGCTCGCGCATCGCCCCCGCCTGGTGGTGTCAGGCATCAACCGGGGAGTGAATCTGGGCGATGACATCACCTACTCGGGCACGGTGGCTGCGGCGTTTGAAGGGACTCTGCTCGGAGTGCCTTCCTTCGCCATTTCCCAGCAGGTGAACGGCGAGGATCCCGACTTCTTCGTCGCCGCCCGTTTTGCCGTCCTCCTGGCGCGCTGGATTCTTCAAGTGCCGCTTCCCGCCGGAACCTTGCTCAACGTCAACGTGCCGCAGAGGAAGCCCCACGGCACCCGGCTGACCCGGCAGGGACGGAGAACCTACCATCAGGGAGTGGTGGAGCGCACCGACCCATCGGGCCGACAGTACTACTGGCTCGGCGGGATACCTCCGGAATGGGATGAGAGTCCCGGCAGCGATTTCGCCGCCATCCGCGAGGGATTCGTTTCCCTGACTCCTCTGCACCTGGATCTGACCCACTACCCACTGCTCCAGGATCTCCAGGAGTCGGGACTGAATCTGCATCTGGAGGATTGATCGGGTGGATTTTCGGCTGCGGCGCCAGAAGATGGTGGAGCGCCTCTCCGCCAGCGGTATTCAGGATCCTTCCGTGCTCCATGCATTCCTCGAGATCCCGCGTCACCTCTTCGTGGAGGAGGCGCTCATGGAGAAGGCCTACGGCACCCACTCGCTCCCCATCGGGTTTGGCCAAACGATCTCCCAGCCGGAAATCGTGGCCCGCATGTCCGAAATGGTTCAAATCCGCCCGGAGGAGCGCGTCCTTGAGGTGGGAACCGGGTCCGGTTATCAGGCTGCGATTCTGGCGCGCCTCGCCCGGGAGGTTCTGACGGTGGAGCGCATCCCTCAACTCGCCCGGAGGGCGCAGAAGGTTCTGGAATTCCTGGATCTGGGGAACGTGACGGTCCGGGTGTGCGACGGATCCCTCGGGCTCGGGAAGGGCGAGATCTTTGATGCCATTCTGGTGGCCGCGGCCGCTCCGGTCATTCCGGAGCCGCTCTTGGGACACCTTGCCGACGGCGGCCGGATGGCGGTCCCCGTGGGCGGCGGCCGGGAGCAGCAACTTTACCGAATCGTGCGGCAGGGAGGGGAGTATATTCGGGAGGACCGAGGTCCCTGCTCGTTCGTGAAGCTGGTGGGAAGGTCCCGCTGGGCCAATTTCCCCGAAGAAAGAGCCTGAAGGAGCCAGTCATGACGCCAGATCCCTTGGGGCGTGAGTTGGATCGCTTCGACCCCTCCCTACCCATCGAGAGCGCCTGGACACCGCCCGCTTCCTGGTATCTGAATCCCGACTTCCTTGGACGAGAGCGGCAAGGCGTCTTTCACAGCACCTGGCAGGCCGTCGGAAGACTGGACCAGGTGGATCATCCGGGAGACTATTTCACCGGGTGTCTTCTCGGGGAGCCTTATGTCGTGCTCCGGGACCGGGAGGGATCCCTCAGGGCGTTTCACAATGTCTGCCGGCACCATGCAGCCCACGTCTGTGAAGGCGAGGGAAGCCTTGAAGAGCTGGTCTGCCCTTACCACGGATGGACCTATGCTCTCGACGGCACGCTCGCCAGGGCTCCGCGCCTGGGAAGAAGCGAGGTTTTTCAGCGCGAGCGCTTCTCCCTCAAGCCGGCGGCGATTCAAACCTGGGGTCCCTTGGTCTTTCTCCATCTGGGAGAAGGGCTGCCGCCCGTGGAGCGGCAGCTCGGAGATCTGCAGCCGCGTCTGGAGGCCATGGGGTATGACCAGTTGAAATTCGCGGCGCGGCGCTCCTACGATCTGGCCTGTAACTGGAAGGTGTACGTGGACAACTACCTGGACGGCGGCTACCACGTGTCCCATCTTCACAGGGCCCTGGCAGGCCAACTGGATCTGAAGAGCTACCGGACGGAGTTGTTCGAGCGGATTTCCATCCAGTCCTGCAAAGCGCCCGAGGAGCCGCCGGCAGAACTTCCGCCCTCTATGCCTTCATCTACCCCAATCTCATGATCAACCGTTACGGGCCCATCATGGACACGAACTGGGTGGTCCCCCTCTCTTTCGACAAGACCCGGGTGGTGTTCGATTTCTTCTTCCAGGAAACCGCAGGCGGAAGGTCTCAGGAGTTCATCGAGCGCAGCATCGCCGCGAGCCACCGGGTGCAGGAAGAGGATGTGGCGATCAGCGAGTCGGTCCAGAGGGGCTTGGCCTCCTCCGCCTATGATCGGGGCATTTATGCCCCCACCCTCGAGATGGCCGCCTATCATTTCCACCGCCTCCTCGCGGCAGACCTCCGTCTCGGCGCCGCCTCCTCCTAAGATGGGACGGAGGCGCTGTCCTTCCCCGGCGGGATTCCTTTCTCTGCTCCTCGTCGTCAATGCCTGCGGAGTCTCCGCCCTGCCGGCCCGCGGCCGGGAGGGGGAGGACCTGCGCGCCGCCCGCAAACTCTTCGAAGCGAACCTGGACGCCATTCGAAAGAAGGATCGCGAGGCCTACCTCGCCTGCTATCTCCACTCCCCATCGCTGGCCCGAACGGGGCCCGGTGGCGTGGAGAGAGGATTCGACGCCTTGGCCGGAGACGCGGGGTCGAAGTGGCCCGATCGCTTCGAGGGGCTCGACCTGCAGCTCGTTCCCATCCGTCCTGGCTTGGTGTATGGAACCTACCGCTACCGGGTTCGCTACGGCGAGGTGGAGCAGACGGGCCTCTCCGAGCGTCTTTTCCTGAACACGAAGGAGGGCTGGCGCATCGTAGTGACCAGCGCCTTCCCCGCGGAGCGGGGAACACCCCCTCCTCCCCGAGCGCTGGCCGGGGCGACCTTGCTGGACGGCCGCGGAGGGGCGGCGACGCCCGATTCCGTGGTGCTCCTGCGCGACGGCAAAATTGCGTGCGCCGGATCGCGGAGCACCTGCCCGGTGCCGTCCGGAACGGAGGTTCTCGATGTTTCAGGTCTGTGGATCACTCCGGGGCTGGTCGATGCCCACGTCCACTTTTCACAGACAGGCTGGGCCGATGGCCGTCCGGACGCCATGGATGTTCGGGTTCGGTTTCCTTACCCGGAGGTCGAGGCAGGATTGCGCGCCCACCCGGAGCGCTTCTTTCGCTCCTACCTCTGCTCGGGAGTGACCGCGGTGTTCGACGTGGGTGGGTTTCCCTGGACCTGGGAATTGAGACAGCTCTCGGAGGGGGATCTTATGGCTCCGCACGTGGCGGCGACGGGGCCGCTCCTTTCCACCTGGGACTTCTGGCTGAATCTCCCCGCGGAGAAGCAGTTCCTCTACCTTGGTAAGGAGGAAGACGCCCTCTCCGCGGTGGGCTATCTCGCGGCGCACCATTCCGACGCCGTCAAGGTGTGGTTCATACCGGACCCGAAGAGAGATTTCGACGAGATGGCGAGGTTGGTGGGTGTGGCGGGTGCGGAGGCGCGGCGTCTGCAGCTTCCCCTCATCGTGCATGCCACGGGGCTGCGGGAGGCCAAGGCCGCACTGAAGGCCGGCGCCCGGGTGCTGGTCCACAGTGTGGGAGATGTCCCCGTCGATGAGGAGTTCCTCCGGCTGGCCCGGGAGAACGGGACGCTCTATTGCCCCACTCTGACCGTGGTGGACGGATACCGGCGCCTTTCGGAGTCCGCGGAGACAGGAGCTGCGCCCGAGGTGGACGATCCCAACGGGTGCGTGGATCATGAGACTCTCGCCCACGTCGCCCTCACGGCAAGCCTCGGCGTGAAGCCACCGGATCCGCAGGCTAGCGCGAAGCGAGAGGCGCGCTTCGCGATCTACGCCAAGGTGGCACCGGCCAATCTCAGGGCGGTCCGCGACGCAGGGATTCCCGTCGTCATGGGCACCGACGCGGGGAACCCCCTCACGCTGCACGGCCCCTCGGTCTACGCCGAGATGGAGGCGATGCAAGCCGCCGGGCTCACCCCCATGGAAGTCCTCGTAGCCTCCACACGCAACGGGGCTCAGGCCATGGGACGTCTGGCAGAATGGGGGACCGTGGAAGCGGGTAAGGCCGCAGACCTGCTGGTGGTGGAGGAAGATCCGTCCCGCGACATCAAAAACCTGCGGCGCATCCGGTACGTGGTGCGTGGAGGGATGGTGCGCTCCCTGGACGAGCTGCGCGCTGCTTCTTCCCCGTCCCGGTAATCCCCCCTGCGGTCCGGAAGGGGCTCCGATTCCTCATTCAGTTGCTCCGCCGCAGGACGGCGCTTGCGGCCAGAGCGCCGGGACCGCAGGTGATTCCGCCTCCCGGATGGGTCCCTCCAGAGGCCAGGTAGAGACCCGCCAGGGGGGTGATCTGTCGTGAGCAGGAGGGGAGCGGCCTCAGGGAAAAGAGCTGGTCGAGGGAATGTTCTCCGTGGTGGATGTGTCCTTCGGTCAGTCCGTAGCGTTCCTCCAGGTCCAACGGGGAAAGCAGTTCCCCGGCTACGATCCGCTCCCGCAGTGTCGGACAGGCCTCCGCCAGCATGGAAATCACCGCCTCGCCGAGCTCTTTCCGGCGCTCTTCGTTCCACCCGCCCCGGAGATGGTAGGGGACAAAGTGGGCGATGATGGAGACCACATGGTGTCCTGCCGGTGCGAGCGTCGGCTCCGAGACCGTGGGAACCCTCACGTCCAGCACCGGACGGGTGGAGCACTCTCCATACTTGACCGCATCAAAGGCCCGCTCCAAATCATCCATCTCCTCTCCGGTGCGCGCCCATTCGATGCGGGCTCCCGGCCGGCCGGCGAACTCCAGAGATCCGCTCAGCGCCAGATGCACCTTCGCGGTGGTCCCCCGACACCGCCAATGCTGCATGGCCGAGGGCAGGGAAGGGGGTACATCTCGAGGCGACAAGAAGCGCCGAAAGGTGCGCTTGGGATCGCAGCTGGAGACCACCACCGGGGCCGCAATCTCGGCGCCGCTCTCCAGGACCACGCCCCGCGCGCGGTTCGCAGCCATGAGAATTCTCCGCACCTCCGCTGCGAGGCGGATTTCCACTCCGTGCGCCCGGCAGGAGGCCTCGAGGGCCCGCGTCAGCGCGGCGGGCCCTCCCTCCACTTCCCGCCCCGCGGGCAGCTCCTGGAGAAGAAAGTTCACCACGGTTCCCGCCGACCAGGGTCCCATCCAGGTCCCCTGGATCGCGCTCTGGGCCAGTCCGGCCTTTAGAAGCTTTCCTTCGAACCACTCGTTCAGCCAGTCGGCCACGCACATGGGGCCGATGCGCAGGACCTCCAGCATGTCTCTTTCGGAGAGCCTGCGCAGTGCCAAGGCCGATCCGGCAACCTCGAACAGGTGCCCGAGGCCCAGGCTCGCCAGATCAGGGGCGGGCCGGTCCAGCAGGCGCTGGAAGAATCCTTGGATTCGACCCAGAAATTCTCGAAAGGGCCCGTAGCGCTCGGCATCCTTCGCCGAGAAGTTGCGAATCTCGGAGGCGGCCGCCTGGGCATTGCGGTGCAACATCAGGCCGCCACCGGAACGCAGGGGGAGGAAGATCGGGACTTCGTCGCGGCGGAAGGTCAGCCCGTGGCGCTCCAGCTTGAGTGGAGCAGGCCGGGTACGCGGTAGCCGGGATGAAATTCCTCCTGCGAGGCCATCCCGCCGAGGCGATCCCGGCGCTCGAGGATCAGCACCTTGCGGCCCGCCTTCGCGAGCAGTCCCGCAGCGGTCAGGCCATTGTGCCCCCCGCCAATCACGATGACGTCGTAGCCCATGCTCTCGCCGCTTCCTTCAGAGGGTGCCGGAGCGGAGAATCTCCCGCGCCGCGTTGGCACCGGGAGCACCCATGATGCCGCCCCCGGGATGAACGGCGGAGCCGCACATCCAGAGGTTCCGGACGGGGGTCCGATACCTGGCCCAGCGCGGCGCCGGGCGCAGAAAGAAAATCTGCTCCAGGCTCAGCTCCCCCTGGAAGATGTTCCCTTCACCCAGGCCCGTGATCTGCTCGATGTCCCAGGGGGTCAATACTTGACGATGGAGGATGGAGTCCCGGAGGGTCGGACAGTACTCTGCCAAGGTGTCGATGACGGCGTCCCCGAAGGCTTCCCGCTGGGATGGCCATGCCGCGGCCCCTTCCCTCAAATGGTAGGGAGCATACTGCACGAAGATGGACATTACATGCTTTCCCGGGGGCGCGACCGACGGGTCGCAGAGGGAAGGGATCACCACGTTGAGGTAGGGGCGCCTGGAGTACCGGCCGTACTTGGCCTCGTCGTAGGCTCGCTCCAGGTAGTCGATGCTGGGGGAGATGGCCACGTCGCCGCGCAGATGCGGTCCCACGCCGGGGCGGCACTTGAACTCGGGGACGCGGTCCAGCGCCAAATTCACTTTCCCCGAGCTTCCTCGGAGCTTGTAGCGCCGAATCGCCTCGATGAATTCGTCCTCCAGATGTTCGGGGCCGACCATCTTGAGAAACGTGAGGTGGGGATCGACGCTGGAGATCACCAGCTTCGAGAGGATCTCCTCGCCGCCTTCCAGAACCACCCCTCGGGCGAGGCCGTCTTTCACGAGGATCTTCTCGATGGGCGCTTCCGTGCGGATCCCGGCGCCATGGTGACGCGCCGACCCGGCGATGGCCAGGCTGACCTGCCCCGTGCCCCCCCTCGAGAAGCCCCACGAGCGGAAGGCGCCGTCGATCTCCCCCATATAATGATGTAGGAGCACGTAGGCTGTCCCGGGAGACCGGACCCCCTGGAAGGTTCCGATGATGCCGCTCACCGACATGGTGGCCTTGAGAACGTCCGACTCGAACCACCGGTCGAGAAAATCCACCGCGCTCATGGTGAACATCTTGAGCTTCAAGAAGCGTTCCTCTTCGCCTAAGGCGGCGAAGCGGCGTCCCAACTGAAGCAGCTCCCACAGCTCGGCGGGATTGCGGGAAGCAGGATCCGGCGGCGTCATGGACAGAATCGGTTTGACGAAGCGTCCCATTTGCATCATCGCCTGGCTGTAGGCGGGGTAAATCTCGGCGTCCCGCTTGCTGAACCTCTCAATCTCCCGGCGGGACTGCTCCCAATCGGACCAGCGGCACAGGGAGTTTCCGTCCGGCAGCGGAGTGAAGGCGCATTCCAACGGGATCAGCTGCAACCCGAACCGGGAGAGCTCCAGATCGCGAATGATTTCCGGGCGCAGCAGACTCACGACGTACGAGAAAACGGAAAACGTGAAGCCGGGGAAAACCTCTTCGCTCACCGCGGCGCCGCCCAGCACGGGGCGGCGCTCCAAGACCATGACCTTCCGGCCGGCCCGGGCCAGGTAAGCGGCGCAGACCAGTCCGTTGTGCCCGCCCCCGACGATCACGGCATCGAGTTGGGATGCCATCAGGCTCTCTTCCTTTCGGGGTTGAAGAAGGGGCGTGGAACCACCGTCGCGGTCAGCGTGCGCCGCTCGTATTCCGCCGTGTGCTCGATTTGGAACCTCTTGCCGGGCTCCGCGTACCGGGTCTCCACGCTGGCAAGGGCAAGATTTTTCTTCAGAAGGGGGGACCAGGATCCCGACGTGGCGCGGCCGATCTGGCGTTGACCATCATAGAGCGGTACGGCGGTGCGCCAGGCCGCTGCAGGAAGGTGGGGCGGGAGACCGTGGGTCTCGTAAAGCCGTTCCAATTCCTCCCAGCTGATCTCCAGGCCCACGAGGGACCATCGGGAACCCTCGCGCTTCTCCAGGCGCAGCGCCTCCTGACCCATGAACGGCTCCCGCTCCAGATCCACGGTCCATTCCAGGCCGATCTCGAAGGGGGAGGACTTGCGCGACTCGGTGGGACAACGAGTGGCGCTGTGATAGTCGACTCCCTGCAGGATGAAGCCCGCCTCCACGCGGGTCACGTCCAGGGCGTCGAGGCCTGCCGGAACGGCACCGTAGGAACTGCCTGCGGTCATGAGGCGGTCCCAGACAGGCGAAGCGTCCTGGGCGCGTAGCCAGATTTCATATCCCAGGTCCCCCGTGTACCCGGTACGGGAGATCTCCACCGGGATGCCATCAATGCGAGCCTGGGCGATTCGGAAAAAACGCAGGTGGTCCAGATCGGCATCTTGGGAAACCTGCTTGAGAATCTCCCGAGAGGTCGGGCCCTGCAGCGCCAGGGCGGCCACCGATTCCGATTCATCGCGGATCTGCACGCCGAATCCCCGGGCGTGCTCCTGCAGCCAGCGGAGGCTCGGGCTGGCGGAAGTGACCCGGTAGTCGGTCTCTCCCAGGCGTGCCACGGTTCCGTCGTCGATCACCTTTCCCTTGCCGTCGCAGAAACAACAATAGCTGACCTGGAACGGCTTGACTCTCCGAATGTCCCGGGCCATGACAAAGGCGAGAAACTCCGCGGCGTCCGAGCCCACCACTCGGTATTTGAACAGAGGGGAAACATCCAGGAGCCCCGCGGCATGGCGGAAGGCGAAGTACTCTCGATCGTGGTTGGTGTCATAGGAGCAGACGGCGTAGAAGCCCGCCCAATCCTTCCACCGGTAGCTGGTGCAGAGCGCTGACGTTCGGGAGTGAAAGGGAGTCGGGACGGGCATCGCGCGCCGTTTGCTCCAGCAGGGATGGGTGACGAGGGCGCGTGATTATAGATCAGTCAGCCGTGAGAGGTCTCTCGGCAATTCGCTCGACTTGAACGCGCGAGTCGTTAAAGCAGGCTCCGCCGCCCAGGTCGGTAAGCGTGTCGGGCACGAGGGCGTTGGAGGTGGCGCCGTTCAGGGTGTTGTGACTCCAGATCCCCTTGGGAAGGAAGACGACTCCGGGGCGGAGCCCGGAGTTGCAACGGGCAGGGCAGCGGACTTCCCCTAAAGAGTTGAAAACACGCACGGCATCGCCGTCGCCGATTCCACGGGCGGCAGCATCGGTGGGATGAAGTTCCAGAGGCACCTGGCCGCGCCGCAGCTGCCCCAGCGTGGAGGAAATCGTCTTGCTCGTGGCAGGAGAGATGAGGGCCAAAGGAAACTCGCCGGTGGCCGGGTCATCTTGATACCCATAGAGACCGCCCGGTGCCTCCTGGTCGAGGTCCGGTGGGAAGAGATGGATCTTGCGGTCGGAGGTCAGCGGAAAACTGTCCACGAACTGGACAGGCGCGTAGCCGGTCTCGGGATGGGCGAGCTGTCGCCGGTCGAGGTCCGCGCGCAGGGCGGAGCCGTTCGGAGCGGCCCTCAAGATGGCGTCGGTCAGCTCGGCGGCGGTCTCCGGATCTCCAGGCTTGTCCAGACCGAGTCGCCGGCAGAGCTCGGCGAAAACTTCGTGATTGGATCGGGCTTCACCCACCGGCGGGATTACGGCGTGGGTCTCTTGCAGCACCATGGAACCATAGCCGCGGGACAACTCCGTCCTTTCCAGGAAAGTGGTGGCCGGGAGGAGCACGTCGGCGTACCGAGCCGTGTCGGTGAGGACCTGTTCGAAGACGACGGTGAAGAGATCCTCGCGCGCCAGTCCGGCCCGGACCTTTTCCTGGCAGGGGAGCGTGGCCAGGGGATTGGCATTGTAAACGAAGAGGAAATCCACGGGCGGCTCGACCTTCCCGAGCAACGCCTCGCCGAGGAGATTCATATTGATCTCCCGCGTCGTCGGCGGCGCCGCGCCGGCCGCCGCGAGGGAATCGAGCTTCCAGGCGCCGGAATTGCTCAGGGTATATCCGCCTCCGCGTACGCCAAACTTTCCAGCGACTGCCGGCAACGCCAGGATGGCGGCGATGGCCGAGCCACCGTTCCGGTTCCGCTCCGGCCCCCAACCGCAGCGAATCACCGCCGGATTCGTCTCGGCGTAGAGGGTCGCCAGAGTCTGGAGCGCCGCGGCCTCGATCCCGGCGATACCGGCGGCGCGGTGGAAGGTCCAGGGATCGGCCTTGCGGCGCAGCTCCTCCACGCCGGTGGCCTGGGTCGCCAGGAAGCGAAGATCGGCCCGGCCTTCGGCGAAGAGCCACCGGATAAGGCTCAACGCCACCGGCAGGTCCGTGCCAGGACGCAGCGCCAGGTGCAGATCGGCCCGGTCCGCCAGCGGCGTGCGACGCGGGTCCACCACGACCAGTTTGGCACCGCTCGCCATCGCCTTCTGGATGATCGGAAGCAGATGGATCCCGGTGGCGGAAGGATTGGTCCCCCAGACGATAATCAGCCGCGCGTGGGCGTAGTCATGGAGCGCGACGCCAGGCATCCGCCCGTACAGTCCCGTCGCCGCAGCCCGCGACGGCGCGGCACAGACAGTTCTGGCCAGCCTGGATGCCCCGAGCCGGTGGAAGAGCCGCGCGTCGGCGGTGTCCTGCGACAGAAGCCCGTTCGAGCCGCCGTAGGAGAGCGGGAGGATGGCCTCCGCACCCCGAGTCTTCCGCACGGTGCGCATTCGATCCGCGACGGCCGCGAGGGCTTCGCCCCACGACACCCGACGGAACTTCGCCTCACCCTTCTTCGCCGCGCGCATCGACGGGAAGCGCAGCCGTTCCGGCCCGTAGACATGCTCCCCGAACCGCCGCACCTTGGCACAGATAAAACCCTCGGTCAGGGGATTCAAGCGGCTCCCCTCGATGCGGACGATCTGCTGTCCCTCCACGCTCACTTCCAGCGAGCAGGCATCGGGACAGTCGAGGGGGCAGGCACTGCGAAGCAGGAGCATGCGGTTCTCCCGTCAGGGGATAGAATTCAAGCCTAGCCGCCCTGCGCGGCATCCGTCAAGGTGAAAAGGGCACAGTTGACTGGGATCCTGACCGGATGCTAAGGTTGGCGCTCGCTGGCTCAAGATCGTCGGGGCGTAGCGCAGCCTGGTAGCGCACTTGCTTCGGGAGCAAGGGGTCGGTGGTTCGAATCCACTCGCCCCGACCAATCGTCTTTTCCCGCCCATGCCGATCCGCAGATACTTGATAGAAGGGCGCGTCCAGGGAGTGGGGTTCCGTTACTTCACCCGGCGAAC
>QHVQ01000217.1 GCA_003222305.1 Acidobacteriota bacterium | reverse complement strand
ATTCCCATTGCTTCGTCAAGCCTGCCGAATTATATTGATGAGTTGAGGCAACTCGGACGAGGACGCCACCCTGCAGCATGTCTCCTCCACGACTGCGCCCGACTCCATGAAAAGTCTGGATTGAGCCGGTGCAGCCCGGGAGGCCTGACTCATGACCCAGACATGGCAGTCACTCCTGCAGGACCTGCGGACGCACCTGCAGGAAGTTTCTCCGGGCAGGCGCTTCCCGGCGCTGGTCAAGCAACTGTTCAAGTATGCCGTAGCCGCGGTTCTCTATTCCGCCGGGCTGACTGGTCCGCTGCTGCGCCGAACGCTCGAGTCCCCACATGCTTGCCTGATCCTCGGATTCCACGGGACCACGGATGCGGACCCGGGGTATTTCTCCCGGGGTCACGCCATCTCCAATGTCCGCGATCAGCTCCGGTACCTGAGACGGCACCTCCGTCAGGTGTCTCTGGAGGAAATTGCCCTCGCGGTTTCCAAGGGAGAGTCGCCGCCGCCTGCTTCATTCGCGGTGACGTTCGACGACGGACTCACCAATAATGTGACTCTCGCCATACCGATGCTCCAGGAGTTCAACGTTCCAGCCACTTTTTTCATGCCCAGCGCCTTGATAGGGTCATCACGGGACCTCTGGGTTGCGTCGCTCCGGGAACTGGTTCGTGGCTGGCGGGGCGTGGCGATACCAGAAGTTCCGGGCCTCTGGCCCCTGTTGCCCACGGCGGACGAAGCGAGCCGCTACGCCGCCTTTTTCAAAATCAAGGAGACCCTGAAGACGCAGGAGGGAAGGCGCCAGGAGATCATCGATCGTCTGGCGGCTGAGGCCGGTGGATACGTTCGCCCGCCCGAGGAGGATCGGGTGGTCGGTCCCGAGCTGCTCCGCCGCATGATCCAGCACCCCTTCACGGTGGGCGCCCATTCCAGGACTCACCCTATCCTTTCGGCGCTCGAGCCTGAGAGCGCCAGGGCCGAAATCGACGGGTCCCGCAAGGATCTCGAGCAGATGCTGGGGCAGCCTATCCTGGATTTTGCCTACCCCAACGGTCGTTTCTCCGATCTCAGCGACTTCACCTCCAAGCTGGTTGCCGAGGCGGGCTATCGCTGCGCCGTCACCACGGAACCTGGGACTGTGCGCCGCGGTGATGATCGTCTGGCTCTGCGTCGTTGTCTCCCGGGAAACGTGCCTGCCTTCCTGGCGTCATTCGAGCTCCTCACCCGGACCTGGGCCGACCGCCATCGTACGGGTGACCTGGCCTGGCCACTGGGTCGACGCGTCTCCTACCTGCGCGCCCACGAGGCAAGGTTCGCCTCTTGAACATCGAAAGGGTCCCCCCGGCGGATTGGCCGCACCGGCTTCTTCCCGAATGGAGCAGCCTGCTGGACCGGGCGTCGGGGCCCGAGGCCTTCCTGAGTCCGGAATGGATCATCGCCTGGACGAGGCACTACGGTGAAGAACGCGAGGCGCTTCTGATCACGGGACGCGATGAAGCGGGGGCCCTGGTGGGTCTGGCGCCGTTCTATCGCCGACGCCTGGGGCCGAGGGTGCTGTCGGGTCCCCGGGTCCTCTCATTCCTGGGTGACGAGGGGGTCGGTTCGGAATACTTGGGAATCCTTGCGAGGAAGGACGCCGAGGAGGAGTTTCTATCTGCACTGACGCGGTTCCTGGAAGGGCAATGGTCCCTGGCCAACCTTCGGGGGCTCAGGGAAGATCATCCTTCCGCGGATCGGCTGATTCGACTCTTCGGCGCTCGCGCACCCGATCGGGTTCACTTAGAGCGGCACGCTTGCTCTTCCGTCGCTCTCCCGGGCGACTATGAAACTTACCTGACCTCCCTGGCCACCAAGTTCAGGACCACGGTCCGCTACCGCACCAACAAATTGCTCAAGAACTTCAAGGTGAGGCTGCTGCGAACCGGCCGAGAGGATGAGATCGAGGGACACCTGGAGCGACTGTTCGAAATGCACCAGGGGAGGTGGGAAGCGGAAGGACACCCCGGGTCCTTTTATAATCCGCGCAAGCGGGCGTTCTACAAGGAGATCGCGGACGGATTCCTGCGCCGCGGCTGGTTGCGCTTCTATCTTCTCGAGGTAGATGGGGTAATCCGGGCGGCGCAATTCGGTTTCGCATTCCGTGGCGTTTTGCATTCCCTCCAGGAGGCGTTCGATCGCCATTTCCGGCCCCAGGGTGTCGGCGGCGTGGGAGTCGTGCTGCGGGGAATGGCCATCCGGGAGAGCATCGCCGAAGGCCTCAAATCGTACGATTTCCTGGGAGATATCGCCGAGTACAAGACCCGCTGGGGGACGACGGACCATTACGTCCAGCGTGCCCGCATCGGGACCCCGGGCCCGGTGGGGGGCATGGCCTACCTCTGCACGG
>QHVQ01000087.1 GCA_003222305.1 Acidobacteriota bacterium | reverse complement strand
CGGATCATCGGTGACGTTCCGATTTTCGTCGCCCCTGACAGCGCCGACCTCTGGGCCCGCCCGGATCTATTCAAGCTCGACGAGGCGCAGCGCCCCGCCCGGGTGGCCGGTGTCCCGCCCGACTACTTCTCGCCTACGGGGCAGCTGTGGGGGAACCCGCTCTATCGGTGGGAAGCCCACGCCGCGACCGGCTTTGCCTGGTGGGCGGCGCGCCTGCGCGCGATCCTGGAGTGGGTCGACCTGGTGCGGCTGGATCACTTCCGGGGGTTCGCCGCAGCCTGGGAGATTCCGGCGGACAGCCCCACCGCGGAAATGGGAAGGTGGGAGCCGGGACCGGGCGCCGCCTTCTTCGAGACGATGCGCGAGAAGCTGGGAAGCCTCCCGGTGATTGCGGAGGATTTGGGTGTCATCACGCCCGAGGTCATCGAGTTGCGGGATCGGTTCGAGCTTCCCGGCATGAAGGTCCTACAGTTTGCCTTCTCGGGGCCCGACAATCTCTTCCTGCCCCACGCCTTTCCGCAAAACTGCGTGGTGTACACGGGGACCCATGACAACGACACCTCCCGCGGATGGTTCCGCTCGGCCCCGGACGAGGAGCGCGACTTCTGCCGGCGGTATCTGGGAAGAGACGGAACCGACATCGCCTGGGATCTGATTCGGGCGGCCTGGGCGTCGCCCGCCATGCTTGCCCTTGCGCCGCTGCAAGACCTGCTCGATCTGGACAGCGTGGCTCGGATGAATTCTCCCGGCAAGCCCTCCGGCTCCTGGGCCTGGCGCCTGCGCGACGGCGCCGCCGGTCCCGACCTGGCGGCCCGCCTGCGCGACTTCAATTTCCTCTACCAGCGCACCCAGCGCTCGTGAAGGGCGCGTCTGCCCCCACTGGGCCA
The DNA here is from genome assembly GCA_003222305.1 of Acidobacteriota bacterium. Lineage (GTDB taxonomy): Bacteria > Acidobacteriota > Polarisedimenticolia > Gp22-AA2 > AA152 > AA152. The sequence continues at coordinate 7,330 of QHVQ01000087.1, read as the reverse complement.
GTCTCCACGGCGCCGGACACCTGTGGATGCGGACACGGCGCAGGGAAGCGAGCCTTGCCGCTCATCATTCGCTCGTAGGCCTCTGCGGCGCGCTCGAGGGTGAAGACCTCGTTCATCGATCGCACCCCGGCCATCGCGCTGAAGGCCAGGGTGTCCTGCGAATCGATCGAAGTTCCGGAAGGCCAGCCCGATATCGAGGCGCGCCGCCCGATCAAAGAGGCGGGAGGCACGTCCAGGGGCTCAAAGGCGGCCCCCAGCACGATGAGCTTTCCGTTGACCGCCAGACCGCCCGCCGCGGCGCTCATGGCTTTGGCGTTCGTCACGGTCGCCAGAATGACCTTGGCTCCCCCCAACTTGACGAGCTCCGCCGCCGGATCCTGCGACTGACTGTCGATGTACTGGTGCGCGCCCAGCTTCCGGGCCAAGGGCTCCTTGTCCTTTCCGCGAGCGATCGCGATGGTTCTGAAGCCCATCTTGGCCGCGAATTGGACGCCCAGATGGCCCAGCCCGCCCACTCCCAGGATGGCGACGACGTTGCCCGGCCGCGCGCCGCTGTTGCGGAGAGAGTTGAAGGTGGTGATTCCGGCGCACAGCAGCGGTGCCGCCTCCACGGCGGACAGGTCTTCGGCGATCGACGCGAGCCCCTGTATAGGGGTGATCATGGCATCGGCGTAGCCGCCGTCATAGGTGATGCCCGGGACCTGGGCGTTTTGGCAGGTAACGAAGTCGCCCCGGCGGCAAGATTCACAGTGGCCGCAGTGTCCTCCATGCCAGCCGACCCCCACCCGCTGCCCGACCTTCCATCCGACGACATCCGGGCCGACCGCATCGATGACGCCGGCGATCTCATGCCCAGGGACTCTCGGGTACTCAATGGTCGGAAATATCCCCTCCTTGGTAAGGGAATCGCTGTGACAGATGCCGCAAGCCTGTACCTTGATTCGCACCGACCCGGCGCCCGGGCTCGGAATCTCCCGCTCTACCAGCTCAAAGGCCCCCTTGGGACGAGGAACCTGCACCGCACGCATCTTCGCCATCACTTCCTCCCTTACAGTTTTCGCCTACGCATGACGCTTTTCGGCCACGAGCCAGATTGAAACAATCCTCGTCGCTACCAATTTGAGGGACGGCGCATCTATTCCGCCCTCTCCTTCAGGAGTCTACCAGGCTCATAAACAATCTTTTGGGTGACCTTCTCAAGCGAGCTCCTTGGCGCTTGTTTGGCGGGCGCGACCACTCGCGCAGTAAAGAATGTGCCGCCGTGCAGGCAGATCTGGACTTACACTCCTCCGGATCGCATTCCGTGCTTTTCACGGGCAGTTGAGTCCGGTGCGAAGTTCGCCGTTGGAGGCCGTCCCGAGGGGGCCGGAACCGTCCGGGCAGCCATTCTGGGCGCGAACGAGGTAGTGGAGGACTTGCTGGAGCGAGGGAATCGAGAGGTCCGTGAGGCTCGTGTTGGGTTGGTCCGATGCTACGCAGATGGCTGATGAGGTGAAATTGGAGGGGGCGATGGAGCGGAGGACATCGTAGAGGAGCTGGGTCGTGCCGGGAGAGACCGGCGCCGACCAAGCCAGGGTGACGGCGTCCGTCCAGTGCAATGATTGCGCCTCCGTCGGGGCGGACCAGACAGTTCCGTCGGAATCCGCGCAATCGCCCGCGTTGGCCACGAACCCCTGTGGAGCAGCACAGGCCGAGGTTGTCACCCCAGGATCTCCAAAGCCGTCTGCGTCGCTGTCCTGGTAAAACGCCTTCGGGAGATTGACCCGGTACAGCCCTCCGGTGCCCAGGAAGCCACCGCTGAACCCACCCCAAACAAACACGCTCTCGCCCGTCCAAACGCCCATGGCAGTGGTGCGTCGGGAAGGCGCTCCCAACGCCGGAAGGGCCTGCCAGCTGTTGCTGGTCGGATCGTACCGGCCCCCGGTGTCCAGAAAGCGACTCAGATTCTCCAAGAGTTCAAATGCTTCTCCTCCCCACGCGACCATTCGATCCCCCGTCCAGACCGCCACGTGATTCCATCGCGAGCTGGGAGCGCCGCTCGTAGAAATGGCGGTCCAGGCGTCAGAGGTCGGATCATAGAGCCCCCCGCCCGTGGTCCCGAGCCCGTCGTAACCTCCCCAGACGAGCATTCGACTGGCGGTCCAGACGGCGGTGTGGGAATCGCGGGGCGTGGGAGCTCCAGTGGTGGACGTGGGTGACCATGTGTCCGCGACCGGGTCGTACCGGCCGCCTGTGTCAAACTCCGGAACGGTATCGTTCCTTCCACCCCAGACGATCATGCGGGATCCCGACCAGACGGTGGAGAAGTCGAACCGGCCCGAGGGGGCGCCGCTGAGGGAGGTTGGCGACCAAGTATCGGACGAGGGGTCGTACCTGCCGCCGGTATTGGTGGCCATGACAGCGTCTTCGCTGCCGCCCCAAACGACCATGCGATTCCCGCTCCAGATTGCCGAGTGGACGTAGCGCGCCGAGGGGGCTCCGGTGGCGGACATCGGGGACCAGGAATCGGCGACGGGATCGTATCGTCCCCCCGTGTTAAGAAAGTCGGAGCCGTAACCTCCCCATACCAGCATCCGGTCGCCCGTCCAGACCGCAGAGTGGGCGTTTCGCTCGGAGGGCGTGTTTACCATGGAGGTCGCAGTCCAGGTGTCGAGGGCGGGATTGTACCGGCTCCCAGTTCCGAGGATGCCCACTCCATCGTAACCTCCCCAGAGCACGGCCTGGCTGCCGGTCCAGACGAGTCCGTACGAGGCGCGGGGGGAGGGGCCGGAACCGGTGGAAGTGGGAGTCCACGAATTGCTCGTTGGATCGTAACGACCCCCCGAATTGAACAGTACGCTCTGGGAACCGACTGTGGTGCCGCGTCCCCCCCAAACTATCATCAAACTGCCCGTCCAAATCGAGGAGGGCTGGCTGCGTGGTGCCGGGGCGTCTGCAAGCGAGGTCGGCGACCAGGCATCTTCGACGGGATCGTAGAGCCCTCCGGTGCCGAGGGGTGTGAACGGGTCGGCCTCGCCGCCCCAGACGATCATGCGGCCCCCGCCCCATGCAGCAACGTGGAACTCTCTTGCGTCCGGGGCCCCGGGAAGGGAAGTGGCTTTCCATGCGTCCTTTGAAACATCGTACCGACCTCCGGAATTTGAAAAACCGGCAAGCGTCTCGCCCCCCCAGATGATCATTTCGTTACCGGTCCACACGGCGGTGTGCCGAACGCGCCCAGAGGGAGCGCCCGATGTGGAGGTCGGGATCCAGGTGTCGCTGGCGGGATCGTAGACTCCGCCGGTGTTCGCGGACTGGATACCACCCCAGACCACCATACGACTTCCCGTCCAAACGGCGGTGTGTTCCATTCGACCGGCCGGGGCATTGGTCGTGCTGATGGGAGTCCAGGAATCGGTCGAGGGATTGTACCGGCCCCCCGAGTTGAGTGTGGCAAAATCATATCCTCCCCAAACGATCATCTCCGTCCCGGTCCAAACGGCGGAGGCGAAAGCACGCTCCTCGGGAGCGTTGACGGTCGACGTGGAGGTCCAGGAATCGGTGGCTGGATTGTAGCGTCCTCCCGTCCTGTAGTAGGCGCAGCACCCGAGGTCTGCGTTTAATCCCCCCCACACAGCCAGGGTATCCCCCGTCCAGACCGCGGCAGCGTCGTGTCGAGCGGTGGGAGCGCCCACCCGGGACATCGGCGTCCAGGTGTCCGTCGCCGGATCGTAACGGCCGCCGGTATCGAGCGCCTGATCTCCGATTCCTCCCCAGACGAGCAACAGGCTTCCCGTCCAGGCAACGGCGTGTCGGACGCGCGGCTCGGGCATGTCATCGAGAGTACCGTTGATCCACTGGTCGTCGCCGGGACAAGCGGGAGTATCGGTCGCGCGGGCCCCCCTGGCGAGATCGAAGGGCTGAGTGCCGATAGCTCCATCGGCTGCGGCGCCGGGCCAGGATAGTGAGAGCGACGGCTCCCCGGTGGCCGGCCTTCGCAGGGACTTGCTAGCAAATTCCTTGCGGACGCTCCGCCACCAGTCATCCCAGCTCCTCTTCGGTATCACGTAGGTAGCCAGGCGGACGAAAGCGACCTCACGTTCCAGGGCCACCCGAACCACAAATCTCTCCCTTTCCTCTTCCACGGCTCCTGCCTCACCTGCACGAATCGGGAGGCGAGCGCTACGCCGATGGAACTCCTCGGAGGACATCGTCAGCCTGCGCGGCCCGGGACCACACCGCTCTCCCCCGTCGGATCGGCGCCGGTCCCGATCGATTCCGTGCACCGGGTCGAGAACTGTCCATTCCTCCACGGTCCGGTTCGAGTGTTCTCCACGCGGGTTCAGGGATCCCGCGGCGAGGGCGTCATGGAGCGCTTCGGCCTGAAGCCGCTCTGGACCGTGAAGTCTCTGATCGAAAGCGAAGAAATTTCGGGTGAGTCGGTCCGCCAGAGCTGGTCGGGCGAGGCACTCCTGAGCAAGAAAGGGGTCATCCCACAGCGCCGCGAAAAGCTCACGGAGCCGGCCAGGGGATCGTGTCCCGCGCGCCATACGTTCCAACTCGGCCTGCAGCATCGACGGGGTGATAGGACTGTGCCAGAGCTTCTCGAGGGCGAGACTCTCCTCGAGATAAGTGCGAACCTTCTCCTCCAGCACCGGGCGGGGGACGGTTTCCTCGAAAGGTCGGCGGACGCCGATCTGATGAGAGTAGTAGACTTGCTCGGTTCGCTCCTGAGCGCGGAGGCGCTCCTCAAACGTGAGATCGCGTGCGAGGCAGTCGGCGGAGAGCGAAAAGACCGCGAGCCAGAAGCCGGCGCAGCCTCGCACGTGGAGCGTCATCGACGATTCCGGTTGTCTGCGTCCATGGAAAGGTCGACAGCGTGCATGCTCGATGGGTACGGCGAAGCGGTAGCCCGGTCAAGAAAAATTTCATAGAGTCGCTGCATCGGAGACTGTACTTCCCTCGCCCTTAGTCGTTAAGCCGGCAGAAAAGGTTCCATTTCCTGCACCTGGTGATCCGAGTGGTAACCTTGTCTCGGCTCCTTCTTCCGGCACAGGTGCCGAGTGAGCGTGCTGGAAGCGAGCGCTGAAGAGGTTCGAAGGGGTGGGAATGCGTTGGAACTCCGGGGAGGTATCCGCGAAACGAATCAAGAGGCGAGAAAGCTATCGTCCGGCGTCCCCGAGAATCTCATGGGCCTGCTCGACGATGGCCTGAAGGTGGTCCGGACCCTTGAAGCTCTCCGCGTACAGCTTGACCACGTCTTCGGTGCCGGAAGGGCGGGCGGCGAACCAGCCGTTTTGCGCCACCACTTTCACGCCTCCGATGGCGGCCCCATTCCCTGGCGCCTTCATGAGCCTCTGCAGAATCGGCTCCCCCGCCAGGTGCGTGGCCCGCAGCGATTCGGGCGAGAGCTTCTTCAGGGCGTTCTTCTGCGCCGGCGTGGCAGGTGTATCGAGGCGCGTGGTGTGGGGCGTGCCTAGCCGCCTCGCGAGATCTCCGTAAAGCTCCGCGGGATCGCGTCCCGTGCGCCCCATCATCTCCGCCGCCAGCAGGCAGAGCAGAATTCCGTCCTTGTCGGTGGTCCACGCGGTGCCGTCGCGCCGCAGAAAGCTGGCGCCGGCGCTTTCCTCGCCTCCGAAGCAACAGGTTCCGTCGAAGAGTCCCGGCACGAACCACTTGAATCCAACCGGCACCTCGTACAGCGTGCGGTCGAGATCGGCCACCACCCGATCGATGAGCGAGCTGCTCACCAGCGTCTTGCCCACCACGGCGGTTGGCGGCCAGCCGGGGCGGTTCGGCGTCAGAAAAGCGATAGCCGTGGCCAGGTAGTGATTCGGGTTCATCAATCCCGCGGCGCGCGTGACGATCCCGTGCCGGTCGGCGTCCGGATCGTTCCCGAAGGCGACGTCGAAGCGATCCTTCAGTGCCACCAGCCCCGCCATGGCGAGCGGGCTGGAGCAGTCCATCCGGATCTTCCCGTCGTGGTCCACGCTCATGAAGCCGAAGGCGGGATCGACCTTCCGGTTGACCACCGTGATGTCCAGCCCGAAGCGCTCGGCGATGGCCTCCCAGCAATCCAGCGAGGAGCCTCCCAGCGGGTCCACTCCAAGCCGCAGGCCCGCGGCACGGATCGCCTCCAGGTCCAGCGCCCCCGGCAGGTCCTCGACGTAGGGGCGCACGAGCTCCTCGGCGCGAATGACGGAAGACTTCGCTGCCCGCTCGTACGGCACCCGGCGCACGGCACGGTTTCCGGCGCGCAGCAAGTCGTTGGCCCGATCCTGGATCCATTGGGTGACCTCGGTGTCGGCCGGGCCCCCGTTGGGGGGGTTGTACTTGAAGCCCCCATCCGAGGGCGGGTTGTGCGAGGGGGTGATCACGATGCCGTCGCAAGGCGCTGCAGGGTGCTCGCGGTTCCAGGCCAGGATCGCGCGGGAGATGACGGGCGTGGGCGTCGGAGCGTCCCCGCAGGCGATGCGCGTCTCCACCGCGTTGGCCGCAAGGACCTCCAGTGCCGTGCGCTGCGCGGCAGGAGAGATGCCGTGGGTGTCCCGGCCCAGGTAGAGCGGCCCGCGGATCCCGCGCCCCTGCCGGTAATCGCAGAGAGCTTGAGTGATTGCCAGGATGTGGGCTTCGACGAACGTGCCATCCAGGGGGGAGCCGCGATGGCCGCTCGTCCCGAAGCTCACCCGCTGCACGGGGTCGGCGGGATCCGGCCGCCGCGCGAAGTACTCGCGCTCCAGCCGGGTGACATCGATGAGAAGCTCGGGTGGGGCGGGCTTACCGGCCAGGGGATGGACGGCCATGGCGCCCTACAATTCGACGGCCTGGCCGCGCTCCGGCACCAGCACGTCGCAGCCAGGCCTGGCCAGGCGCAGCGACTCGGCGAGACCCAGACCCTCGCTCTCCTCGCCGTGGACGATGAAGATCCGCTGCAACGCGCCCGAGAGCTTCCTGGCCACATGGTCCAGCAGCTCGCTGTGGTCCGCATGTCCCGACAGGTAGTCGGCGGAGGCCACCCTCGCCCGGACCTGATGAGGCTCTCCGAAGATGTTGACCGGACTCTTTCCACCCTTGATGGCTGCCCCCAGGGTGTTCTCCGCGCAGTAGCCGATGAACAGGATCAGGTTGCGCGGATCGCCGATGTTGTTCTTGAGATGATGCAGGATGCGGCCTGCTTCACACATCCCCGACGAGCTGATGATGATGGCCGGGCCGCCCATTCCGTTGAGCTTCTTGGATTGCTCCACGTCCCGCACGTAGGTGAGGTTCCCCATCTCGAAGGGGTTGGCCACCTCGCGCAAGAATTTATAGGTCGCCTCGTCGAAGCACTCCGGATGCAGCCGGTGAATCT
>QHVQ01000092.1 GCA_003222305.1 Acidobacteriota bacterium | reverse complement strand
GCATCGATGTCGGCGGCCGGGATCTCCAGGTAGCAAATCTTTCCATTGGGCATGGGCGACCACCTAACGAATGAGGTTTTATCCTTTAGTGCGACCTTGTTACGGATTAACCCACTTGAACTGAACCGCAGGCATCAGATCACTATGGGGATTCTACTCCCCACGCAGGATTTCGTGAAGCCTTCTCGGGAGGTGCTAGGACCAAGCTCGTGCGCTCGTGCTGGCGGTCCGTGAGGCTGGAGAATATTCGGTGTAGTGTTCCACCGGACGCCACCTTATTACAAGGATATGCTGTCTCCCACCTCTTCGGTGCCGTCCTTTTGTTGGGGGACACTCAATGGCCAGTATGGCCCGGTCCCATTCCCTTCCGCTACCCCGACGCCCCCGCCTGCCGGGCGCCTCGCTTCTGACCGCGGCAGCCCTGGCCGAGACCATCTCGATGTGCAGCACCGCAGTCTCTCATCCGACGAGGTCAGCCAGGAGTTCGGCGGGATCTCTTCGTCCGCTACCCCACTGGACGCAGGCACCTGCCGATCGTCACATTAATCGGACCTATTGTTCCGAAGGACGATCCCTCTTTGGCCCTTCGGGCTTCTGCTTCGGCTTTTCTTTCCGCTGCTTCGCCTCCTGCTGCTGAAGCTTCTGCCGTTCCTGATGCTGCTTCTGCTCCAACTGTCGGCGCTGCAGTTCCTGTTGCTGCTGCAGCTTCTGATGTTCCATTAGCTGCTGCTGATTCTCGGCCCTTCGATCGTTCTTCTGCCCTTGCTGCTGATGCTTCTGCTCGAGCTGTTGGCGCTGCTGCTCCTGTTGTTGCAGCAGCCTCTGTTGTTCCTGCTGGTGCATCTGATCCAAGCGATCCTCAGCAGGGCTCCTTGCCGGTTGATCCGGCCGGTCCTGTCGATTGGCGTCCCTGCTATTCGCTGGAGCGTTCGATTCAGCGGTCGGTGGCTTGTCACTCCATCGCGGTGGCCGATTTGGCCGAAGCGGTGGCGGACTGGGAGATCTCTCCTGCGGTGCCTGCGTTTCCTGCCCTGACGCCGGTCGATCGTGTGGTAGCGGACGAGGTGCGGGCTGCGCACCCGGCCCATTCGGCGGCCCCGACTGGGGGCGTGCAACGGTTTCGACCGGCACCGGCTTTCCGGCCGGCCTTTCCACCCTCACTGGAGCCGCGGCCTGCGTGCGTTGCGGTTCCAGGCGCTCCGCTTCTCGGCGACCCAGCGGCCGTCCTCCGTTGGCCTGGAGAGTTTGTTGTTGCTTTGCGAACGCGATCGGGACCGGAGGTGGAGCTCTTCTGGCGACAACACTGCGAGTCAGAACTGCAACGGGCGGCCTGACGGTCGCGGGCGGGGCGGCGCCCACCACGCTCTTCTGCTGCGGGACTACACCCACGTTTGTCGTGACTTGCGCGTGCGCGAGCTGGGCTTGATCCACGCGTACGATATTCCTCGCAACCGGCTCCGCGGCCGCGAACGCCCTTCTGGATGTGGCAGTCACCGCAGTACGGTTGGCGTATCTGACATTGCTCACCTGGGTACTATCGTTGAGATTCGTGATGTTGATGTTGTTGACGGTGGTGTTGGTAATGTTGACGTTCGTCACATACGTGCGGCTCACACGATAGGGTGGAACGTACACTTCACGCGGTGCGAGCGGAAACCATGCGATACCATCCCCTCCTGCGCCGAAGTTCACACCAATGCTCACGTGCGGCCCGCCAACCCATGCCACGAGCGCGGGTGCGTATATGGGTCGTCGGACCACTCCGGCAACTACTGCGGGACCGGGGCACCATCCCCACACGCCGCCGACCATGGTCCAACGGCCGTAATGGAATGGAGCGAAGCCCCACGGCGCTTCATCGAGCCAGGTCCACCCCCAGGGAGAGATCCACGTCCAGGACCCGTAGCGATATGGAGCCCAATCGGCAGCGACGGAAAAAGGCACCCATATTGCACCGTATTCCGCCACGTTGCGCCACTCACCGTATTCATCGAGATCCTGGTAACCGATCACATCACGCGACACATACCGAGCGGAAACCGAGTGTTCCTCGCGCTTGTCGCGATCGCTGCACCAGCGGTCGAAATCGTCGTCGTCGCCCGCGTTGTCGATGAACGATTGGAGCTGATCGGTACCGATGAATGCGGCGCGCTGATCGCTTCGCACCGTGAACGCCTGACCGCCCCCTGTCACTTCGCCCTGGCCGCTGCGCACGGACACGATCGTCGTGTCGCCCGCTTCATTCACTTCGACGCGATAGTCGCCCGGGCGAAGCAGGCTGAGAGCAAGATTCGGCGCATCGATTTCAAAGGTTTCGTCGTCACCGAGATCGCGAAGATGTACGGAAATGACGCCCTCGGTGAGCTGAATCTGCACGACGCTGTCGGTGAGATCCAGGAACGAGAACCCTGTCTGGCCTGACAGACGAATGGCTGCGGTTCCGATATCCAATTCAGCGTGCGCACCCTTGTCGATCCAGAGTCTGTCTCCTGTGGTGATGGGGCGATTGAGCATCGCATCCCACCAATCCTCCGTTCCAGCCGGCTCGTATGAAACCGAGCCCTGCGAATAGCTCAGGCGAGCGACGCGGCCCGGCGGGTCATCTTCCTCGGCCACCGCCTGTTGCACCATGCAGAGCCCCAGGCCGAGTGCAAGGACCAGCGTTTTCGATGCTCGGAACGACTTCATCATCGCTTTTTCCCCATAATGCTGTATGGGTCCACGGATTTTTGGAGGTCGGATTGCCGATTGGAAGGTTCTCGTCATTCCGGTGGACCACTCCACCTGGACATGTCTCGACACACTTGCCCCTGACGTAGGGCATTCCTGTCGGACCCGCAATCCCCTGCTTCACCCTCTTCGACGGAGGAACCAGCCGATCACGACACCGGTGGTCACTGCCCCCACCAAAGCCTTCCCTTGGTTGCGTCGCACCCACCCCTTGGTGTCGCGATAGAGATCCTCGAGGTTCTTCTTTTTGAACTTTTCGAATTGTTCGCGGGAGGTGTTTGCGAGCGCGTGGAACTTTCGATCGGCTGTCTCGCCCAGCGAGGAAAACATGTGTTGCGCCATGGTCGGTCCTCCATCCGTTGGGACCGGGCAACTCGAGCATATCAGTCCGGCAAGGATCCGCCCAGTATTGAGCCTGGCCTCGCTGGGCCGCTATAGGCATGAAGATCGAGCACTCGATGGACTTTTCCTTACGTGGGGAGGTTATTCCTCCCGCGCCAGCAGCTCCCGGATGGCGGCGTCGAGGGCCTCGTAGGCTGCGTTGCATTCCCGGTGATCCGGCCCGCCCCCGGGGTGGTACTCCCCCCCGTCATGAATGAATCGGATGATCCCGCCGCGATCAATCAAGAAGCTCACCGAGGTGAAACTCCGGAAATGGGTCCCGATGCCGTAGGCTCGAACCGTCGTCCAGTCTTGGTCGTGCCCTATGGGGAAGTCAAACCCCAAGTCCCGCGCCGCGCGGGCCACCCGAGCCGGATCCCGGGCGTCCTCCGACTTGGGATGGTGCAGGCCGACAACTACCAATCCACGGTTCCGATACCGCTCGGAGAAGTCCCTCAGCGCAGGGGCCGTCCTTACGCAGTACGGGCAGTCCATCAGCCAAAACCTCAGCAGGATCACCTTCCCCCGAAGGCCTGAGAGAGTCAGGGGTCCTCCCTTGATCCAGCGGATCCCTCGCCATTCCGGCGCCGGGGTGCCGAGAAGCTCCCGTCCCTCGTGGGGGAGCCATCCGTGACCCTTGGCCATGCCGAGGAGGAGGACGGAGCAGAGCGCAATGCCGACAAAACGTCGAGGTCTCACGAAGGGTTCCCCACACCGGATTAACACCTTGGCTAGCATAGCTCTTGGGAAACGTCGATGTCCAAGTCAGGGTCTTCATCGTCCTTTTCCACGCCCCGTGATGTGGTCCACCAATTTTTGCGGGTCGGATCCCTTCCCGGAAAACTCACCCCAATTATAAGGATATGCCGCCCCACCTGGGGGGAGTGTCTGACGCCCGAGCAGCGTGAGCGGCCCCGCTCCCTCGGCTAGCCTTATCAAGCCGAGAGCGGTCGCGAGTTACGTGTCACCTCATGGACACACTCGGTGGGTGGAAATGAATGCCTGGAAGCGTGCTGCTGCGCCCCGGGAGTCGTGTGAGAGCAGAGCTGCCCCTTCGTGCCCACGAAATACTGATTGTACTCGACCCAGCATGTCAGCTCGGGGCGGTTAATGCTGCCGTGGTGAGGAAAGTAAATGCCGACCGTGGGATCGGCCCGATTCGCGCGTGTGTCCTTGACGGTACTCGCCCAGAACCCCTCGATGGGTTCCCGCCGGCCATCGGTCGAAAGGTAGTAATACTTGGGCAGCGGACCCGAGCCGATGTTGGAATCGTCATTTGACGTCAGGATCCCGTTGACGGGAATGCGATAGACCCGGGCGCCCCCCTCCCGGAGGACCGGCTCTCCGGCCGGAACGTTGTGGATAATGAAGATGTCCCCGGAGTATCCCGCCGGGATGAGGTGTACCTCCGGATCGGCGTCCGGACCGAAACAGGTGGAGAGCACCAGCAGGAGCGGGGATAGAATGCCTCTTCGATTCATCGGCGCGGCGCTTTCGCTCCCCACGGCCCCGTCCCGGGAGGCGCTCCCGCTGCGGACTTTTTGGGTAGGAGGGAAAAAAGCCATTTATGGGCCGATCATGGCTATTGTGTCAACCTCATGGATCTGCAGGAGTCAACTGAGGTATTCTCAGTCCATCAAGGCGGCGTCCCGCCGAGTCCGAGAAGTGGCGCTAGGCTAACCGGAACCAGCCGCTAATCAGGGTTATCGTCCTCAGCCACTCAGCGACCCCACAATATCCGCACCTCCTCATTCGTCTACAACCGTAGATGAACGGCGCGGCGAGCGTGGAGCGGATGGCACTCGAACAGGACCAGCGGATCTCCGAAGTGGTCAAGCGGGAGCAGTCCCGGCTACGCCATTTCATTCGCCACCGCGTACCCGACCCGCGCGACGCTGAGGACATTCTGCAGGACGTCTTCTACGAGCTGGTGGAAGCGAACCGCCTGCTGATGCCGATCGAGCAGGTCACCGGCTGGCTGTTTCGCGTGGCGCGCAATCGCATCACCGATCTCTTCCGCAAGAAGAAACCGGAGAGCTTTAGCGATACGGCCGTCGCGGACGAAGACGACGAACTGCTCCAGCTGGAAGACCTGCTGCCTTCGCCCGATGCCGGACCGGAGGCGCTTTAGGCCCGCAACGTGCTTCTCGATGAACTCGAGTTGGCGGTCAACGAATTGCCGGAGGAGCAGCGCGAGGTCTTTGTGGCGCACGAGTTGGAAGGACGCAGCTTCAAGGAGATGGCCGCCGAGACCGGGGTGAGCGTGAATACGCTGCTCTCGCGGAAGCGCTATGCCATGCAGCATCTGCGCGAACGCTTGCAAGACATTTACGATGAATTCACCAAGAGCATGAGGAGCTGAACATGAGAAGGAGACTGATTTTCATTGCTCCGCTGGCGCTTCTGGGGATGGTGTTATTCGTCACCATCGGCGGCGAAATAGTGATGCACCTGTGGAATTGGCTGCTGCCGCCGCTCTTCGGCTGGCGCCAGATCACCTTCTGGCAGGCGCTTGCCGGATCCTGTTCGGAGGCTTTCGTGTCTCCGGTTCTCATCGCTCCACTTTTCGGCAGCGAATGGCTGCGCGCTGGGAAACCATGACGCCTGAGGAGCGCGAGAAGTATCGCCAGAGCCTTCAGGGACGCTGGTGCTCATTCGAGCCGCCGGGTTCGAAGCCGAATGCGTGATCGCAGGGCGGAAGAAGCGCCTGGCGGCTCGTCATGGCACCCGAAAGGCTGCGCTCATTCCAGGGACTATCTCCCAAACCCTCCCCGCGCCGCCCAACCCACCTGCCCCTCCCAAACGGTGCCCACCCCGCTCGATGTTCTCAAGTGCGAGGGGCGGGGGTGGCCAATGGTTGCATCTTGGCGCCCTTGATCCGCAGCCAGAGCATGATCGCCATCTCCCCGAGGAGGGCGGGAAAGGCGATGTCAGAGACCCTATCCCTCATATTGCGGTAACAATAAGCCCGCAAAGCTCATGGTCAGATAGGCAAGGCCGTTGATGATCAGCCAGACGCCCAGGAAGCGCGGCAGGAAGCGCGACCTGTACACAAGGATTGCTAAGGGGAAAAGCCATAGACCCCAAAGGATCTCGGCGGCAACGACTTCATGCTGATGCAGACGGAGGAAAAGCATGGCTAGGGCGTCCCGCTGAGGCTTCTCGAATACGGACAAGAAATCGGCGCCGCGCACGAGCATCAGGGCAGCAGCGTCGTTCAGCACGTTGAGGAAGTCGATGGTGGCTGGCATCAGACCCCCGAGAATTACCATCAGCGTGGTTCTGGTCCACTCCCTTGAGCAATCGGTAAAGAGCCAGCACGAGGAAGATCAAGATAGGCCCACAGAGCAGGTCGCTGACGATGCCGAGACGGAAGAGCAACTCGTGCGCGGCGATGTTGTTGGCCGTCGCAGTGGCGTTCCCGCGGACGAACAGAGTGCTGGGAACATAGATAAGGCGGAAGGGTGCGATAACTACGAGTAATAAATATACCGCTCCTGCGACGCGTGCAGCCTTGTCGGTTGGGTGCATGCCCTCTCCCTCCTTATTTCGCCATTGACCAACGGTACGGCGAGAGCGACACCTGTTTGGCCTCAAGCCTTCTCGACCACTCTCGGCTCATTGTGCGACCTGCCTTGGTTGCAACCGTGCTCATACTCTTTACCTCCTTAGCGAGCCGATTGAATCAACGGTTCATGGCGCGCTACGATCGCCATTCACCCGCTGCGCTGGCCTGCACCTCCCACCGTTGAACGTTCATGCCGATCACGAGAAGCCAGAGGGTCAGTGATCCTTCCCCGAGGAGGCCGGGGACGAGGATGTAAGGGAACAAATAGCGTCCGAACAGCGGTGATAGCACATTCACAAAACTGCTGGTCAGCCAACCCAAACCGGCAAACACCATCAGCGCACCCACGAGTCGAGGCAGGAAGGTCGACCTAAGAATGAGGCAGCCGACCAAAAGGCAATGGAGTCCGAAAAATATCAGGCTCGCCAGCGCCCGCAGCTGTTCCAAGGGGAATACGCTCAGGTACTGCGCGCCTCCCAGGACGACCAGGGGTGCGAGATGAAAGAGGAAGCCGAGGGCCCCAATGGCGCATCCTGCGAGGCTGAAGAACGCCGCGAGCAAAGAGAGGTTTCTGCTTACCGGCTTGAGCAAGTCATAGACGAGCAGGGTCGCAGCGAGATAACACGCGGCCGCGATGATGTCGGCTGCGACCCCCAGTCGAAACAAGGGTTCGTGCGCCAGGATGTTGGCCGCTGTGGCTGCGGCGTCGCCGGATACAACAAACCGGCCGCCAACGAACATGGCGAAGGCCCCCATCATTATGGTCATCAACCAGAAGGCTCCGGCAGTTCTGGCTTTGAAACGCGGCGACACTCGTGCAATCCGTTCGTTCATCTCATAGCCTCCAGGAGGGGACGCCACATGAACGCAGCGACGCCGAATACTACGACGACGATAAAGAAGGTCTCTTGGTCACCCTTCCTGAGCGACGGCAGAACAGATCGCGAGGAGGTTAGATAGGGCGCTCGTCATGGAGAAACATACGAGAACCGGAGCCCGGGAGTTCTCTCAGCCTGGCGGTGTCTCCCCGGAATTAGGGTCCCGGCTCCGATCGATCCGAGGCGCCCCCGCGTCCTTGGCCTCCGGGGACCCGAGCCAACGCAATTTCATCACGGAGTTGCGAAGACTCCCCGCCATGCGGAGCTTCTCGGGCCAAGGGAAACGGCGCAGCGACACCGACCTAGCGGGGGGCACACTCCGGGCACCGGGGTCCATTCGTGCAACGAAGCTCTCCGGTGCTGCAGCTGGGACAACAGATCGAATTCGATGAGCAATGGTGGGTTCCGCACGTGATGCTTTCCGTGTGGATGGAGCTGGCCGGAGCGTTGTGAGAGGTCGGGATTGCCATCCAGGCCGCGGCCGTCGCCACCACGATCAGAAGACCGACAGCCCCCCAGGTTTTCAACATGAGACACCTCCTGTCACGAGCGTTTGGGTAAGAGACCCGCGCAGGCGGCCGCCTCGCGAGGAACACCGCCCGCCGAGGTCATCAGGGGTTGGAGTTTACCATGAAGAGCTCGGAACGGAATTCTGGATTCCAACCGAGTTCGGAAAAAACATCCGTCATAGCCGCGTTCCCCCTTTGGCTCCCCACGTGGATCGGTAATAAATTTCCCGGCGGCTCGTACTATGCGTATGTCTTCTTCATGGCGCACGAGGACTACCTCGCCGGTTCGTCTTTCGCGGTGCACCAACCGTCCGGCCGTTCCTCGGGCTGGCCGCTACCACGAATGCGGCACCGCGGCAGGCGGCTTGATCGCAGCTTCGATCGCCTCGACCGCCGGATCTCGCCCCGAGAAGTAGTCCTTCGACCTCGTCGGTGCAGGGATGTCCGGCGTCAGGCGCTGGATGCTCAGCTCCTCGTAGTACGGCTGGCGATCTGGATACGCCTTTCCAGAATAGCGGTGGAAGCCGTTCGAATAGTTGATCACCGCCAGCGAGTTAGGCAGCACGATCTCGCCGCCTTCGGCCCAGTAGTCGAGAGCATCACCGACCGTGTCCCCAACGAAGATAGCCTGCGTGAACTGCTTCAGCTGCGCCGCGTGATACAGACCGGCCGAGAACGTGCAGTGTCCGATGACGACGAACAGGCGGCCCCGGCGGTTGATGGTGTCATTGTCTCCCAGCCTCCTGATGAAGTCCTTCGCCACCTCCAGATTGCCGCCGCTGTTGAGGCGCAAATCCACGATGACGCCACGAACCGGATGCTGCCCGGCGAACGCCAGCAGGGATGCGCCGAACTCCTCGAGGCTCGGTCCCTTCTCGGCGTTGTCCGAGCGATTGAACTGGAAGTAGAGCAACCCGGAGTCGGGCAGGAACTCGAACCAG
>QHVQ01000091.1 GCA_003222305.1 Acidobacteriota bacterium | reverse complement strand
CCGGCTGGGCAGGTTGTCGCATGGGTAAGCGGAATGGCAACCCTGGCGCGAAGGACGCAGTCTACCCGTCAATCGAATCACCGTTGGTAAACGGGAGCAAAAGCTCATGGTCTCCAAGCCGCAGCTTCTGAATCGGGTAGTTCTGTCACTGGCACTCCTCGGGATCAGCGCAGGGATCCTGCTCTGGCTGACGGGAAGGCCGGCGGCGGCGGCCGGCGTCTGGGCGGCCACCACGCTGGCGGCGCTCGTGCCTCTGACCTTCTCGGTGGTCCGGGAGATTCTCTCGGGCAGAGCCGGAGTGGACATCATCGCCCTTCTCGCCATGGGGGGAGCGCTGGCGTTGGAAGAATACCTGGCCGGCGCCGTGATCGCTTTGATGCTCTCCGGGGGCCAGGCTCTGGAAGAATTTGCCGAAGGGCGGGCCCGCCGCGAGCTGAGGGCACTGCTGGATCGCAGTCCTCGAAAGGTGCACCGGTACGAAGGGAACGATCTTGCGGAGCGTGATGTTGCGGAGGTACGTCCCGGTGACCTCCTCCTGGTACGCGCAGGCGAGATTGTCCCGGTGGACGGGCGGGTGGACGTGGGAACGGCGATTCTGGACGAATCGGCACTGACGGGCGAAGCTCAGCCGGTAGAGCGCCGGCACGGAGAGCAGGTTCGCAGCGGCACGGTGAACGCCGCCGGGGCTCCCTTCAAGCTCCGGGCCGCCGCCACCGCGGCCGAGAGCACCTATGCCGGGATCGTCCGTCTGGTCGAGCAGGCTCAGGCCTCCCGGGCGCCCCTGATTCGCCTGGCGGATCGGTATGCCCTTATCTTCTTGCCCCTCACCCTGATCATGGCCGCGCTGGCCTGGGGGATCTCCGGCGATCCGGTGCGCGCGCTGGCGGTGCTCGTGGTCGCAACGCCCTGCCCCTTGATTCTCGCCGCTCCCGTGGCCTTCGTGTCGGGTATCTCCCGCGCCGCCCGCCGCGGCGTGATCGTCAAAGGGGGGGGTGCCTTGGAGACGCTGGCCCGCGGACAGATTCTGGTCTTGGACAAGACGGGCACCGTCACCGGTGGCGCACCGGTTCTGACCGATGTGGTGCGCTTCGGCACGGTCTCCGAAGACGAAATCCTGCGCCTCGCCGCGTCTTTGGATCAGGCTTCGTTGCACGTCTTGGCCGAGCCGATCCTGCGGGCCGCGAGGCAGCGGGATCTCCCCCTCACCCTGCCCTCCGAGACGAAGGAGGTCCTGGGGGAAGGGATCCGTGGCCGTGTGGAGGGACGTCTGGTGGCGTTGGGAAAGGCCGAATGGGTGCTCGAGCAGAAACCGGCCCCCGCCGCTCTGCGAAGGGTGCGCCGGCGGGCGGTGCTGGAAGGCACTTCGAGCGTTCTGGTCTCGCTGGACGGAGTCCCCGTGGGGGCGCTGATCCTGGAGGATCTGATACGGCCCGAAGTCCCCCGGACACTGCGGAACCTGAGGCGGATAGGATTTCGAAAGATCTGGCTGCTCACCGGCGACCATACCGAAATGGCCGCGATGGTGGGTGCCGCGCTGGGAGTGGATCGGGTGCTGGCGGAACGAACTCCGGCGGAGAAGACCGAAGGCGTGATCTCGGCTCGGGCGGAGGGGACCACCGTGATGGTCGGGGACGGTATCAACGATGCCCCGGCCCTGGCGGCGGCCCACGTTGGAGTGGCCATGGGCGCACGCGGGGCCACCGCTTCGTCGGAAGCGGCGGACGTGGTGCTCATGGTGGACCGCCTCGATCGTCTCGAGGAAGGCATCGGCATCGCTCGCCGCTCACGAAACATCGCGCTTCAGAGCATCCTGGCAGGGATGGGCCTTTCCTTGCTGGGGATGGGCTTCGCGGCGGCGGGCAGGCTCACGCCGGTGGCCGGGGCTCTCTTGCAGGAGGGAATCGACGCCGCCGTGATTCTCAATGCACTCAGGGCGCTGGGCGACGGCGCTCTCGGAAGGAGGAAAAGAGAGGAAGACATGGAAGTAGCCCGGCGATTCAGGGCCGAGCACCGGACGCTGCTGCCGGAGGTGCGACGCATTCGGGAAGTGGCCGACCGGCTCGAAACCCTGGATCCCGCCACCGCTCGCCGGGAGCTCCTGCAGGTTCACGGTTTCCTCTCCGAGGAGCTCCTGCCCCACGAAGCGGCGGAAGATGCCACGGCCTATCCGGTGGTCGCGCGCCTCATCGGTGGGAAGGATCCGACCGCCACCATGAGCCGAGCCCATCTAGAGATCGCACACAGGGTGCGGATGCTGGGAAGCCTGTTGCAAGAAATCCCGCCCGAGGGTCCGACTCCCGAGGATGTGGGGGATTTTCGACGAATCCTCTACGGCCTCGACGCCATCTTGAGGCTTCATTTCGCACAGGAGGAGGAGTCGTACCTTCCCTTGCTGGACGGAAAGGCGGCCTCCTTGCAAGAGACGACGGCGACCGGGAAGACCTGCGCCTGAAGGGAGCGGTGCCTGGAAATAATTACGCTGGCAGCGGGATTGGCCAAGCACCGGAGAGAGGACTTTTCCGGGAAGGAGATATCATGAGAATTCTCATCGCCTACGATGGGTCTCCCGACTCCGAGGTCGCGGTGGACGAAGTCGTCGCCCGTCCCTGGCCGAAGGGGAGCCCAGTCCGATTGGTCACGGTGATCGAGACGCCGCTGGCAACGCTCCCCCCCAATTTCGAATTCTACGGCCCGCTCATCGTGGGCGTGGAGAGCTCGCTGCGGGAAGAGGGGTATCAGAGGATTCAGAAGGCCCTGGCAAAGTTCCGGGGGAGGGAGGACCTGGAAACCAGCTACGAGCTGAAGGATGGCTCCCCCAAGAGCTCCCTTCTGGAAGCCATACGCGATTGGGCCGCAGATCTGGTGGTGGTGGGTTCCCACGGAAGCACCCGTCTGGAAAGGCTGTTCTTGGGCAGCGTCAGCCATGCTCTGGTGACCCACGCTCCCTGCAGCGTCGAGGTGGTGCGGAGCCGCCGGACAGAGGCTTAGGGATCTTTGCCGCCCGGGAAGAAGCGGGCGGTGGAAGCAAGATCGGAGCCTCGGGAAAGAGTGGTGGCCGGAAGTGACAACCAAGCATTCGCCCTGAAGGAGGCAGCATGGCGGTTCGAGTGGGAATCAACGGCTTTGGAAGGATCGGCAGGCTGTTCCTGAGGGCGGCCAAGAGCAGCGGCAAAGACTTCGATTTCGTGGCCATCAACGACCTGGCGGACACCGGTCAGCTGGCTCTGCTGCTGCGCTATGACTCGATCCACGGGCCTTATCCGGGGCGCGTGGAATCGGACGGGACCGACCTGATCGTCGATCAGGACCGGATCCGCACCCACAAGGTGACCGATAAGCGCGAGGGGGATCCGTTTCCTTTTCCCTGGGGAGAGGTGGGAGCCGAGATTGTGGTGGAAGCCACCGGCATCTTCCGCCGGATTGTTGAGCTCGAGAGGCACCTGTCCGCCGGGGCGAAGAAGGTGGTCCTCACGGTCCCCAGCAAGGACCCCTTGGAAGCGACGGTGGTGCTGGGCGTCAACGACCAGATCCTCAAGCCCTCGCATCGCATCATCTCCAACTCCTCCTGCACCACCAACTGCGCGGCGCCCGTGGCCAAGGTCCTGCACGATCTCTACGGAATCCGCGAGGGCTTTCTCACCACCGTCCACGCCTACACCAACGACCAGCGCCTGTTCGATTACCCGCACAAGGACAGCCGCCGGGGCCGGATGGCCGCCATGAACATCGTCCCCACCTCCACCGGCGCGGCGAAGGCGCTGGGGCTGGTGATTCCGGATCTCAAGGGAAAGCTGGAAGGGCTGGCGTTCCGGGTGCCCGTTCCCTCGGGCTCGGTGGTGGACCTGACGGTGATCACCCGCAAGCGCCCGGCGGTGGAGGAGATCCACGAGGCGATGCGTAAGGCGGCGGCGGGGCCGATGCGGGGAATCCTGCAGGTGACCGACGATCCCATCGTCTCTGCCGACGTCATCGGCAATCCTCACTCCTCGATCTACGACTGCCTCCTCACCCAGGTCCCCCAGGAGGACATGGTCAAGGTGGTGGCCTGGTACGACAACGAGTGGGGCTACGCCATGCGACTGGTGGAGCTGGTGGAGAAAGTGGCGCGGCTCAGCTAAAGGGCCACTTGCGGTTCTCAAACGACCGCCAGCTCTCCCAGGGTTCCCTGTGCCCTCCTCCCGGAAGGCAACGCTCGTCAGGTTAGTCGTCCGGATCCGAGGAGGGCGATCCGGAGTGCGGAACTTGCGGGGAATTAAACTCCAAGCGAAAGAAACTTCATTAGTCGAGAGGAAGCCCCTGGGTCCGGATCGATGGAGCTCCGTGCGGGGCGGCAGAGCCTATCCACCAAGCTGATGACAGCGCGGCGCTTGCGGAATCGGGCCGCGATCATGCCGATTGCTGGCACTTCCTTTGCTCAAAGTTCCGGCGTGTAACTTCCGCTGGGACCACCCAGCGTCGGGAAACTGTTCTCCAGAAAGAGGAGGAAGTGTCATGAATGCTCTCGTTCCGTTCGACCCCATCAAGGAAATGCGCGACCTGCAGAGCCGTTTTTCCCTTCTGTACAATCGCCTCCCGGTCAAAGGGGAGAAAGGGAAGGAAGAGTCCCTGACCCCGGCGGAGTGGATGCCGCCTGTGGACATCGTGGAGGACGAGAAGGAGTACCTGATCAAGGCGGAGCTTCCCGACGTCCACCGCGAGGAAGTGCACGTGACCGTCCAGGACGGATTGCTCTCCCTGGCGGGGGAGCGCAAGTTCGAGAAGGAAGAGAAGGGGAAGAAGTTTCACAGAGTGGAGCGGGTCTTCGGCTCCTTCAACCGGACCTTCGAGCTTCCGGACGACGCCAACTCCGCTAAGATCTTGGCAGAGTTCAAGGACGGCGTCCTGAAGGTCCATCTTCCCAAGAGTGAGGGAGCCAAGCAACGCGCGGTAGAAGTCAAGATCGGGTGAGGCGACTTTTCGGCACGGCTGGTCGCTCGGCGGGCCCGGGACGGGCCCTGTTCGGGAGGAGCGCAGAAAAGGTGCAACGCGCTGCTCCCTGCCCCGTCCCGCGCGTCTTTGCCGATTGAGGACGGAGACTGATTCACCCGTTTTCCCGACGGCGCCGGGGGAAGGGCGCACTCCGCAATGCGGTCCCCTTCGCGGGCTTCTCGGGGGCCGCGGCCCTTGCCCTGGGCGCCTTTTGTTGCTTGGTTCGCGCCCGTCCTCCTCGCCGCAGAAGGGGCCAATCAGCCTGAGGGCATGGGTTACTTCCGCTGGCCCTCCCAGCCGGGCAGGTTACACGGCGAGGGCGGGTTGCTGTTTGGCGAGGTCGGGCAGGATCTGGGTGAGCGCGGGGACCACCACGTTGCGGGTGTAGGTGATGTAGTGGTGCCCGGCGGCCCCCTGGGCGATGGCGCGCCCGAGCTTCTCAGGACAATTGCGCATCACCCAGCGCAGGAACTGCCAGTAAGCTCCGCGGTAGCGCCCCGTGATCCCCTGGCCCCAGAGGGCCCGCACGGCGCAGGCCAGGTCGCGCTGGCCGATGGGCCGCACCGACCCGGCGACGGGCTTCCACCGCGCGAGGTTGTCCATGCAGCGGCGGAAGTAGACTTCGGGGTTGTACACCGTCTCCAACACCCTTCGATATCCCGCCAGCATCTGTGCTGCGGGCAGCCGCGTCACGACGTTGGTCAGGCCGAACTGATCTCCCGACAGCTCGGGGCGCAGGCGCCCCTCCTTCTCCAGCCGCGCGTAGAGAGGCGTGTTGGGCAGTGCGCTGAGCATGCCGACCATGGCGTACGGAATGGAGGCGTTCTGGATGAAGTGGATCATCTGATCGAAGCTGTCCGGACCGTCGTTGTCGAATCCCAGGATGAATCCCGCCCAGACATCCAGGCCCCGGTCCAGCAGCCCATGCACCTGCGCCACCAAGTCGCGCCGGAGGTTTTGGACCTTGCGCGTCTCTTTCAGGGATTCCGGCGAGGGGGTCTCGATTCCCATGAACACCGCCGTGAAGCCGGCCCCGGTCATGAGGTCCACGAGTTGCGTGTCGTCGGCAATGTTCACCGAGGCCTCGGTGTAGAACTCCAGCGGCGGGCGCACCCGCTCCCGCCAGGCGGCGATGGCCGGGAGCAGCTCCTTCACCGAGCGCTTGTTCCCGATGAAGTTGTCGTCCACGAAGAAGACATCTCCGGAGAAGCCGGTGCGGCGAATGGCCTCCAGCTCGGCGATGATCTGGGAAGGGGTCTTGGTTCTAGGCTTCCGCCCATACATGACGATGATGTCGCAGAACTCGCAGCTAAACGGACAGCCGCGGGAGTACTGGAGGGACATCTGATGATACGCATGGGGGTTGAGGAGATCGAAGCGAGGCAGCGGCGCGGCGGACAGCTCGGGCTTTGCGGTCTCCTTATATAGATGATGCGCCCGGCCCGCTTCCAGATCGGCCGCCAGGACGGGGACCAGCTCCTCGCCTTCCCCCACCACGACATGGTCCGCCGCGTCCAGCTCCTGAGGCAGGGCCGTG
>QHVQ01000090.1 GCA_003222305.1 Acidobacteriota bacterium | reverse complement strand
GAGGGGGGGCGGAGACTCGGGCTCGCTGGGACGGCGTCACGATTCACGCCGAATCGGATCTTGGCCCCCGTGGAACGCTGACCCAGAACTATACTCTCGGGCAGGGGGCCGACGGAGAAAGGCAGCTCCGCGTCACGACCACTCTCCGGCTCACTCGAGAGGACCGAACGCTCACCCTCCGGAGGACTTACGTCCCCGCGCCCTAAACGGGGGAAAGCGGAGGCTTGACCGACGAGCAGATCCTCGCCATCACCAAGGATGTTGGCGCCACGCATGACAAGGTCGGCACCCTGCACGAAAACCTGAAGAGCCTGTCGGATCAGCTGCGTACGCTCCTCGACGCGCCGCTGGTCGACGAGAAGGCGGCAATGGCCCAAGCCTCGCAGCTGATGGATCTCGAGAAACAGGTCAAGACCGCGCATATCGGACTGATGATTCGCGTCAAGAACCAGCTGACGCCCGACCAGCAGCAGAAGCTGCGCGATCTCCGGCCGCCGCGTCCCCCGATGCCGGCTGACGCCCCAGCGCCCGACTCGTCCTTCTGACGAAACGGGGCCCTAGCCACCTCCGCGGCGGGGCCCCGTTCGCCTCCTTTGGCTCCCGCTCCCGTTCCAAGAATCCTGGTGCG
This sequence comes from Acidobacteriota bacterium, assembly GCA_003222305.1. Lineage (GTDB taxonomy): Bacteria > Acidobacteriota > Polarisedimenticolia > Gp22-AA2 > AA152 > AA152. The sequence continues at coordinate 9,228 of QHVQ01000090.1, read as the reverse complement.
CGTGTCTGGGTCCACCGATAATCGCCCCGCAGGTCTCGCAACCCAGCGGTTGCATTTCATCCTCGACACTGCTAATATGCAACCAGGAGGTTGCCTATGAATGCAGACCGCATCGAGAAAAGCATTCTTCTGCGCGCATCGCGGAAACGCGTCTGGCGTGCGCTCTCCGACTCCACAGAGTTCGGGAGCTGGTTCGGCATGAAATTCGATGGCCCGTTCGCGCCAGGCGCCAGCATGCGCGGAGTAATCGTACCCACGACGGTCAATGCCGAGGTTGCCAAGGCTCAGAAGGAATACGAAGGCATGCCTTTCGAGCTCACTATCGAGCAGATGGAACCCGAGCGGCTGTTCTCCTTCCGGTGGCATCCGTTCGCGGTTGAGCGCGGCGTCGACTATTCGGTCGAGCCGACGACGCTCGTCGTCTTTGCTCTGGAGGAGGTGGCGAGCGGGGTCATGCTTACCGTCACCGAGTCCGGCTTCGATCAAGTCCCGCTCGCGCGCCGGACAAAGGCGTTCAAGGCAAACGAGCACGGTTGGGGCATGATAGTGAAGTTGATCGAGGAGTACCTCGTCCATGCACAGTAGCTCGAGAGCCATGGTGGAGCCGAAAGGCTCCGCTCCCATTTTCGCGGCCCTGGGTGACCAGACCCGCCTACGGCTTGTCTCGCGTCTCTGTGATGACGGACCGATGTCCATCACCAGGCTCACCGTGGGCTCCAAGGTCACTCGTCAGGCGGTCACGAAACACCTTCGCGTGATGCAGGAAGCGGGTCTCTTGCGTAGCACACGGCACGGGCGTGAGAGCGTTTGGCAATTGGACCAGCGGCGCCTTGATGACGCGCGCCGCTACCTCGACCAGATCTCAGAGCAGTGGGACGATGTTCTTGGCCGGCTGCGCGAGCTGGTCGAGGGCTGACAGGAAGAGGGCCGTGCAGTTCGATCTCTTCGGAGGAAGTAGTAATCCGTTCGCGACCCGGGAGAAGCTATGGCGACTCGATCAGCCTGGTGGTCGGCATCGACCTGCATCAGGGAGGTACGTGCCGAACGTCCAAAGGTGCCCCTCCAGGTCACGGACGTGGTATTCGCGCGAACCAAAGTCGGTATCTTCGATCGGGCTCAGAATCTCAACGCCCGCCGATCGCGCCCGCTCGAAATGCAAGTCGAGGTCGTCGACATACACGTAGAGAGCCTGCGTAGTCGCTCCGAGCACCTGAGGACTGGCCATGGTCTCATCCCGCCTTGCGGACCCAAGCATGACGACGTTCGTACCGAGCTTCAGTTGCGCATGCCGGACGATCTGTCCCGACTCCGGAACCGAGAACAATTTGACGAAACCGAACGCCTCGCACAGCGATTGTATCGCGCCACGAGCGTCGTTGTATCGGAGAATAGGAAAGATCGTCTGCATGCCTCTCCTTGCGGCCTAGCCTGACGCATTCAGGCGCGGCCCGCAATCTCACAGCTTGATAAAGTAGGGCAGCGCTACTAGCACGACCCCAATAATCATCAGTAGGACGGTGCTCGACACGAAATAGGGAAAGATCATCAGCACGAGCCCGCACACGAGAGGCACCGCAGCCCGCTGTTTCTTTCCGTAGATGAAGTAACTGACCCCAGCTGCGCTGAACAACAATTCCCAGATAACTGACGCTTGACCGTTCACGACGCCTCGCCTTGGTTCGTTCCCTACTCCTCGATAGAACGGATCACGATCTCCTGCGTTTCAAACTCCGCACGAGCTCATAGGTCCCAGCAGCAGCAATGCCCGACAAGTCACTAGGAAAGTGCTCCGGCCGCCGGAGCTGCCGAACCGAGACCACCATTCAAAAAAGCGCGGCGGCGTGCCGTTTCGCGGCGTCGTCCAGCACGGAACGGGGGAGCCACGCCCCGCGAAGCATCACCCCGGCCTGGTCGAGGACGGCATCGATATCTTGAAGCGGATTCGCATTCAAGAGGATCAGGTCCGCACGCTTGCCCACCTCCACTGTCCCGAATTCCCTGAGAGCGCTGAAGTAATCCGCGGGTAGCCGAGTGGCGGAATCGAGGACCTCGTACGGGGTCATGCCCGCGCGATGGAGAGAGCGCATCTCCTCGACCATCGCGAAGCCGGGCACGCGAAAGTCCCCTGGCGAGTCGCTACCGACCAGAAGCCTGACGCCGCCATCGCGCAGCGCTTTGATGATCCTTCGCCGAGTCGCAAGCTCTGCCTCCTTGTCCGCGTGCTTCCCAATCGCTTCCGTCTTCTGGCGGTTCCACTCGTCACGGACGCTCTGCCGGACCAGAGAAACACCGGCATAGGAGCCCACCTTGGCGAGATCGCGCGAGTACAGGCATTCGTGGAAGAACTGCGTGGGGCAGTTCCAGACGTTCGCCCGCCGAGTAGCGCGGACGAGACCGGCGAGACGTTTCAGGTCCTCTTCCACGACCCTCACGTAGCCATCCAAGTGCTCGATCGACTGCCCGACCTCAAGCGCGTGCTCGATCCCGATCGCTGCTCCCACGTGTCCGAAGATGGGAAGGCCGACTTCCCGGGCGGCGACGACGGCGCTGTCATAGTCGGTTCTGTCCTTCAGAACTAACTTGATGAGGTCGAATCCGTCGGTTTTGTACTGGTAGACGAGCTCCCGCACTCTCGCGGGCGTCGGTGTCTCTTTGCTGTGTAGCGGCGGGGAGGCGAGGTAGAGCGTGGGACCGAAGGTCTTCCCTGTCCGGATGCGGTCGCGGATCTCGAGGTGGTTCGGGCTTCCGAGCGTGCTCCGAGCGCTCGTTACCCCGTTGGCGACGAGGAGCGCCAGGGCGTGGTCCACCGATTCCGGGTCGGTGCCGCCATCCGCAGGGAAAAGATGGAAATGCATATCGACGAGACCCGGCACAAGGTACTTGTCGCGCCCGTCGATCCGCTCTGCCCCTTCCGGAATATCGATCTCCCCGGTTCGCCCCATCGCGAAGATTCGCCCGCTGCGGATGATGACGGTCTGATGGGGAAGGACACGCTTCGAGTCCATCGGGACGACGATTACATCCTCGAACGCCGTGACGCTGTGGGAGCCTCGGTTGAACCTGTCGAGGAGCGGATCGGACCGCTCGTCGCCGTGCGCCCACCCACCGAGACCCGTCGCCCAAGAAATGGCGACCGCGAGCGTGCAGATCCAATGGCTTCGCGTCAGCATCCCGAAAATGGCTTCCTATGCGTCCTGGACGGGCCCCGTGGCGCCCTCATGAGCTTCGCTTCCTCCTTCGCTTCCACCCTGCGAGCGCTTCCTCGGGCGGCATCGAAGGATTCCCCGGTGGGCACACTCCTGGAGTGTGTGGGCCGACGGTGAGCGTGGGTTCAGATGCCCATTGCGCTCAACGTATTCACCAGCTGTTCCATTAACGCAACCAAAGTGGGGTGCGTCATCTCGAAGTGCTGAATGCCCTGGCGGAGCCGCGCCGCGATTGGATGCTCCTGAAGACCAGAGACTTCGCCGGAACGAGTCAGGAGGTCCTGGACGTCTTGTTGCAGCTCGTGCAAGATGGTGCGGCCTACCTCATCCACGGACTTGGCCCGTTTGAGGTCCGCAGCGAGCCGTTCGAGCTGTTCACGCAGTCGGCGATTCTGATCGTCCATTTGCAACCTTCTGGTATGACAGCCGGTCCGCGGCGCATGGGAGGAGCTGAGTCACCGTTGCACCTTGAGGAGCCCGCGATGCCGAACCTTCCCCCGCCAACCCTGACCCACAGCGAACGAGAGGGAAAACGCAACGGGCATCGCGATCCACCGCGCTGCTCACGGCCAAGAGCAAGTTACAGACGCAATCAATTGCTCCCCGAAGGCTTGGCCGCGACGTCAGTTGAATTGATGTCAAGGGTGATCATGAATCCATTGGTGCCTTTGAACTCGAAAGCCTTCTCCCCCACACGATAGGCTTCAACGGAGCTGGGCATCAGAACAAAACCATCATTCCTCGGGGCACCGAAGTACCTTAGGTTCCTAATCACCACCGGATCGTTCGTCATGCCCGGATTGCGCTTGAGCAGGACCTCGCCACTCTTGCCGTCATCCAGCAGGGCGTGGGCCTCATCTTTGCTTGCGACCCAGCTGACCTCACCCTCGGCGGTGGTCAGCGAACTCCACTTGACCGGATACACGTAGCTCAGGATCTGTGCGACCCCGTCGCGCTGCTCCTTGGAGAGGGACTTATCAAAAGTCACCACCGCCCACTCCGTCTGGCCGCCACCAAAGTCATCCCCGAGATCTCCAGCTACCCAGAACTTCGCACCGTCGAGTTTAGTCGTACCGTAGGAACCCCGGTTTACCTTGTAGCCCATGTTGAAGCGGCAGAAGTGCTCCGAACCATGCCCCTCATGACCAGGGTGGCCAGCGGGTTTTGTCGTGAAGTAGCACTGGCAGAACATGGGGCAGCTGCAGGCTTCGATGATCGTTGCATTGAAGGACCACTGCGGCGGTTTCGAAGGTGTGTCGCCCGCGACCACATACCCCACGAAAAGTAGAGCGATGGCGAGGAGCAAACTTCGTCGGCACATACCTAACCCTCCTTGAACAAATGTGTGTAAAGGGGCAGCACCACGAATGCGACCAACCCGGTCACCCTGACGCTACCACGCACGAGAGTTGCTTTACAAGAAGCTCTTGACCCTCGAGCGCGCTGTGTAGGAGCGCTTACCTCGCACATACTTCCGCGTCGGTGGATCGGAACACCTTTTCCCTCCATGGACGGGACAACAGAGCTAGGAATCTGTCTTTGTGTGGCGCTCCCCAACGCCCGGCGAGGGACCCTGTGCCGGCGGCACCTTTGCGGGGCCACCGAGGAAGCGCATCGCAGCAGCGGCCAGGCCGTCGAGTGCAGAGCCGCCGTTGCCACCACCCGTCACCAGGATGTCGGGGACAAACTTGGCCTGCCCCTCTGCAAGGGAGCCGATGACGTTGACGAGCGCAGTCGCGGTGGAGCCAAGCGCAGTCACCTGGGCCTGATACCCCTTGGCGCGCGCCAGGCCGACGGCTTCGACCTCGGCGCCCCTCGCGGTGCCGGTGAGCCGGATATATTCGGCCTCGCCGCTTCCTTCCTTGGCACGCGCCGTGGCATTGTTGGTCTTGATATCGACTCCTACCTTGGATTTCGCAAGCTCCGCCTGCATCTCAGCGGTCCCTTTGGAGTGCTCCATCGCGATCCTCTCCTCCTGGGCTGAGCGCTGCTTCTTGAAGGTTTCGATTTCCTGGTTGGCGATCTCCCGCTGGGTCAGGACCTTTACCAGGTCCTCGGGCAGGATCACATCCTGGATGTACACTCCCTTAGTCTCGACCTGGTACTGCTCCAGCTGTTGGCGGATGTGCTCGAACGCCTCCACCTGAACCAGCTGGCGCGTCTCGATGAAGCGGATCGCCGGCATGCTCTGGAGTTTGTCGCGGAAGTGGTTGCCAACTGCCGCTTGCAGTACCTCGTTCACCAAGTTGCGCATCGTTCCTACCATCGAGATCACGCGCGGGGCCTTGGTGTCGGGGACGTGGATCTGGACTTGAAGGTCGATCTTGAATACGAACCCTTCGTTGCTCTTAGCGACGATCTGCTGCAGCTGCGCATCGAGCTGGTGGGCCTCCGAGACCGCCTCGGCCCAGTTCAGGTTCAAGATCGAGGTCGGCACGATCTCCGCCTCGTAGCAGCGCGGGTTGATCGGATACTTGCCGGTGCGCAGCGGCTCCTGCCAAACACCGCGGTGGCCCGGCCGAACGAGCGAGCCGAACTTGAACTCCGCGCCGGAGGTATCCTGCGTCACGAGCCCCACGTACGCCTTGACGACCGCCACCTGTCCCTGCTTCACGAGGAGCATCGGTACCCGCTCGACGCTCACCAGGAACGGGTTCAGAGCGGAGGCGCCGTAGAGCAGCGGGTCGTGCTGCAGACCTATCTTCCCGCCGTGGTCGAGAAACGCCTGGAAGTCCTGATAGTTGTTGTGCAAGTGGTTCTTGCTGCCGAGGAGGATCTCGATGATGTCGGAGTCGGTCGCACTCTTCTTCTCCATCTCTGCGACGTCCGAGAAGGCCCCCAGGCGGCTGGCGATGTCACCCGAGAGGAGCGGGTCACCCTCGTAAGTCGTGACGATGCCAACGGTATCGTTGGTCATGCCGTCGCTACGCCTCTGTGGCTCTATGCGCACAAGCTCGAGCTGCTCGGGGGTGAGACCCAGCGCATCGGGCGTGATACGGCCGCCCCGGCCCGCCTTGCCTCGCAGCTCGGGCGAGATCGGCTCGCCGTAGACTTCGCTCTTGGTGACGACGAGGAACGCGACCGGATGAATCGGAACGAGCGTTCCGGGTGGCAGGACCGGCCGCTGCACTCCCTTCTGGCCGCTGCTCTTGACGAAGCCCCGTAGGTCGGTAAAGTTTGCGAACTCCTTCCGGTAGACGGCTGACTTTCACGACACCGATTTCCCCCGCAGGTACCTGCACCCAGGGGAATTTGCCCACGGAGTAGACGAGCCATGCCTTGAAGCGCAGGCCCGGCATCAGGAGATCGGCTTGGTAGCCGGCCTCCCTTTCAAAGGCGATCGGATTGTCTTCGCTCAGTCGGCGCCAGCCGAAGCGCTTGGTGACGAGCCCGACCTCCGTGGGCCCGATGCGCCGGGTCGACATGAGGAGATAGAACAGCACGAGGACCACAGCGGCGGACGCCCAAAGCGTCCAGCTGGCAAACGCGAACATTGGGGGATCTCCTGTCCGATGTAAGGAGCTTGGATAAGGCGGATTCTGCGCTGGCAAGGTCCCAGTGTCAAGTGCGCCGTGTAGGAGTTAGCGTGCGGCGGAACTTACCGCGCGGTGCGATGCCGAGGCCGGTTCGATCGCTGGACCGTGTCCTCTAGCGAGGGTTTCCGGTACTTATCCCGCCCATCCTTTTCGCCCCGACTCGCGTGTCGCTGGCCTCCTTCGGCTGCGTCTGAAGAATCCCATCCGCCCGTGGCTTATCCTTGTCGGAGCCAGCCTCTTCCACTTCCTCGAGTCAGCGTCCGTCGGGATAACTACCCGGCCGGGGGGGTTGGACTCTCTCCTGTTGGATCAACGAACTACTTCACCAACTCGGAGTGCGGCACTAAGCTGCAAAGCGTGTCCGAGACGGCGTTCCACAAGACGATGGCCGACTCTTTGGCGAGGTTGTGCTCGTACCCCAAAATGCTGAGTGACGCTGTGCTGAGAAGGAAATACTGCGCTTGCATCACGGGCAACCCAATCCAACGTCCGGCGAGGACGCGCCCGAAATGGCCATGTGAGAAGAGCGCGACATTTCCATCGAGCACACGGAGACGGGCAATGAAGCGGTCCGCGCGATCGGAAATCTGGGCGGGCGTTTCACCGCGCGGACAGCCGTCCCGAAAGAGATTCCAGTCCGGTCGCGCTCGGAGAATGTCCGCGGACCGTTGCCCTTCGTAGTCGCCATAGTTCCACTCCGCCAGGTCCTGTTCGATTTCGGCCACCGAATCCAACCCGGCCAACTCACACGTTCGTCGCGCGCGCTGCCGCGGGCTGGTCAGCACGCGAGCAAACTGGACGCCCCGGAGGCGCTGCCCAAGTTCCCGTGCCCCCTTCTCGCCGCGCGCGGTCAACGGAATGTCCGTGCGACTGGTGTGCTGGCCGGAGAGCGACCATTCGGTTTCGCCGTGCCGAATGAGGTAAATCCGCGGGAGCGTACTCTGCCTGTCGATTACTTGTGGTCCTTCCGGGATCATTGTGGTGGTCCGAATCTTGTGGTCCGCGGTCCTGCCTGGAAGATCCGAGTTTCAAAAAGGTAGGGCATTCCCGTCGCAGCCGCAACCCTCTGCCTCACCTTCCTTCAATTTCGGTGGACCACAATACCCGCCCTTCACGCCGGAGCAGGTGACACCAACCGAAAATGCAGCCGCCTGATCGAAACCCCGGAGAGGGCCTCCATCACCGCTTCACGCACTCGGCGAAGAGGTTGATCCGCTGTTCCTCCCAGCGGATCGCCGTCGATGGGCGCCCAAAAAGCGAGCGTGTGTAGAGCCGATCCATGTCCTCTTCGGTACGGTGGATGAGCTTCCACTCTAACACGTGGTCCATCAGGGCCTTGGTGGGGTTGTCCGGGTGGAAGTTACCGAGGATGACCCTGCCGCCCGGCGCGAGGATGCCGTGGATCCAGCTGAGCAGCCTCACCACCATGTCATCGCCGAAGTAGTCGATCAGCCCGATGCTGTAGACGAGATCCTGATTCGTTAGCTCCAGCTGTTTCCGCCCGAGGGCCAGGAAGATGACGTTCTCGTTGTGGGTTATCATGCGCCGCGAGAGGCGCAGCTTGTCCCGCTTGTCCGCGACGAACGCGAGCGCCTGCAGATCCATGTCGACGAGATGGACCTTGAGCTGCATGGGATCGGGCAGGCCCGCGAAAACGTCGAACAGCTCCTGCGCGGGTCCGGACGCGAGGCTGGTCACTTGCGCCGGTGCGCCGCCCTTTGCGGCAATGGCCTCCCCGATCTCTCGTCCAAGGACACCGCGCCGGTTGCGGACGGCAACCGCCGCCGGCAAGTCCAGAAAGCAGCGGTCGAGTAGAGGACCGAGACGGCCCGAGCCGCCCGCCCTGTTTTGGTAGATGAAATCGATGCTGAGAAAATCACCGGCGTAGCCGCGCGGCTTCGAGTACCAGCGATCGGCGTTCTCCGTCAGGTGGAGATAAGGCAGGAGCTCGTGCTGGATACGGATGCCGAACTCCTCCTTTGTACGCTCGTTCAGGGTCGCGCAATCCCCGAGCCCGTCGTTCAGCATGACGGCCATTTTCTGGAACTGGGCCCGGACCGTCTCTGACAGTTCGGCTGGAACCTTGCCGTCATTCTTAAGTGCGGCGGCGTCGACCTGCTTCATCAGACCCTTGAACTGGCGGATAACTCTGCCGAACGGCGCCCACGGTCCTGACTCCTCGCCGATCGCGATCGGTGTTTGCGCGCGCAGATGCGCGTTCGCGGCACGCAGCCGCTGGGAGAGCAACTTCGCCAACCCGATGTGGAATCGGGAGGAGAAACCCACGTCCCCCGCCAGCTTGGCCTCCAGTGTAGGGCGCGGGAGCACGAGCACCATCGTCGTCTCGATCGCCTTCACCGATTCGGTCGGCGCGCGGCGCTCAAGGAAAGACATCTCTCCGACAATCTCCCCCGGACCGACCAACGCGAGCCGGCGGCCACCCGAGTCTTTGGCAAAGACTCCGAGCAGCCCTTCGAGGACGACAT
>QHVQ01000089.1:8626-15866 GCA_003222305.1 Acidobacteriota bacterium | reverse complement strand
GAGACCCTCAAGCAAGGCAATCTCTCGGATATCAACAAGAACTGGGCTAAGGCGAGGGAGTATTCGGATCTGATCCGGGAGATTCGGGAACGGGGCATCCAGATCGTGGCGCTGATCATGCTCGGGCTGGACGACGATACGCCGGAGGATTTCGACCGGACGCTGGAGTTTCTCATCGAGAATAAGGTGGCCCTGGCCAAGTTCCACCTGCCCCTTCCCTACCCGGGAACTCGTTTCTACGAACGGATGGAACGGGACGGGCGAATTTCTGACTCGCGACTGGAACGAGTACCATTACGGCAACGCCGTGATCCGGCCGCTGAAGATGTCGCCTGAGGCCGCCGTGACAAAGTACTGGGCCACCTACCGGACTTCTTCTCCATGCGGTCCATCCTCCGGCGCTTCCTGCCCCCAGCCCGGCGCAATCTCCACATCTCCATGCACTATTTCCTGGCCAACCTCGCTTTCCGGAAGCTCCAACGCGCCGGCACTGACCCGTATCTCTTCTAGGACATCAAGCGGAAGCCGACCCATCCGGAACTCCGCGCCACGGCCTTACCGGAAGCAGGAGAGGCTGGCGAATCGGCGGTCTGGCTGCGGGGTCCCGCTCTCCACCGGAGGGCGTCAGGGGATCACCCAAGCAAAAGGGCGGGAGAGTTGCTTCTCCCGCCCCTTGAGAATGACCTGACCGCCTGATTCAATGGCAGCCGCATCCGCCCCCGGCTGCCGCACCTGCCTGCTGAGCGGGAGCGGAGAGGATCTTCAGACCCGGTACCGCCACCGAGGTGGGGGTGGGAGGCGGGCCGCTGGCCGCCAGTGTCTGGTCCAACAGCGGAACCGGCTTGCCGCCTGCGTACACCGCGTGGCGCCCTTTCCTGGCAAACCATTCGGCCGTCGTGGCGGTCTGATGGACGTGTTCCACGATTTGCCTCCAGCCCACCCCCGTGTTGTACGCACAGAACGAGATCTCCCCCATTTGGGTGGCGTAGGGAATGATGCACATCTCGGTGCGCCGGAAATCGTAGTTGAACAGGTCTTGGAACCACATGCCGGCCACCATCATGACGCGCCAGTCGTAGCGCGGCCTGTCGGCCAAGTTGAGCCGGCCGCCGTTGTGCCCGTCGATGATCTTCAGCAACTGCCAGAATCCCAGACCCTCCGGTGCCTCCGCGAAGTGGAAATTCCGGAGCACCGAAAGCGCCACCTGAGCGACGGTAAGGAATCGACCCCGTGCAGCGTCGTTGACCACCTTCAAGTCTTCCAAGAGCTGGTCGGTATCAATGAGCTGGGGGATGGGGAGCACCTCTCGCGTGTCCTGCTTCACCAGCAACATGGTGCCCACGCCGCAATTGGGATGACAACCGCACTTGAGCGACCCGAACTGGGCCTCCACGCCATCCAGCTGATCCTTGAGGTCCGAAAAGGGTCCGGAGGCCGAGAGTGGATACCAGTCCCTCAGCGGCTCGGTGACGCCCAGCTGCTCCTTCACGTCGTGGGCCAGGTGCGAAAGGGTGTAGCGCTGGCGGTGGCGGTCTTCGTCGGGGATTTCGTCGTCCCGCCCTGTGAATGAAACCGGCTGAAACGATACCGCGTTGATCTTGTCGATGTTATCGATGGCGAACTTGACGATGGGGCCCACCTGGTGATTGTTGACGGTATTGATCACCGTCACCACCAGAGTCACATCAATCTCCGCCGCCTTCAGGTTTTGCAGGGCCCGAAGCTTCACGTCGTAGAGGTTGCCCACCTTGCGGTGCTGATTGTTCTCGTTTCCCACGCCGTCAAACTGGAGGTACACCAGGCGGAGGCCCGCTTGCTTGGCCTTTTTCGCGAACTCCGGCTCCTGGGCAAAGCGAATACCGTTGGACGCCGCCTGGGTGGACTGATAACCCAGCTTCTTGGCGTAGGCCACCGCGTCGAGGAAGTAAGGTGAGATGGTCGGCTCCCCTCCCGAGAACTGGACAGAAAGCTGCCGGCGCGGCTTGATGCTGATCGCGTTGTCCAGGATCTCCTTGATGTCTTGCCAGGTCAGCTCGTGGACATAGCCTACCTGATTGGCGTCCATGAAGCAGGGATTGCACATCATGTTGCACCGGTTGGTAAGATCCACGGTGAGCACGGCGCCTCGGCCGTACTGGATGGATGACGTGCCGTGGTTGTGGAGGTTGTCCTTGGCCATGCGGAAGTCCCGGCCCGGATACAACTTTTCCATGCGGCGCAGAAAATCGGCATCGATCGCCATGAGGTCCTGGAAGTGCCCGTGTCGTGGGCAGTCCTTCTCCATATAGATCTTTCCATCCCGCTCCACGATCCGAGCCTTGATCTCGCCGGGTTTCCCCTGAATCAGGACCTGCCAGTCCTCCCGCCCCTCCATGATGGCCGCACGGGTCTCCAGAACGCACTTAGGGCAGAGGGAATCTGTTTCTCTCGGGAATCCCAGGGGAGGCTTGCTGCGCTCGTAGCTCTTCAGCAGTGGCGCCGGCGCCCACTTCGGCTGGACCTGCTTCTGGGGCACCAGCCGGTTTGCGGCCTGGAAGGTGTTCCAGGCGGCGTTGGCCAGGTGGTGGGTAACCGAGCCGACGATCGTCCGAGCGGCGCGCATGGCGGGGTTTCTGGGCTTCGCTGCCGTCTTCACCAGCGGCCCGGCGGGCTTCTGGGTGCTCACCGCGCGGACGGGCTCGCTCGCCGTCCCTCTCTTCCTCTTCTCCTTCTCTTCCCGGAGAACAGCGGTTGAACTCATGGACCCACTCCTTTTTGCTGCCTTCGGCCCGCGGACCGGAGGGCGTGTAGGACAACTCCGCCGGGCCCGAGCCCGGCTTGCCATCTTATCGACCGAAGAGGGGACGGGAGGCGCGCCGGTCGGAACGCGCCTCACCGCTAACAAGTTTTCGAGAGCGGCGAGAAGCCTAGACGGCTCCCGCCGGCATACTCACCGCCTTCTCTGCCTCGGAAGATGCCACAAGGGGCGCGTCCCAGGTCGTTCGGAGCAAGTCCCGGGCGAGAGAGCGGGCAGCTCCATGGACCCGGAACTGCCGGTAGAGCGTCCCTGCGGCCGGCAGGGCAATCAGATGCAGGGGGAGACTCAGCAACGCGTAGGCGGCGGCGCGGCGCCTCTGCTCCTCGGTGAAATGCCCGTGAGTGTTGCGGACCAGATCGGCGTAGTACTTCGCCACCACTTGGTAGACATCCCACACCATGGGCGCAAAGCGCCCCGAGATTCCCGCCGAGGCCACGGCGCCCGCTCGCAGCGCCGCCAGAAAGGACTCGCGGTCCCTGGCGTGCGCCTTGGTCCAGGTCCAGCCGATACGGCGGGCGGTATGGGCATCGCTCCCTCCGGTCCTCCCTAGGAAGCGATCCTCCGCTTCGAGTTTTTGGGCCAACAGCTCTGCCACGGCGTTGGATGCGGCAAGCTGCGCCCCGTTTCGCGTCTCGATGAGAGGGAACGATGCCACCACCTCCAGGAGCGCGTCCAGTGGCGGGCGGCAGCGCGTCAGGGAAGATCCCACATGATTCAGGGAGGCCGGAATACCTTCTGCCTCCAGGTAGCGCGCGAGGTCCCGGACATCCTCCCGTAGGCGCTGGATCTCGCGGTGCTGCTTCTCGTCGATATCGAAGGCGCTCACATGAAAGGCACAGCCGCTGCGCGGATCGGTGGCACTCACTTCCTCGGAGATGAAAAAATTGCCGAGCGTCCCCGCGCCGGAGAGCAGCTCCAGGCAGCCGTCAATGGTGTCGTGGTCGGTGAAAGTGACCAGGTCCATGCCTCGGGCCAACGCCCGCTGGTAGACCTCCGCCGGATCGGAGTAGCAGTCCCGTGCTGCCAGGGCCGGTATCGCGCTCAGACGCGAGTGCCGCGTGTGGACATGCAGGTCGGCACGAATCACCCGATCCTCCGGCTTAGCAGAAGTTATCCGCGCGAACCGGACTAAACCTGTCCGGAAGGAAGTCAAACAAGTTTTTCCCGGGAGGCGGGGAAAGCGGTGGCGATGAGATCGGCCACCGTCGTCTCTTCCAGAACCCCCCGGACCCTGGCCTGGGCACTTTCCAGGACCTGCTGCAGAAGGCCGCGCCCCGCACGGTCAGAAACCCGACTCGCCGATCCCTCCCACCGCGGAACCGGGAAGGAGATGGGACCCTGGAGCGCCTCGATCACTTCCCTGAGCGTGATCTGGCTCGCCGGGCGCGCGAGGAGAAAACCGCCCCGGAAGCCTCTTCGGGACCGAATCAAGCCACTGCGAACCAGCTTCTGGAAGATCTTGGAGAGAAAGGTCTCTGAGATGGAGGTGGCGCGAGAAACCTCGCGGAGCATAGTGGAACGCTCCCTTCCGGCACGAGCCAGGACTATCAGCCCTTCAATCCCATATTCTGCCGTTCGGTTCAGCCGCAAAACCGCTCCTCTTGCGCTGCCCTTAACCGTTAACGTCGTCGGATCGTGAAAGATCGCGTAACCCTAAAAAACGCCGATACTTTTAGCAGAGCCTTGGGGCTAAGTCAAGCCTGCCGGGTAACGCCCTTTTCAGGCCGTTCGGGGCGAGGGCTGAGCTAACAACTACTTGATTCCGTAAGCCTTCAACTTCCGGTAGAGGTGGCTCCTCTCGATTTGCAGGAGGTCGGCGGCTTTGGCAACGTTGCCGCCGGCCTCCTTGAGCTTTCGGAGGATGAATTCCCGCTCGAAGACATCCCGGGCTTCCTTCAAGGAGCCGGCATGGTCGAAGCCATCCCAGGAGCTTCTTTCATGCAGATTCGGGCCCCGGACAGCCACCGGGAGATCCTCGGGGCGGATTACGTTTCCTCCGGTCATGATTACCATCCGCTCCAGGGTGTTCCGAAGCTCCCGGACGTTGCCTGGCCAGTCGTATTGCATCAGGGCCTCCCGGGCCTCGGACGACAACTCCCGTCGGCGGCCGTATTCCGAGGCGAATCTCTGGAGAAAGTACTTGGCCAAGGCAGGTATATCCTCACGGCGCTCCCGCAGAGGGGGAACCTTCAGGGGAATCACGTTCAGGCGGAAATAGAGATCCTCCCGGAATTCACCCCGGGAGATCGCCTGTGCGAGGTCCTTGTTGGTGGCCGCAATGACCCGGACGTCCACCTGCCGGCTCAGGCTTCCCCCGACCGGCTCGAAAGTCTGCTCCTGGAGCACCCTGAGGACTTTGGCCTGGGTCCTGAGGCTCATGTCGCCGATCTCATCCAAAAGCAGAGTTCCGCCGTCCGCCAAGTCGAATTTTCCCCGCTTGTTCTCTACCGCTCCGGTGAATGCACCCCGTACGTGACCGAAAAGCTCCGATTCGATCAGCTCCTCCGGAATGGCGGCGCAGTTCACCTCGACGAAAGGCTCCTCCTTGCGCAGACTCATGGAATGAATCATCCGGGCCACCAGCTCTTTCCCGGTACCGTTCTCCCCCAGGATCAGCACCCGGCCGTTGGTGGGGGCGGCCAGCGCAATCTCCTCCCGGAGTTTTCGGATGGGCTGAGAATCTCCCACCAAGCTCTCATCCTGGGAAAGCTCCTCCTTCAGAAGCCGGTTTTTCTCTTCCAGGCGGCGCTGCCGGAGGGCGTTTCGCAGTGTCAGGGTCACCTTTTCAAGGGAGAGTGGCTTTTCGATGAAATCGAACGCTCCCATCTTGGCAGCTCGGACCGCCGTCTCGATGGTGCCGTGGCCGGAGATCATGACCACCGCCGGAGCCGCCGGCCGGACGGCGACCTCCGTGAGGATTTCGAGGCCGTCCCGTCCCGGCATCCAGACGTCCAGGAATATCGCCTGGTAGTCACTCTTTCCAACCATTTCCAGGCATCGCTCTCCCGACTCGGCGGTGTCCACCTGGTATCCTTCGTCGCGCAGGATCCCTGCCACGGAGGCGCGGACCCCCTCTTCGTCGTCCACTACGAGAATGCGCGCCCTGGGCATCCGGCGATCCTCAGCTCTTTCGGGCCGGCAGCTCCATGATGAAGCGTGCCCCCCGTGGATGGTTGTTCTCGGCCCGGATGTAGCCGTTGTGGTCCGAGATGATGCGGTTGACGATGGCCAGTCCCAGACCGGTTCCTTTCTTCTTGGTGGAGAAGTAGGGAACGAAGAGTCTCTCCCGGTCCTCGGCGAGAATCCCGGGCCCCTCGTCGGCCACTTCCACTCGCAGGGCCTCCAGCTCCGGATGGAAGGCAGTGGTGAAGGTGATTCGCCCCGCTCCACCCATGGCGTCCCTGGCGTTGTCGATGAGGTTCACGAAAACCCGCTTCATCTGCTCGGGATCCAAGAGTACTCTCGGCATGCGCGGATCATAGCGTTTTTCGAACTTCAGCGCCCCGCCGATACCGTCATACAGCGCTACGGAATCGTCGATCAAGGCGTGGAGATCGCAGGGCACCGTAGTCACCGCCGGCAGCCGTGCGAAATGCGAGAACTCGTCCACCAGCCGCTTCAGCGCCGACACCTCCCGCACGATGGCCTCGGTCCCCTGTTCCAGCACCTCCGGAAGTTCGGGGCTGTTCTCTTTGAACTTCTTGAGGATGCGTTGCGCCGAAAGCTGGATCGGGGTGAGAGGATTCTTGATCTCGTGGGCCAGCCGTCGGGCCACCTCCCGCCAGGCGGCGACCCGTTGGGCACGCATGAGGGGTGTCAGGTCCTCCAGTACGATGAGCAGGCCCGGTGCGCCGCCCCTGCCGTCCGCCAGGGGAGAGAAAGACACCGCATTGAGTCGCATCTCGCGGGCAGGGGTCAGATTCCGATCCCTGAGACCCTGCTCCACGGCTCCCCGGAGTTCTCCAAGCTCCGCCGCCAGAACCTCGCCATAGGGTCGGCTCACCACCTCCTTGCCCTCCTCCAACCCCAGGATTCGGGCCGCGGCACGGTTCAGGGTGGTCACCACACCCGACGCATCCAGGGAGACGACACCCGCGGTAATGTTCTGGAGAAGGGCCTCGATGTAGCGCCTCCTTTCTTCGAGCTCCTGGTTGCTGCGCAGGAGGTCCCGATTGGAGAGCTCGATGGTCTCCTTGCTGCCCTTCAGCTCGGCGGTCATCTGATTGAACGACTCCGCCAGAATCCCCAGCTCGTCCCGAGTCCTTACCTGAAGTCGGAAATCGAGGTTGCCCGAAGAGACCTCCCTCGTCCCCTGAGCCAGCATGCCGATCGGTTCGGTGACCCCCCTGGCCAGATAGAGGCCGATCCAAGTCACGGAGAAGAGGACCAGCAGGGTGATGAAGGCAAAGGCGAAGATATAGACGTTCTTGATGGAGCCACGCT
>QHVQ01000089.1:7278-8567 GCA_003222305.1 Acidobacteriota bacterium | reverse complement strand
CGATGGCGACGGTCCGTCCCGAGGGGGCGGGCAGCGGCACACCGCAGCGCACGACCCTCCCGCTCCCAAGCTGCGACATCCACTGGAATGGCTCGCCGGAAAGAGCCCGGGTCAACACCTGCGAGGGGACGGCCTCCAGCTCACCCACGCGGGGAAGGAGCGGATCGGCGACGGTGAGCGGTTCCTGATCTCCCCGGTAGAGGCTGACGAGATCCACCCTCTCCGATCGGAGCATCCGCTCGAGCTCCAGGTGAATGTCCTGCTCGGAGCTTCCGGGCTCCAGCAACCGTTGCGCCACCAGCCGGGCGGCCATCCTCTGAGCTGCCGTCGAAGCCCGGCGTTTGTAATCGGCATAGAAAGCGTCCACCACCGCCTGAGAGCCGGCCGCGATGCGGTCCACCGGTGTGGAGAACCACCGATCCACGCTCCCCTGGATGGCGTGCAGTGCCGCCCAGAAGATGATCCCCGAAGGAACGAACCATAGGGCGAGCATGGTGAAGACCAGCTTTGTCTTGAAGCGCGATCCCAGAATGTTCCGCCGACGCTCGCTGAGCACTTTGATGAGGTTGCGGATAAGCAGGCTGAGCAGCGTCAGGATCAAAATGACGTTGGTGATTCCCAGGAACGAAAGGAGGACCGAGTTGGTCAGATAGGGCCAGGAGAATTCCCGGGCCCGGCGGGCCAGGAAGTATCCCCCGAGAAACAGTGCCAGCAGAGCCGCCAGAGCGAAAAGGACCAGGCGGTCGACGCGCAGTCTTCGCGGTCTCGGGTTAGCGGTTTGGTTCATGCGAGGTCACGGACGGGGCGGAGAGTGGTGCGCGAGCCCAGGGAGTGTCCCGATCCCAGGGGATGAACAGCCACACGAACCTGAGAGGAAAATCGGCTTTTACTCTCACTAGATATTGCTCCGCAGGGAGGAGCTCGCTGGCCAGACCCAGGGAGATCTCCTTCACCGAGGTGAGCCAGCGTTCCATCTCATCCACCCGATCGGTGGTGGAGCTCCTCTCCACCTCACCGTCCAGCTTCAGGGTAAGACCGTACTGGCGGGAAAGGCTATCGTATTTCACCGAGGTGAGGATTCGGTGGTCGCGAACTCGAGCATCGGACCAGAAGCGGCGCCGGCGGAGCACTTCCAGGCGGTAGTTGTAGGTCGTCTCGAGGCCCGAGGCGATGCGGGCTCGCGCCTCCGCATCGAGCGCCCCCACGAGACGAAAAGAGACCAGGACCGTGCCTTCCCGATCTCCTACGCGGAGGTCGACAATCCTTGGACTGACTCCCGAAGGAGGTGC
>QHVQ01000089.1:0-7218 GCA_003222305.1 Acidobacteriota bacterium | reverse complement strand
AACTTCTTTCGAGGGTACCGCGGCACACGGCGGTTCCACAGCCCGGCAGTTTAGTGGAAGCGGCGATGGGAAAACAAGCTCGGGAGGGTGATCGGGCGGAAGGACGCGTGGTGTCTCAGGCTGTGAGGGCCTGCCCGGGAAGCACGCACGCCTTCAGGTGATCGAAGCTGCGGACCAGTTGCCGCGGAAGCGACTCCCGTCCCGCACTGAGCGTCCAGGCGTCGGGTGTCTCGAGGAGACGGTGGACCAGTGCCGCGTGCAGCCTGTGACCACCCTTGAAAGCCACCAGGTGCCCGCGGACTGGCCGTCCGAGAAGGCACAGGTCCCCGACGAGATCCAGGATTTTGTGGCGCACGAATTCGTCACGGAACCGAAGCGAGCCCGCGAGGACGCCGTCGTCTCCCACCACCACGGCATTGTCGAGGTCACCGCCCAGCGCCAACCCCTGCCGGCGCATCTCCTCCACCTCCCGATAAAGGCAGAAGGTGCGCGCCGGAGCGATCTCCTCGGCGAAAACCTGGGTCGAAACCTGAAACTCCCGCTCCTGGTACCCGATGGTGGGATGCGGAAAGTCGATGGCATAGGTGATCCGCAGATCGTTGGAGGGGAAGATGACAAGACGCTTGTCGCCCTCGGTGACACTCACCGGCTTGAGCACAGTGAGGAACTGGCGACGCGACTCCTGCCGGTGCAGTCCCGTCTCGAGAAGCGCCTCCACGAAGGGCAAGGCGCTGCCGTCCAGAATCGGAACCTCGGGGCCGTCCAGCTCCAATCGGACATTATCGATTCCCACACCCGCGATCGCGGCCAGAATGTGCTCGACCGTCCCCACCTGAATTCCGTTATGAGACAGCGTGGTGGACAGCCGCGTCGCTTCCAAGTACCGGCACCGGGCTGGGATAGTGTGGCCTTCGAGGTCAGTACGGACGAACAGGATGCCGGTATTCTGGGGAGCAGGGAGCGCGCGCAGCCGGGCCGATTTTCCGGAGTGCAGACCGCGCCCATCGAACACAACCTCACCCCGAATCGTCCTCTGCTCGAACATGTCCCCTCCGGCAAGCAAGCTCCCGCTGGAGCGCGGGCTCTGAGAGCAGTCTTTGTGCCAGGGGGAGATAGTGCTGTAAAAAACGCGCCAAGCTTCGATTGGTCAGCTAGTTAACTCTTCACCTCCAATGGTAAGGATGGCGTGTCTTTTCAGAGAATTCTCTTTTACACCACACGGGTGTGGCTTTCCCGCAGTCGTACAGGTTCGCAGAGCCATCGAGGCGATGGCGCTCCTCTCCTGGAATCATCGGGGCGGCTCTGGTACGATTCGCCGTCTTCGGCACCGGCCGCCAATCTTCGCCGACTTGCCGATCCCGCGGATGAGTCGGAACGGATAGAAGTGAAAGGGAGACAGCCCGACATGGTACGCAGGAGTAGAGGACCCCGGCTGGCCGCCGCCCTTCTCTTCGTTTTGCCAGCGGGGGTGACAGGTCGCCCGGTTTTGCGCGACGGCGCCTCTGCAACCCAGCCGACTCCTCCCGCCATCCAGGCTGTCGAGCCTGAGAGCAGGGCTGGCAACTTCGAACCTGCTCAAGACCTGGGTGTGCCCGAGGAATACTCCAATGGAGTGGCCTATCTGGGAAGCTTCCGTGAAGCCTGGAGGACCGAAGCACTCTTCGACCCGATTCTTGGCAAGGTCTTTCTGGCGCTTGAATCCGGCGCCTCGCGGCAGACTCTCGAGAAGCTGGGAATTCCTGATCTGGATCAGGCGCTGGCCGACCTCACAACCTCCAGAATGATCCGGAAGGTCGGCGATACTTACGGCCCCGCTTTTCCGGTGATCCGCGGAGAGACCGGAGCGGCCTTCGATACGACCGTGCGGCAGGCGGCGCGGGACATTTACCCGGAGATTCTCCCCTTCATAAGAAGAGCAAGAAAGGCCGCAAAGAAAGAGAAGGTCTCTCCATGGCTGTTCGCTCTTTTGTGGTCCGAGATGCTCGATTCCCGCACGGCGGAAGAGACGCTCGGCGACGCCGGGGCTCTGGACGCCAGGCGGCTGCGCGACGAAGGATATCTCTGGATTCAGGTCCCTGCGGATCCGTTGCTCATGGGCGTGGACCGATACAGCTCGGGCAGCGAGACTCTCCACTACCTCTGGACCCCCTTTTCGTACCTGAACCAGGCGGTGCAGGATTACCCGACGCGCCGCAGGATCTTGGACGGGGCGCTGGGTCATCTCCCCTGGACCGACGATCCAACCGAGGAGGCGATGAAGGGCTTCGGCATTCTGGATGGAGAAAAACGGGTCGCCGTCCCGGCCCTCCGCAAGCACAGCACGCTCCTGTCCGTGCTGCGGAAGGGGTCGCAGCTCTACGCGCGGCGGGCCCTCGCCGCGTTCGGGAGCGAGGCGCTCGGCAAGTCGCTGAAGGTGTCCCGGGACGAGGCCTTCACCGCCGCCTTCGCGACTCTGGGATTCAGAATGATGGCCATGGCATTGCAGGACGACCTGGTCCAACAGCCGGACTACCTGGCTCGCGGCTTCTCCCCCCCTTCGGGGCTTGTCGAGGCGCTGGTGGTGACTCCCGACGAAGTGTTCACCCCCTTGAATCGCGCCTATTACCTCTATGACCGGAACGACTTCGCCGGCTGCATCCAGCAGGTGGACGATTACCTCAAGCCCCATCCCGACGATCCGGAGGCCCTTTTCCGCAAGGGAATTGCCTATATGAAGCTGCGAAAGTACCCGGAGGCGTTGGCGGCCTTCGGGAAGGGCATCTCCCTCCCGGCCGCCCGGGAGGACGTGTGGCATGGTTGGCTCCTGGTCCGCGACGGGAACGTCCTGGACCTGCTGAACCGGCGGGACGAGGCGCGGGCGCGGTACGAAGAGGCATTGGGCTTCGCCGACGTGAACGGCTCCCATGAGAGGGCGAGGTTCTGGCTCGAAAACGTCTATCAGGACTGAGCGAGGCCCAGGGGAGCCTCTGCTATAATCCCGTCTCGCTCGCCGGAGTCTTGATTCCAATCTATTCCGCGGCTTGGAGGTTGGCCATGTCTCCAGTGGATCGTGAAGGGGCCGAAGCGCACGTGAAGCGGATCCTCCAGGAACGAGCCGCCCAGTTCGTGGCGAGTCTCGAGGCGCTTGGCCGAGAGATGGCCGAGCCCGTCTCTCTCGGGTCCGTGGAGGAAGCCGCCCCGACCTCGCCGCGGATGTCGGGGCAAGACTCGGAGGCCGAATTCCTGAGCACCTTGGTGAAGGGCCTGTCTGTCTGCGCGGATCAAATCGCCCTTCTGGACCGGCTCCTGGAGGGCGCCTCCCGCTGCTTCTCCCGGGCCTGTCTCTTCCTCGTTCGAGGGGAAACCGCTCATGGCTGGAGCACGGTGGGTCTTCCCGAGGACGAGACGGGAGGAGATCCCGCGGGCTCCCTGAAGATCCCCCTGGCACGGGATTCCCTTCTGAAGGCCGCTGCGGACTCACGTTGTCCGGTTCGGTGCGGGGAGCTCGAGGAGACTCCTTCCTTTCTTCCGTCACCGGTCCCCGGCCAAAGAATTCCGCGGCAGGCCATGGCCGCGCCGATCCTGGTCGGTGATCGGGTGTCCGCCATACTCTACGGCGATGACGGCGGCGACGGTTCCTGCTCCTGCAATTTTCAGTGGGCCGAGATTCTGGCCAGCGTCGCTTCCCTCGCGGCCGAGAATCTGGCCCTGCGCGCGGGTCCCGACTCGCCCGAGGTGACGGCCCGGGCCGATCTGGAGATCCGCATCCCCTCCGTGGAGGAGGCTGCAGAGCCCTCAGAGCCCTCCCCCGCCTCGGAGCTCCTTGACCCCGATCCGCTTGAAGAGGAGCTGGAATACACCTCCTTCGCCCGAGAGGCCCCGGGCGGACCTGCGGGCCTGCGTCCCGACGAAACCCGTCAGCACGAAGACGCGCGACGATTCGCCCGGCTTCTGGTCTCGGAGCTGCTGCTCTACAACGAAGATGTGGTGATCGCGGGACGCCAGCAAAGGGATATCTACGGAAGACTCAGGGAGGAGATCGACAAGAGCCGGCGAGCCTACGATCAGCGCGTCCCGGCCGGGATCCGGTCGCGCGCCGACTATTTCCACGAAGAATTGGTGAAAACGCTGGCTGCGGGCGATCCCCTGGCGCTCGGGATCACTTAGGCCGCTCCGGCACGTCCCTCTCGTGCTTCAGCGCGAGGCGCCCACCTGCAGCACGGTCTTGGTGGTGGCTGAGTTCCCCGCCGAGTCGGTGGCCTTCACCACCACGGTGACCTCTCCCGCCGCCAGCTTCGTCAGATCGATCCGGTAGTCTTCCTTGGGAGAATCGGTAATCCCGTCCACCGGCGTCGCCACTTCCCATTCCCGCGCGTTGGCTGAATAGATCACTTCGCCCACGTTGGAGAAGGTGTCGGCCACCTCAAACTCCAGCCGCGCGGAAGAGCCCGAGACCGCCGCGCGAATGGGGCTGATGCTCGGCGGATTGTTGTCCACGTCGAACGGATCGCTCAGCCGATCGGTCGACAGGGCGGAGCCCTCGGGATTGGACGGGGTGTCCTCGGCCACCACCCGGAGCAGGTAGGTCCCGTCCGCCATCGAGGTGGCATCCCAGCTGAAGAAGGGATCCGTGAGATCCTTTTCCATCAGCTTCCACTCTTTTTCGTCCGCGGCACGGTAGTAGACGGAGTAAGTCAGGTCGTCTCCGTTGGGATCCGAAGCACCCCACTGCGCGGCCCGCCCTTCCTTGTCGCTCTGCGGCCGGGGCTGCTGAGAGCCGCGGTGGGAACTCCTGTCCCGGTCTCCCCGGCCCGCTGAGCCCGCCCCCTCTCCGGGCGCCGCCGTGCTTGACGATTTGTTCGGCTTCTGGAACACCACGCCCGGTGCCTGGACTTCCAGCGACTTGATTTCGGGGGGCAGGTTGCGCTGCAGGTAGGTCACCGAAACCTCGCCCAGTCTCGGAGAGGCTTTTCCATCGGAGCTGCGCAGCGTCGCGCGCCACTGAATGAAACGTGCGCTGGGAGAATGGGTGATTCCCCCTTCGCGACGCTCCACGGGCGCCGACCATTCCGACCAGCTTGAGTCCGGCTCGGCGGTGTTGCCAGTTCGAGTTTGGGCGCGGACGGAAGTTCCGGGAGGGGTCTCGCCTCGCCACGCCAGATTACCCCAGGAAGAAAAGACCCGGGCGTCGAAGGCCGCGGATTGATAGGTCCCCTCGGAACCCACCTTGCCTCCCAACCGGAAAACGGCCCCCAGGTTGCTGCCCACCGCCAGCAAGGACCCATCGGGCTCCTTCAGCAGGCCCGAGATCTGCAGGGAATCGGCCTTGTGCACCAGCGTGGCATCGGTGCGCACCGGATCCACTCGGTAAATCTTGCCATCCACGCCGCCCCCCGCGATCACGCTCCCCTCCCGGTCCAGCGCCAGAGAGAGGATCAACTCGCCCGCCTGGCCCCAAATCTCACGAGCATACCCGTCGCGCTCGAGGCAGAGAATCTTGCTCTCTACACCAGCCCCCGGCGGCCCGGCGGGGGCGGCAGGCTGCTGGGGTTGCTGGGGAGGCTGCTGCGGGGGCTGGTTCTCCTGGGGCGGCTGCCCCGGGACCCGTTCCTCCTCGCCTCCTGGGGCCGGCGCGGGACGCGGAGCGGAGACCTGGGGCTGCGGCCGCTGAGGGGCGCGGGCCTGGCCCTGGCCTGCCGCGGCGAAATAGATCTTCCCGCCCTCACCCGTCACCAGAGCGGTGACTTCGGGGAGCGGGGCGTTGGCGAGCACCTGGCTTTTTCCCTCCCCGTCTACCTTCAGCACCAATCCCTTGCCGTCGGTGCCGGCCAGGAGATTTCCATCCGGCGCGAGTGCCATGACCCGGATGTGAGTCTCCTCGGTGTCCAGGAAAACCTCTCCTTTCCCCGCGGGAGTGATTCGATAGATCCTTCCCTGCGTCCCCGTCCCGGCGTAGAGGTTTCCTTTGCCGTCGAACAGCAGCGCCCAAATGTAGGTTTCCTCTGGGGCGAAGAATTCCTGCGATTTTCCCGCGGGGGTCACACGATAGATCTTGCCCCGGGGTGAAGTGCCGACATAGAGGTTGTCCTTCGAATCCAGTGCCAGGGCGTGAACCTCCAGCTCGGGCGAATCGAAGTAGAGCTCCAGCTTCTTGTCCTTGCCCAGCCTGTAGACCTTTCCATCGTTGCCGCCCCCCGCGTAGATCGTCCCCCGCGAGTCCCGGGCCAGGGACCAGAGGTAGGGATCGGCCGCGGTGGCGAGAGTCTCGAAGGCGGGCCCCAGGGTCAGTGTGCCGTCGCCCGCGAGGGAAATTCCCTTGAGGTCTCCCTGCTCCCGCTCGGAACGGGTTCGGTTTTTCCAGATCTGGGAAGACGCGGCCCAGACCGACGTCGCCAAAAACCCACCGACTGCCGCCACGACCCAGCATCGCGCTTGGACCTTGCTGCCTTGCATCGTCTTACTCACGCTCCTCTGGTCGATTCATCGGACCACAATCACGGTTCGTCGCCCGCCGGAAAGTACGAAGTCGGTCTTCTCGGAAACCTCTAGCACCGGCAGGTCCGCGGCTGGATATTCCTCCCCGGAGAACCGGTTGCTTCCCAGGGTGAACAGTACCGAGATCGGCAGCGCCGGCATGGTCTCCCCCTCCACCACCGCGCCGAGGCTCCGCCGGGTCAGCTGAAGATAGAGACCATCGTCCCGCCTCAGAGAATTGAAGAACCGGATCATCTCGTTCACCCCCGGCGCGCCGGTGAATCGCTGCTGCAGCATGGGTCCTTCCAGTCCGTTCAGATTCCGGGCACTGGAGACGATGATGTTCAAGGGCCCCTTGGGCGTGTCGGGCGGCACCCGCACCTTGAACTCCTTCAAGAACGGCTCCCCTCGGTAAGGCTGCACCGAGACCCGTACGCTCATGTCCTCCCCAGGCTTCACCTGGGACGGGCTCACCGACAACTCGCCGACCCGCGCCAGGCGAGCCTCGGGCAGGCTCGAGACTTTCACTCGCGCCGTCTTCACGTGGACCTCCTGAAACCTGTTCCCGTAGATCAGGTTCAAGAGCATTGCCACTTCTCGCGCCACGCTGCCGGGCGCCGCCGCCTGAACCCCACCCGCGTCCGAATCCACCATGCTGTAATTCAGGGTCGGGTGATTCTCAGTTTCGACGGTCAGCTCCGTCCTCAGCGTGGACCTGGCGGAGTACTCCAGAATGCGCTGCAGGCTCGCCTGCAGTGAGATGCC
>QHVQ01000031.1:1958-26743 GCA_003222305.1 Acidobacteriota bacterium | reverse complement strand
ACCTCATTGAGCATCGACGCCTGGAACACAGCTTTGACCTCCTTTAAGGCAATCACTCCTCTCTTAGATCTCGGCGACCGGCATCCGGGGCGCGAACCAGCGGTACAGGGCCGGAACGACGACAAGTGTCAGAAGCGTGGAACTGATCAATCCTCCGATTACAACCGTGGCGAGGGGGCGCTGCACTTCCGCACCAGAGCCCGTCGCGAGTGCCATCGGGACGAAACCGAGGCTCGCGACCAGGGCAGTCATCAGGACCGGCCGGAGCCGAACCATGGCGGCCCGCCGGGCGGCCTCGCTGGGCTCCAAACCACTTTCGGCCTGGAGCTTTCGTGCAAAGGAGACCAGGACCACGCCGTTGAGCACTGCTACGCCAAAGAGGGCAATGAAACCGACGCCGGCCGAGATGCTGAAAGACATCCCTCTGAACAGGAGGGCCAGGATTCCGCCGCTGGTCGCGAAAGGGACGTTCAGGAAGATGAGAAGCGCGGGTCTGGGGGAACCGAAGGCTCCATAGAGGAGCGCGAGAATCAGGAAGAGCGCGAGCGGCACGGCGACCATGAGACGCCGGGTCGCCGCTTCGAGATGTTCGAACTGTCCGCCCCAGGTTGCGTAGTATCCGGACGGAAGGTGGAGCTTCGCAGCCACGGCTGCGCGAGCCTCGGCAACGAAGCCAGCCAGGTCCCGCCCACGCACGTTAGCCTCGACCACGATCCGCCTCTCGATCTGCTCCCGGCTGATTTGAGCCGGTCCCTCCTCAATCGTGATCTCGGCCAGCTGCGCCAGAGGGATGAGGCGTCCGTCCGGAGTCCCGATAGGGACGGCTCCGAAGGCGTGCGGATCGGCCGCGATTCCCTCTGACAGGCGAACGGCAACATCGAACCGTCGCCTTCCCTCCAGTACGCTTCCCACGACGCGCCCACTGCGGGCCGCCTCCACTGCCGCAAGCACATCCTCGACCCGCACCCCGAGACGAGCGATACGATCCCGGTTGACCCGGACTCGCACCATCGGGAGCCCGGCGGTCTGCTCCACCTTCACGTCCGCAGCCCCCGGAATCTTCGCCAGGATCGCAGCCAACTCGCGCCCCTTCTGTGCCAGGATGTCAAGGTCATCGCCGAAGACCTTCACCGCCAGGTCGCTCTTGGTGCCGGCGATCAACTCGTTGAAGCGCATCTCGATGGGTTGCGTGAAACTGAAGACGTTCCCAGGCACGCCTTTTTCGAGCGCATCGTGCATCGTGGCGATCAGGCGCTCACGGTCCATTCCTGGCCGCCAATCGCGTCGGGGCTTCAGGATCACGAATACATCGGAAAGGTCGATTCCCATCACGTCTGTAGCTATTTCGGGACTCCCGGTCCGAGAAACGACTGTCCTCACCTCGGGGAAAGGCCGCAGGAGTTTTTCAATCTCAGTCGTGGAGGACAGGGATTGGCTGAGGGAGACGCTGGGGAGCCTGGAGGCCTGGATGACGATGTC
Source organism: Acidobacteriota bacterium (assembly GCA_003222305.1). Taxonomy (GTDB): domain Bacteria; phylum Acidobacteriota; class Polarisedimenticolia; order Gp22-AA2; family AA152; genus AA152. The sequence goes on along the minus strand of QHVQ01000031.1, from coordinate 25,264 downwards.
GCCCTCGTCAAGTCGAGGGACGAATTCGGCCCCCAGGAAGGTCCCCGCGGCAAATCGTGAGCCGAGGGTGAGCCATCGCCCGGTCCAGAACCGGACGGTAGGCTCGGTGCGCCAGCCGCATGAGCCACGTCTCCTTTTCCTTGACCTCTCCCAGGAAAACGAGGGAGCAGAGGACCGGGACCAGCGTCAGAGAAAGGAGAAGCGATCCCGCCACGGCGAAGACCACGGTCCAGGCCATCGGCCTGAACATCTTCCCTTCGATCCCACTGAGGGTCAGGATCGGCAGGTAGACGATGAGGATGATGCCGACAGCGAAGACGATGGGACGCCCCACTTCCTTGGCCGCGCGGGCTATGGCCTCACCGCGATCCTCGTCCCGGAGTTTTTTGGCGGAGATATTCCGTAGGATGTTCTCGACCATGACCACCGACCCGTCCACGATCAGCCCGAAGTCTATGGCCCCCAGACTCATCAAGTTCCCGGAGATCCCCGCCTGCACCATCCCGATGAAGGCCGCGAGCATGGAGAGGGGAATGGCCGACGCCACGATCAGTCCGCCTCTCAGGTTGCCCAGGAGAAGGAGCAGGACGGCAATGACGAGAAACCCGCCCTCGATCAGGTTCTTTGAGACGGTGGCGATGACGCGGGAGACAAGGTTCTGGCGGTCGTAGTAGGGGACAATTCGGATCCCCTTGGGAAGCGAGGGTTGGATTTCCGCCAAGGCTCTCTTGACCCGGTCCACGACCTGCCGGGCGTTCTCTCCCTGGAGCATCAGCACCAGCCCGATGACTGTTTCGCCGTTGCCGTTTCGGGTGGCCCCTCCAATCCGAAGCATTGGGCCCTCCCGGACTTCGCCCACGTGTTTCACAAGAATGGGTGTCCCCTCCGAGGTGACTCCGACCACGACTTTCTCCAGGTCTTCGATCCCGGAGACCATTCCCTCCCCACGGATGACGTATGCCTCACCTCCCTTCTCGATGATCCCTCCGCCGCGGTTCAAGTTGTTCCGCTCCACGGCCTCGAAGACCTGGGGCAGGGTGAGCCGGTAGGCTAGAAGACGTGCCGGATCGACCAGCACTTGGTACTGTTTGGCCTGCCCACCCCAGGTGTTCACCTCAACCACGCCCGGGACGCTGCGAAGTCGGTATGCGATGTCCCAATCCAGAATCGTCCGGAGCTCCATGGCGGAGTACCCTTCCCCCTCCAAAACGAAATGGAAGACCTCGCCGAGACCCGTTGTGATCGGCCCCATCTCGGGGCGATCAATCCCCGAGGGGATGGCTTCCTGCGCCACCGACAGACGCTGCTCAACGAGGTTCCGGGCGAAATAGATGTCGGTTCCCTCCTTGAAGACGACCGTCACGGCTGAGAGGCCGTAACGCGAGGTTGACCGAATCTGTTCTAGATTCGGGAGCCCGCTCATCGCGTTCTCAACGGGCCGGGTGATGAACTGCTCTATCTCGACGGGGCCAAGAGCGGGGGCCTTGGTCAGGATCTGGACCTGAACGGTCGTCACGTCGGGCATCGCGTCGATAGGAAGCTGGAAGAGGGCTACCCAGCCCAAGACGACTAGAACTACCGCAGCCATTGTCACGCCGAGGCGGTTTCGAAGAGAGATACCGATGATGCGCTCGATCATCAGTCTTCCTCCCCGGCAATGGTCCCCTTAAGAAGTTCCGATTTCAGGATGAAGGCTCCTTCGGCGACGACCTGCTCCCCTTCATGGAGGCCGTGGCGTATCTCCACCATCCCGTGGGCCTCGCGACCTGTCTCCACGGGACGCAGCTCGAACCGACCTGGCTGTATCTGGACGAAGACAGTGGGCAGGCCCGAGATTTTCTGGACCGCTTCGGCCGGAACGGCGGTCGCCTCGATCTCCGATGCACCCCGAAGGGGGACGGCTACTGTCACGAAGAGGCCGGGACGAAGCTTGCCGCTCCGGTTGTCCAGGACGATCCGGACGTGGGCCGTCCGACTGGCTTCGTCCAGAGCAGGTTCGATCAGGGCGATCCGTCCGATGAAGACCTCGCCGGGATACGCGTCGGTGTGGACCTCCACGTCACCCTCTTCCCGGATCTGGCCCAAATCCTTCTCGTAAACGTCAGCCACCGCCCAAACCCGTGAGAGGTTGGCGATGGTGAAGAGCGAAGCGTCCTTTTCCACCAAAAGCCCCGTGGAGATGGTTCTTTCCAGCACGACGCCAGCGAGGGGCGCTGTCACGGAGAACTCGGAAGGGAGTTCGGGATCGCTCGCTGCGGAGTCAGGATTGAGACCCAGGCGGAGCATGTCCTGCTTGGCCGCCCCGGCCTCCGCCTCCGCCGCCTCGGCCTCGGCCTTCCGGGTCTCCACTTCGGCCCGGCTCATTGCCTTCAATTCCAGAAGCCTCTCCGCCCGCTCGGCAGCCTTCCGGGAAGCCGCCGCCCGGGCGGCGGCAGTTCGGTGCCTGGCGAGGACGGCTGTGACTTCCGGCCCCTCGATGATGGCCAGGGGCTGTCCAGCCTTGACACGTTGCCCGACATCCGACAGAACCTGGAGGACGCGGCCGGCCACCCGAGCCCTGACCATGACGCTCTTCTGAGCGTCCGGCTTGATAACGCCGCTAGCCACCACGTGTGGGTGGAAGGCCTCCCGGGAAACCCGAACGACCTTGACGCCCGCGGCCCTAAGGACCTCTTCGGGCAGGACCACGATCCGCGAGTCTGCCTTTGGGAGTTCCGCCTTCGGAGGAGCCTCCGAAGTCTGTCCGCAGCCGCTGGCAAGGACGACGACCGCCCATACCAGAGTCCACGAGGACGCCATGGCCCACCTGAGGTAGCAGAGATCTCGCTTCATCGGACCACCTCCGTCCCCAGGACCCGATTCAGTTCTATCTCCGCCCTCCGAGCTTCTCCCCGCAGCTCAATAGTCCTCAGGCTGACGTTAATCGCCGTCCGGTAAGCGTCCAGCAGCTCCAAGATCCGCATTTCCCCCGCGTCGTATGCGGCTCTCGCGATTCGAATGAGCTCGTCAGGGTCGGCCGCCGCGGCGTAGGACTCCGCGCCCTCGCGACGAGCGGCGGCCTGGGCAAGCGCCGCTTCGGCCTCAGCCAGCGCTTTCCTTGACAGAGCTTCACGCTGAGAGCGAAGCAGCGCCCCTTCAGCTCGGGCGATTGCGCGGGCCCCCTGGCCGCGGTCGAAGATGGGGATAGAAATCGAAATCGCCGCGACGCTGCCGGCGTCCGCGTCGCTCGCGACTTCGGTCGTCTTGGCTCCCAGGGTGAGGGAAGGCTCCGGGATAGCGCGGCGACGAGCGGCTCGGGCGAGGTAGTCCGCCCGCTCCGCTTCCGCGCCGAGTGCGAGCACGTCCCCGCGAGATGCGACCAGGACTCGGGCTTCCTCCAGGCTGGGAAGGGATGGGGCCGCCTCCAGGCTCCCGTCGGCTGCCAGGCCCTCCGAAGGGAGGCCCACGAGAGCGGCAAGCTCGCCTCTCGGTCGGACCACCTGCCCCTGGGATTCCAGAAAGTCGGCCTGAAACTCTGCTTGTTCTCGCTCGGCCCGCATCAGGTCGAAACCGGAGGATTCCCCCTCCTTCTCTCGAGATCGGAGGACTTGCACCAATTCGGCCAGGCGGGAGAGTCCTGCGGACAGACTGGAAGTCCGTTCTTGTGCCACGAGGAGATCCAAGAACGCCTCCCGGACATTAGCCCGGACCAGGTTCACACGGGCCAGTCGAGTTCGAGCCTCAGTCGCCTTGAGGCCGCTTCTGGCCGCGGACTTTTCCAGGGAAAGCCTTCCGGTGAGCGGGAGCGGCAGTGAAAGAGTCTCGAATCGGTCCACCGTCCCGAGCGCTTCTTCGCGGGAAACGGCGACCTCGGGGTTCGGCCACAATCCACTGGCGCGGACTTCGGCCCGGGCGCGGTCGACCTCCAGGCCGAGTGTGGCTGCCGAAGGAGATGCGTCACCGAGGTGGAGAGCCTCGTCAAGGGGTATCAGTCGGGGCTCAGCCGCCCGAAGGGCGGCAGGGAGAATGAGAATTAGAGCCAGCAGCCATGTTGTCTTCAAGACGGACCTCTTGCTATCGGATGAGGTGCGGCCAGGAATGTGCCCGGCGTCACATCGGACGAATTGCCAGCCTGGCATCGACCACCCTCGGAATGGGGAGCGAATCGACCCCATTCCAGTGCGGGGCAGCCAGTCGCTGAGAAGGGGCTCGGCTAGAGGGAGGCTAGCGGTACGTGATCGAGGGTGGGGGAAATGCCGGTCTTGGGTCGATAGACGGGAGGAGCAGGTGCCTCGCTGATGCTCTCGGTCGTCAGAAGGGAAAAGATTGGAAGGGCTGGACCGAGGGTGGAGCAGCAGAAACAGTCAGGAAAGCAGACAGACCCACAAGCATCCCCTGCGGCGGCTCGCGACGGCGAGGTATCGAGGCTCACTGCGGGGATTCCGGATGGGTCGCACGAGGCATCCGCAAGATCCGCTACGATCAGAACCAGCAACAGGGTCGCTGCGCTCCTCATCAGGATTTGCCAGATGTCGTTTCGCGAGGCGCGAGAGGCTTGACGCATCAAGGTCTCCAGGCCGTAATAATAGGCAAGCGGTCTCCAGCAGTCAATTCCAGCCTGGAGTGCCTGTCCTCTTTTGTGCCAAAACCATTCGAGAGGGAGGGGACTACCGTGGGATCTGCGGGCTTGCATGCGAACCAGGTGGGTGAGTTTCCTACCGATGGCCCCTTTCGCGGTCCATGGACTCGCCTTCTGGTTCGGACCTAAAACCCCTCGGGTGTAAGCCCCATGTCGGTTCGATTCCGACTCCCGGCACCGGAACCGCGCTCCAGCGGAATCCCCCCCAAGCAAAGCTCTCCTCTCACCCTTCGAGTTCTCTGGTAAGATGCAGGCGGGGGAGGGCAATCCTTTCCTCCGCGCGGGCCCTGCGTACTCAGGAGGAGTGTCCGCTTGCCCATCCGGACTCTCTGCGACATCCTCACCAGTCTCGAGAAGGAATTTCAGAAGCCCGAGCTTCTGCGCTACAAATCCAGGGGGGAATGGCGAAATATCTCCACCGCTGATTTCGTCGCGACGGTGCGCGCGCTCTCGCTGGGCTTACAAGCCCTGGGGATCGAGCGGGGAGAGAGGGTGGCGCTGCTCTCGGAGAACCGCCCCGAATGGGTGGCGTTTGATCATGCCCTCTTGAACGTCGGCGCGGTGGTAGTCCCGCTGTACCCCTCCCTCCTCACAGAACAGATTCGCTTCATCCTGGATCACTCCTCCGCCCGCGCCCTGGTCCTTTCCGATGAGGGGCAGCTCGCGAAGGTTTTGCCGGCGCTGGGGTCGCTGCCGGGTCTTGCCAGGCTGATCCTGATAGACCCTCCCGTCGAGATGCCGACCCAGGCCCTGGCCTGGACGGCGTTGGTCAAGGAAGGCGAGGAGATCCACCGAAGCGATCCGGGACGATTTGAAATGCTGAGGGGCGGGGTCAGCCCGGAAGACTTGGCCAGCATTCTTTACACCTCGGGCACCACGGCCGACCCCAAAGGGGTCATGCTCACCCACTCCAACTTTGCGGCCAACATCAACAGCACGCTCGGCGCCATTCCCATCACCCCGGAGAGCATCGCGCTGTCGTTCCTCCCCTTGAGCCACGCTTTCGAGCGGTTGGTCCACTTCGCCTGTCTCGCGGCCGGGGCTACCATTGCCTACGCCGAGTCCATCGAGGCGGTGGGCCAAAACCTCCAGGAGGTTCATCCTACCCTGGTGGCCACCGTCCCCCGCCTGCTGGAGAAGATTCACGGGAAGGTGGGCGACGCACTGAGAGGTGCCTCTCCCATTCGCCGGAATGTCTTCAAGGTGGCCATGGCGGTGGGACGCAGGGAGGTCAATGCGCGCTTCTCGGGGCGCCGGCCGCCGCTCTGGATCCGGCTCCTTCGCGGCGAGGCGGAGCGCCTCGTGCACGCCCCCTTGAGGGAGAAGACCTTCGGCCCGCGGATCCGGTTCGTCATCTCCGGAGCGGCCCCGCTCCGGCAGGAGGTGGCTGAGTTCTTTCACGCCGCAGGAATCCCCGTACTCGAAGGGTACGGGCTCACCGAGGCTTCGCCGGTGGTGTCGGTAAACACTTTGGAGCGGATCCGTATCGGTACCGTGGGGCGGCCACTTCCTGGGGTGGAAGTCCGGGTCGCCGAAGACGGGGAGATTCTCGTGCACGGCGCGAACGTGATGCAGGGATACTTCAGGGATGAGGCGGCGACTCGGGAAGCGGTCAAAGGGGGCTGGCTCTACACGGGGGATGTGGGCCAGCTCGCCGACGGGTTTCTCACCATCACCGACCGCAAGAAGGAGATCCTCAAGACCTCCGGGGGCAAAATGGTCGCGCCGCAGCCTCTGGAGAATCTACTGAAGGGCGATCCTTCCATCTCCCAGGCCGTACTCATTGGAGACCGTCGGAAGTTCATCTCTGCCCTGCTAGTGCCAGATTTTGGCTGGCTGACGGCCTACGCACGCAAAGAGAGGATCCCGTTCGGCCAGCCATCCGATTTGATCAAGGAGCCACGCGTCGTGGACCACTATCGTCGTCTCATGGAGTCCAGGATGGCGGGACTTCCTTCCTACGAGACGGTCAAGAAGTTCCGCCTCCTACCCCGGGAGTTGACGCAGGAGGATGGCGAGCTCACGCCCACCACGAAACTGAAGCGTCGCGTCATCGAGTCCAAATTCGCCGAGCTCATCGCTTCCATGTACAAGGAATGATCGAAAAAAATAATCCGAAGACTGAAAAATCGTTGACAGGTGATCGGCTGCGTGGTATAAAAACGACGGGACGTGATCAATCGATCGGATCGAGTCGCGCGGGCAAAGGAAAGCGAGAAAGGAAAACAGGTTCGCGGCGTCTCCCTCGGATCACCAACGCGGCGAAAACGATCACGGATGTCAGAAACCTTTTGGAACCTCCAAACGATCCTCGAAGCCGGCTCCCTCTCACCGCGCATTCATCTTTCTTTTTTCTCCGTTCGATCATCCTCCTTCGAAATCCAGAATGCCTTGACAACGTCGCAGGAGTTCCTACATTCCATCCTTGATGGGACCCTGGAATCTGACCAAGAGACTTCACACCATCATCCGGGAAAGGAGGTGAGTGACCATAGCCGCCAAGAAGAAAGCTAAGAAGACCGCGAAGAAGAAGGCTACGAAGAAGAAGAGATAAGCCAGAAGCGGGTCTTCGATCGACTCAAAGGGGTGAGCAATCACCCCTCTTTTTTTCCCTGCCGGTGTTGTCGTGGCGGGGACTAAGGCGGTGTGCTAGTCTCGCGCCCGAAATCATTAATAGATGAGGGGAGAGGAGGGGGGATGGTGAACAGTTCCCTGACCTACAAAATAGGAGAAACCGCTGACCGGACTGGCACTTATGAGTGCCTGATCTGCAAGTATGCCGGAGTAGTCACGGAGGTCCACGTGGAAAAGGGGAAGATCCTCCCCATGTGCGCGACCTGCAAAGATTCGGACACCACCTGGCACTTCAAGAAGTCTTCTTAGCCGCGGCCCGCCTCTTCACCGCCAGCGCATCCAGCCGGCGCGCGATTTCCCTCTCGAATCCCTCCGATCCCGGACGGTAAAATTGTGCACCGCGAAGGTCCTCAGGGAGGCATTCCATGGCAGCGACGGCCCCCTCAAAGTCGTGGGCGTAGAGGTACCCCTTCCCGTATCCGAGATCTGCCAGGAGGGGAGTTTCTGGGTTGCGCAGGTGCAAGGGCACGGGGAGACTGTGCCCCTCCTGAATCTTCTTCGCCGCTTCAGCATAACCCCGGGTCACCGCGTTGCTCTTGGGGGCCACGGCCAGGTAGACGGCGGCCTGGGCCAGGGCCAATGCGCCCTCCGGCATCCCGAGAAAGTGGACCGCCTGCTGCGCCGCCGTCGAGAGAGGGAGCGCCTGTGGATCGGCGTTTCCTACATCTTCGCTGGCGAAGCGGATCAGTCGGCGGGCGACGTACAGCGGATCTTCCCCCGCCTCCAGCATGCGGGCCAGCCAGTAAAGGGCGGCATCTGAGTCGGAATTCCTCAGGCTCTTGTGAAGGGCTGAAATCAGGTTGAAGTGCTCCTCGCCCGCCTTGTCGTAAACCAGCGGCTCCCGCTCCACCGCGCGGCGGATGGTCTCTTGGGAGATTCGCCGAAGCCCGTCCGGAGACGGCCGGGTCATCCGTGCCACCAACTCCAGCGTGTTCAAGGCACGCCGAGCGTCACCCGAGGCGAGAGCCACGATCAGGCCCGCCTCTTCCTCGCCCAGCAGGACCTGGCCCTCCAGGCCCCTCGGATCGGCGACCGCCCTCCTGAGAATGCTCCGGAGCGCCTCCTCGTCCAGGGGGCCAAGCACGTACACCTTCATCCGCGAGAGCAGGGCAGAGTTGATGGCGAAAGAGGGATTCTCGGTGGTGGCCCCCACGAGAATGATAGCTCCCGACTCCACGAAGGGTAAGAAGGCATCCTGCTGCGCCCGGTTGAAGCGGTGAATTTCGTCCACAAAGACTAAGGTTCTCTTTCCCGAGACCCTCAGGTGGCGCTCCGACGCCGCCATTACCTCGCGGACCTCCTTGATCCCCGAAAGGACCGCCGAGAAGGGGACGAAGGGGGCGCCGGTTCCCCCTGCCATGAGGCGGGCCAGGGTAGTCTTCCCGGAACCGGGAGGTCCCCAAAGAATGTGGGAATGGAGTTCCCCACTCTCCAGAGCCATCCGTAGCGGTCTGCCTGCACCGAGGAGATTGTCCTGTCCAGCTACTTCCGAGATCCGTGAGGGGCGTACCCGATCTGCCAGAGGGGGCTGGCTGGGGGGACTGGAGGTCGGCGGGGGAGAGAAGAGATCCATGAGGGAGCCGAGGCGATGGCTTTCGCCTAGAGGACTTCTTCCTGGAGCTTTGTGGGCGGATGGCCGGCCGAGTCTTCCTCCTCCGCATGGGTGGATTCGGAAGTGGAGGGAGAGGTCAGGCCCTGAAACTCGCGCACCTTGCCTTCCGCGAGAGACTGCACGACCGCATCGTGGACTCCTAGCGCCGCGACCAGGGCCTTGCGGGTCAGGGAGTCAAAATCCCTCAGCGCCCGAGCGACTTCCTGGATGTCCACTTCAGCGGCGATCCAGGAGGTGCGTTCCCGGATCCGGGCGGTGGCGTTTTCTAGCATCTCGAGCGCCGAAACCATCGTCTGACGCTGTTCGCGGGTGAACTTTTGGAACCGCTCTGCAAGCTGGAAGATTTCCCGGGCGATCCTCTCCCGCTCCTCGGAGCCGTGCTCCCAATGGTGGCCGGTAAGAATCCACTCCACCGTGGTATTCCCCACCCGAGCCAATTCCAGCAGTCGCTTCACCTCCGGGAGGATACCGTTCTCGTACTTGTGAATGGCTGGCTGAGTAGCCCCCAGGATGTCGGCCATCTGCCACTGCTTCAAGCCCTTTTCTTTCCGCAGGCGCTTGATTCGCTTGCCGATTTCTTTCTTATTCAGGGGATCCATCGGGTGCGCTCCGTAATCCGAGACCAGCCGTCCGTCACCTGAACGGTGCAAGTTTTTGAGGCCATTGTAGCGTAGGCGGCGCGAAACCACAAGACGAGAGCGGATTTCCAGCCATGTGGATTCGCGTCATATCTTCTTGATTTGATCGCGCAGAAAACAGCGGAGACGATCCTTGAGTTCGTCCGGCATCTTCTGGAGAAGGCTTTCACGGCAAAGAGCACGGGCGACCTGGAAGGTCTTCAAGAATTCCTCGCAAGGGGGGCAGGCCTCGAGGTGCCGGGAGAGCGATTCGTGCTCAGGCTGGGCCAGCTCTCCGTCCACGAATTCACTGAGCAACTCGAAGACTTGTCGACAGGTGGGCTCCCCGGGCCGATGCGGATGACTCATGCTACGTTCCCCTGCAGGTACCGGGAGAGGGATTGCCTGAGGAAAAGCCGGGCCCGGTGGAGTCGGGTCTTGGTGGCGGCCAGGCTCAATCCCAGGATGTCAGCGACCTCCTGGTTGGAAAGCTCTTCGACTTCGCGCAGGGTAAAGATGATCCGATACTCTTCGGGAAGTGCGGCCACAGCCTCCCGGAGCACCTGGGCCAGTTCTTTGCGGAGGAGCCTGTCATCGGCCCGCTCGCTCCAGCCCCGGATGGGCATCTGAATCCGTACTCGCGCCGGGTCCAGAATGTGCTCCAGGTCATCCAGGGATTCGGTCTGTTCGTGGCGGGAGCGCGAGCGAAGCTTCATATAAACGGAGTTCAGGGCAATCTTGTACAGCCAGGTGGAGAAAGCCGATTCCCCCCTGAAGGTGTCGATCTTGCGGTAGACATTCAGGAAGGCGTCTTGCACCGCGTCCAGGGCATCCTCCCGGTTCTTCATCATTCCGATGGCCAGCCGGTAGACTTTGTCCTCGTAACGGAGCATCAGATCCTCGAAGGCGGACTTGTCGCCGCCTCGGACTCGCTCCACCAGAGTGGTGTCCAGATCGGTGACCGGCAAGAGCTGCACCTCTTAGGATGCGGGAAGGGTCGCTGCGATTCAGGCAGAATCTAACACACGCCGACTGGACCCGGCAATGGCGGGGCCTCGCGCCCCGAGGGAGGCAGCTCCAGGCTTGAGTGGTCGACAGGCAGCTATGGAGTGCGCGCCAGGGACACAGCCTTGCACCTCCCAGGACGCGCGCGGAGTTCCAGGGATTCCTCGGGAGGGCGTGGTTCGCGCGGCACGGATCCCCGGCAGTTCCAGCAGGGAAGCGCCGACCCAGACCGACTGTGCAGAGTCCAGGCCGAGCCGAAGATGGGGAGAGGTCTTGCGTTTCCTTCCAAGTCAGGACGGGAGCCAAGGCCGTCGAGCCGAGCCCCAAGTCGCGCCCCTTTTCGGGAATCCCACGTTGGGATCAGCGTGTAAGCCAGGAGTTGTTCTTGAAGGTCAGGACGGCATAAGGAACCGTCCACATCAGGAAAAAGACGTGGAGGAAGGAGTACAGGACTCCGTAGAGGAAATCGGTGTTTCTCTCGAAGCGAATGTAGAACACCATGTAGGTGGCACCCATAATGACGATGAGAGCCAGAAATCTGAGGATCAGGATTGGATCCACGAAAATGTGGTAGAGGGAATAGAGGGTGATGTAGAACTGAAATGGGATCAGCACTACGGTCAGCATGAAATCGAAGGCGGCCGGCAGGCGGTGGCGGTCCCGATAACGGCTGAACATGAACGTGGAGAAGATGATGCTCTCCCGAATGAAGCTCTTGTGCCAGCGGGTGAGCATCCGTGCCAGCTTGGTGAGTGTGGAGGGGGCCAGGGTCTGAACCTCGGCAGTCCGCTGATACACCGTGTCGTAGCCCTCCCGCAACACGAAGTTCGTCAGGGCCCGGTCGTCCCCGTAGGTGCAGAACTGTCCCATGAATTGCTGGTTGAGCCAGCGGTCCTGAAACCGGGCTACCACCGAGCGTCGGTAGGCGGAGAGAACGCCTGAGCAGCACATGACGGTCTTGAAGACCGAGGTCGAGGCCCGGAAGAACTCGAAGGCCATGATGTAACGGACCGCTAGCATCCGAGTGAGGAAATTTTGGCGCTTGTTGAACACGCGGACCTTCGCGGTGGCGGCACCCACCTTTGCGTCGACGAACGGGGAGACCAGGTGCTTGAGACCATCCCGGGCGATGACACTGTCGGAATCCATCGTGACCAGGATCTCGCCCCGGGACTGTTTGAACCCGGTGGCCAGGGCGTGCCGCTTCCCTCGATTGCGGGGATGGCGAAGCGTCCGGACCAGACGCGGGTAGCGCGCCGCAGCCCGCTGGATGTACTCCCAGGTGTCGTCGACGGAGCCATCATCCACGCAGAGGATTTCCATCTTTTCCCGCGGGTAATCAGAGAGCGCGCTCGACTCGATGGCCTTCTCCACCATGGCTCCCTCGTTATAGGCGGGGATGACCACGCTCACCGTGGGGAGATTGGCTGAGAGGGGATACGGCTTATAGAGAAAGCAGAGGATTGCCCGGTAGGGAAGGTGCACCATCATCAGCACGCTGTAAACCACCAGCGGCACGGACAAGAAGCGGGTCACGAAACTGAGGTTGTACCAGTAGTGGGCCCGCTCGAAGGACCCACTGACGAACGCGGAAAGCACGATGACGCTGAACGCAAGAAAGATGAGGGTCTTGGTGAAATTCTCGGCGTTCTCTGAAGCCTCGAAAACTTTCGTGGAGGCCAGAATCGCGTCCTGCTGGGGAAACCTTTCCGGCATGGGGAACGACGTCCTGCGATACTGGGAAAGGAGATAAGCCGTTTCGGCGAAGGCCTCAAGGGGAGGGCCGGTGCCGCGCCAGGGCCCAGGGGCGATCCGCGCAACTATCGAGAAAAGCGGGAGTTTTTACCATGTTTCCCCGGGAGAGTCAATTCCGCGCCCCCCTTCTCTTTGACTTGCTTCTCACGCTCCACTCTAATAGGAACCCTCACCGGCAACCTCTCGCTGGAGGAAAGCGGAGGAAATGCTCGTGCCCCACCTGCTCCAGCTCCTTCTCCTGCTCGGGCTGATCCTCGTGGCCGCCAAAGGGGTGGGTGCGCTGAGCTCCCGCTTCGGCCAGCCCGCGGTCTTTGGCGAGATTCTGGCTGGTCTGGTGCTGGGGCCTACCTTCCTCAATGTGCTGGGGCTGGGAATCTTTCACGAGGGGCATGCGACCGATCCGCTTCATCCGGATCTGGGCGGTGTGATCCATGATCTCGCCCAGGTCGGCGTCATTCTTCTCATGTTCGTGGCGGGCATGGAGACCGATCTGGCCGAAATGAAGCGGGTCGGAAAAGTGGCCTTCTGGTCCGCCGCGGGCGGGGTGGTGCTTCCCTTCGGGCTGGGAATCCTCGCAGGTAGGCTGTTTGGTATTCCCTGGATCGAATCGATCTACATCGGGACGGTCCTGACGGCCACCAGCGTGAGCATCTCAGCCCAGACTCTCATGGAGCTGGGGGTGCTTCGATCCCGGGAAGGCACCGCCATCCTGGGGGCCGCCGTCATCGACGACGTCATGGGGATCATGGTCCTTTCGCTGGTCATCGGCTTCACGGGTGCGGGATCTTCCAGCGTGGGCGAGCTCGGGGTGGGAAGCTTTCTCCTCATCGGTCTTCGAATGATCCTTTTCTTCGTGGGGGGCTGGTTCGTGGGGCGAAGATACCTGGAAAAGGCAACCCAGGGAATCAGGAGGCTGCCGGCAAGCCAGGCCCTCACGGCCTTCGTGCTCCTGGTGGCCTTTGTGTATGCGTTCGTCGCAGAGTACCTCGGGAGGGTCGCCGCCATCACCGGCTCGTACATGGCAGGACTTCTCTTCGCACAAACCCGCTTCAAGGCCGAGATCGACCGCGGTATCAATCCCCTCACCTACTCCTTGTTCGTGCCCATCTTTTTCGTGGATATCGGCCTGCAAGCCAACGGACGAGAGATCTTCGGTTCCTGGAGGATGGTGCTGCTCTGCACCGTCGTCATCTTGGTGGCCATTGTTGGAAAAGTGGCGGGGTGCGCGGTGCCGGCGAGCTTCTCGGGGTTCAGCGCTCGGGAGTCTCTGCGGCTAGGTGTAGGGATGATCTCGCGCGGTGAGGTGGGTCTCATCGTGGCGGGGTATGGTCTCGCCGCCGGTGTGATCCCCCGGGACGTCTTCTCCATCATGGTGGTGATGGTGCTGGTCACCACGATGATCACGCCCTTGGGGTTGCGGCGAGTCTTTCCGAAAGGTGCCGCCCTTGCAGTCCAGCCGGAGCCGGTTTTCGAGTCGATTTCCCACATCGAGACGGATTGAAGCGCTATCGATGGTAGAAGTCCCGGATCGCCCGCACCACCTCGCTCTGCTGGCCCTCCGTCAGTTCCGGATAGACGGGCAGCGCCAGGGTGCTGGAAGCCGCCTTCTCGGCCACGGGGAAGTCACCTGGATGGTGTCGCAAGAAGGCGAAGCAGCGCTGCAGGTGTAGGGGAATGGGATAGTAGACGGCGCACCCAATCCCCGAGCTCCGCAGCGCCGTCCGGAGATCGTCGCGTCTTCGGGCCCGGATAACATATTGGTGATAAATGTGCCGGGCCCCCGGCCTGGTTTGGAGCAGGGTGATGGGGCCGTCGAGTCCCAGCAGCCCGTTCTCCTCGAAAAGGCGGGCATAACGGACCGCGTTGACCTCCCGCGCCGCGTTCCATTCCTGCAGATGAGGGAGCTTGACCCGCAGAATGGCCGCCTGCACCGCATCGAGGCGGCTGTTAATCCCCACGTGGGCGTGAACGTAGGCCGACTCTTCTCCGTGACGGCGAAGCGACCGGACACGATCCGCCAGTCCCTGATCGCCGGCGCTCACGAGTCCCCCATCTCCGGCCCCCCCTAGATTCTTCGAAGGGAAGAACGAGAAACAGCCGAACGTCCCCACGGTTCCAGCCTGGGAAAGTACTCCCCCTACCTTTGCCGTGGCACCGAAAGCCTGAGCAGCGTCTTCGATGACGGCGAGCCGTTTGCTCAGGGCCAGCTCCATGAGGGGATCCATGTCAGCCATCTGGCCGAAGAGGTGAACCGGCAGAATGGCTCTCGTGCGCGGAGTGACGGCGCGAGCCACCAAGGCCGGACTGAGGAGAAGCGTTCCCGGATCGATGTCCACGAACACCGGCCTGGCGCCGGCGCGGTGGATGGCGCTCGCCGTCGCGAAGAAGGAGTAGGGCGTGGTGATGACTTCATCCCCTTCGCTGATCTCCAGCGCCATGAGGGCCAGGAGCAACGCGTCGGTACCCGAGGCCACCCCCACTGTTTCGCTCCCCCCCAGGGCAGCCGAGATCTCCCGCTCCAGGGAGGCGACCTCCTCCCCCAGGATGAATTGTTGAGACTCGAAGACCCGGTGCAAAGCCTCCCGGATGCGCGGCTCTAGAGCGCGGTATTGGGTCTTGAGGTCCAGCAGCGGGACGGCCATGAAGCCGATTCTATCAGAGCGGGGAATTGCGGGTGAGAGGCTAGCCCAAAACAGAAGCGGGGGCGCCGAGCACCTTGCGCTCCGCACCCCCGCGGGAAAGACTAAAGCTTTGCCGAGTTAGCTCTTGCTGCTGGGCTGTTGCCCCTGGGGCTTGGCGATGGAAACCGTCTTGGCAATATTCTTTCCGTCTTGGGAAGGAGAATAGGAGACGGTCACGTGATCGCCGGCGGCCAGCTCATTCAGCGTGGACGCTTTGCCCGTCATCATGATCTTGGTTCCCGGTTCACAATTGATGGTGATTTCCTTGGTGCTCTTGTCTTTCAAGGTCTCGCGGACCACGAACGAGCTGTTGGCGGCGTCCACCGAGACAACCTCCCCGCTCACATGAGTGGCGTGGGGCTTTGCCGCGCCAGCAGCGGGAGCACTGCCAGCAAACACCGAGGCACACGACAGGACAAACAAAGCGACGAACAGAAGCATCAGGGATCTCTTCATTGGTAGAACCTCCTTGCCAGGCTGTTACAGCAATGATGATGCCAACCGGCTGCGCGGGAATCGAAGGCTTCTAAGAGCACTAAACCGTTGGGTTTGTGGGAAAGGAGAAGAAATCGACTAAGACCCTACCCCGGGTTCGCCTGCACCAATTGGTGCATCGGCCTCCCCAGATGGTGCAGGTCTGCCTTCACGGGCAATGCCGAACTTTTCCAGGCGGTATTGAAGGGTACGGTAGGAGATCCCGAGAAGTTTGGCGGCCCGCGTCAACGTTCCTCCTGCCTTGCGGACCGCCTTTTCCAAGAGCTCCCGTTCTAGACCTTCCAGAGAGATCCCTTCGTCCGGAATGTCCAGCTCCTGAAAGGCGCCCGCCGGACCCGGAAGATTCTCCCGGATCTCCGCGGGCAGCAGCTCCGGCATCAAGGTGTCCCCCTCCGCCAGGAGGAAGGCACGTTCCAGGGCCGACTCCAGTTGCCGGACGTTGCCTGGCCAGCGATATCGCAAGAGCAGCGCGAGAGTCTCGGGAGCCACTCGCAGCATGGGTTTTTTCGCTTCCCGGGCCAAGCGCGTCAGGAAGTATTCCACCAGTGAAGGGATGTCCGTAGCTCTTTCCCGGAGAGCCGGCAGAAAAATGGGAAACACATTGAGGCGATAGTATAGATCTTCGCGAAATTTGCCTGCTTTCATTTGCAGGGTGAGATCTCGGTTGGTGGCCGCCACGATGCGCGCGTCCACCAAAACGGAAGAGTTTCCTCCGACTCGGCGGATCTCCTTCTCCTGCAGCGCGCGAAGGAGTTTCGCCTGCATGGCCAGCGGAAGCTCACCCACCTCGTCCAGGAAGAGGGTGCCCCCGGAGGCCTGTTCGAAGAGACCCAGCTTTCGAGCGATGGCGCCGGTAAAGGACCCCTTCTCATGACCGAAGAACTCCGATTCCAACAGCGGCTCGGGAACGGCGGAACAGTTCACTGCGAGGAAAGGATGGGAGGCGCGGGGTGAGTTGTAATGAAGCGCCCGGGCGATGAGCTCCTTGCCCGTCCCACTCTCTCCGTAAATCAGTACGGTGGCCAAGGACGGGGCGACTTTCTCCACGAGCCGGACAACATCCTGCATCGTGCCATGGTCTCCGACGATGTTGTCCAGGTGGAACCGATCATGGAGCTGGGCCCGAAGCCTCCGATTCTCCCCTCGCAGTCGCACCGTTTCCATGGCCCGTTCCAGAACCAGAAGAAGCCGCTCGCGGTCGAGCGGTTTGGTCAGGTAGTCGAAGGCCCCTTTCTTCATCGCTTCTACCGCGGTGTCCACGGTTCCGTGAGCGGTCATGACCACCGCGGAGCAGGTGGGAGCTTCCCGGAGCGCTTCTTCCAGCAGCGCTATACCGTCCATGCCCGGCATCTTTAAGTCGGTGAGGAGGACCTGCGGCGGTGAGGAGCGCAGGAGCTGCAGCGCTTCCTCCCCGTTGGCACTGGTCTCCACCTCGTAGCCCTCACGGGTCAGGATGATCTTCAGGATCTCCAACTGCTTGTGCTCGTCATCCACCACGAGGACCGTACCAAGACTCATCCGTTCTTTCCCCCTACCAGGCTCGGAACCGGACGATCGCCTCGGGGCCGGGAAGGACCCTCCAAGGGGAGGTAGACACGAAATTCGGTGCCCCTCCCTTCAAGGCTGGAGACCTCGACCCTTCCCTGGTGGTCCTGGACGATTCGCTGGGTGATCGCCAAACCGAGTCCCACGCCTGCCTCCTTGGTGGAGAAGTAGGGGTCGAAGATTCGGTCCAGGTCGCGAGCAGGAATGCCGACACCCTCGTCGATCACGCTGATCCGGATCATCCCGTCCTCTCCTGAATCCGCTCGTATGCCGAGGTGCCCCCCTTGAGGCATCGCCTGGATTCCATTGTTAACCAAGTTCAGAAGACAGGTCCGGATCCCTTCGGGGTCGGCCTGCAGGGAAGGCAGCGCCGGATCCAGGCGAAGATCGAAGGTCACCTTCTGCTGCTCCCCTCGCGGGGCAGCCAGACGGAGGACGTCTTGCAGGACCTCCTCCACGCGACAGGGCAGGACCCGCAGCCTCGGCGGTCGCCCGTAATTCAAGAAGTCCGCTACCATGGCGTTTACCCGTCGAAGCTCTTCTTTGATAGCCAGGAGTGTCCGGTCGATCTCCTCCCCCCGGGGTGCCTCGCCGGGACGGAGCGCCGCGCGCAGATGGTCCACGCTCAGGCTCACGAAGTTAAGGGGATTGCGTATTTCGTGGGCAACGGCGGAAGCCAGGCGACCCAGGGAGCCGGCGCGCTCCGCCCGCCGCAGCTCCACCTCGAGCCTCCTGGTTTCCCGCAGCTTCTCCAGCATCCTGTTGAAGCTCTCCTGGAGCTTGCCAATCTCGTCGCCTCTTTCCACCTTCACCTGGACCTCCAGGTCTCCCGCGCTCACCCTCTCGGCGGCCAAGCTGAGGCGCTTCAGCGGGGAGGTGAGGCGATAGGCCAGGGTCAGACAGGCGCCGACCCCCGCCAGGAACACCAGCGAGGTGGCCAGGCTGCGCTCGCTATGAATGGATTGCAGCAAGGCTGCGAAATCGTCCAGGATGATGTGCAGGTGGACGTACCCCTGCTTCTGGTCATCCACGATGATGGGAATGTCGAGATTGTACGCCGCCTTCTGACTGACGTCTTCGTCGTCCCCCAGAGTGCCGCTGATGACCAGGGGGCCTTTGGGGGCTCTCCGAGGTGGATGAACCCGGGTTCCCACTTTAGCTTGGTTGGAGGAAGCAACCACCTGCCACTCGCTGCTTAGGATGGAGATTTCGTTGACGCCTTGCGCCGAGAGCCGCTTCACGTAATCCTGGAGGAGTTCCTGATCGGTCTGACCTTTGGAGGTCATCTGCTGGACACTGATCTCCAGCGCCTTGGAGAGATCCTCGGTTTGGTTCTGCACCAGGTCCACCAAGACCGTCTCGTAATGGGTCTCGATGAGGAAATGAATTCCCAGGGTCAGGGCCATCATGACGAGCACCATGAGGGCCAGCCGGGTGCCGATTCCAGGAACTGGAAGGGGACTCATGACGTGGGAGTCTATGGCCCCGGTGCCGCAGAGTCAACGAAACTCGACCAATCCCCGGACACTGGAGGAAGAGAGGGAAAGGTCACTTCGTTGCTTCGGCGGCGCGGCGCGGAACCTTCCACACGGGCCCGCGGAGATTGGCGGCCGGCCGCACCTTGTCGGTAGGAGAGACGGGTCGACGGTCAACCAGGCGATAAAGAGTGTCGCGCTGCCGAGGGTGAAAGCCCGCCTCGGTGATGAGTCGCTCCAGCTCGTCCCGTGTGGTGCAGTAGGTGTTTCCGGCGGAGCGGACCACGTTTTCCTCGATCATGACTGAGCCCATATCGTTGGCGCCGTACTTCAAGGCGATCTGGCCGATCTCGGTCCCCTGGGTGACCCACGAAGATTGGATGTTCGGGATGTTGTCGATGAACAACCGGGCGATAGCCTGGGTACGCAGGTAGTCCGCGGAGCTGGTCTCCCGCCCCCCCAGTTCCGTGTGCCCCGGCTTGTAAGTCCAGGCGATGAACGCGGTGAACCCGCCTGTCTTGTCCTGCTGATCCCGAACCCGTGCGAGATGCTCCACCCGATCCTCCAGCGACTCCACGTGCCCGAACATCATGGTGACGGTGGAGGGAATCCCAAGCCGATGGGCGCGGTCCATGACCGCGAGCCACTGATGGGAGCTGATCTTCAGAGGCGCGATGCGGTCCCGCACGGAGTCCACGAGAATCTCGGCGCCCCCGCCGGGGATGGAGTCCAGGCCCGCCCCCTTCAGCCGCTCCAGGACATCCTCGAGCGGTCGCTTGCTCACGTGGACGATGTGCTGGATCTCCGGAGGGGAGAAGGCATGGATGTGCAGCGTTGGATAACGAGCCCGGAAGGACGCCAACAGGAGCTCGTACCACTCCAGCGGAAGGGTTGGATGGTGCCCGCCCTGCAGCAGGATTCCGGTGCCTCCCAATCGCAGGGTCTCGTCGATTTTCTCGTACAACACCTCCGTGGGATGGAGATAGCCCTCCGCCGTATCGCCCGGAAGACGGTAGAAAGCGCAAAACGAGCACTTGGTGACGCAGAGGTTGGTGTAGTTGATGTTACGATCGACGATGTACGTGACCAGCGGATCCGGGTGGAGACGCCGGCGCACGGCGTCTGCCGCCAGGCCCAGATCGATGAGGCTGGCCTGGTGAAAAAGCAGGCGGGCCTCGTCGGGGCCGATGCGATCCCCCTCGGCCGCGCGCTGCAGGATGGCGCGGGCTCGCGGGCTGGTCTGACTCACTGAACTCCACCCATCGGAGCCGGATCCGCTGCCGGAGCCGGGGCTTCGTAGAATGCCACCTCCCGTGCGGCGCCCACCAGCGATGCCTCCTTGGCCATGTGGTAGAAGAGCCAGAGCGCCTTCATCTCCTCAACACCGAGGTCATAGTAGATATTCTCGTGAAGGTAACGGATCAAATCATGCGCCGGGAGCCCAAGTTCCGTCGAAGCTTCGCAGGCGATCCTCTCCCGCTCCGCCAGACCAAGCCGCTTGGATTCCAGGAACGGCTCGAGCGCATCGGGCAGGATAGCCCCGGGCCTCATGGCCCAAAAGGCAAATACGAAAGGGAGGCCTGTCATGGCGTACCATTCGGCCGCCAGGTCGTACACCTTTAGACCTGTGGCGTCTTCCTTCAGCGCCGCATCGCCGATGAGCAGTGCGGCGTCGTTGGATGCCAGCATCCGACCCAGGCTGGGCTCCATCTCCCGGTAGTCCACCCGGTGACGCGAGCGGCGATTCAGAAGGATTCGGAGAAGCGCTGACGAGGTTCGCGAAGATTGGTCCACCGCAACCCGGCGGATTTCCGGTGCGGCCACGCGGGAAAAGAGCAGCACCGAACGGGCCTGGCGCCGGACGGCGATGGCCATCAGGGGAAGAACGCGAAGTCCCGGAATCCGCAAGTACTCGATGCTCGGAATGAGGGCCACGTCCGTTTCGGCGTGGCGCAACCAGTGAGCACATTGCGCTGGGGTGCCGCTCAAGAGGCGGACTCGGCTGCTCAGGGGGGCGTGGGTGAACCCCCGGATGAGCGGCCGGGCGTTAAGGAAGTCCACCGTGGCGATGCGCAGAAGGGACACCTTGACTCTCGTTCAGAAAGGGCGTTCATTCTAACAGTTGGGTCCGACCTGTCAAACACCTCGCCGGTGCGCAGCGACGGGCGCGTCATCAGTGCTATCATGGGCGCCTGCCGCGTGATTCCTCGAGGGATAAAGCGACGGCCGGGGGGCACCCCGTGAGCCGGACATCTTTGCCATGAAGGATCGGCTTCGGGCCCTGGTTTACCTCTTTTATCTCTTCGAAGTGGGGATCTTTCTCCTCCTCGTTCCCTGGTCCCCCTTTTGGGATAGCAACTACTTCGTCACCTGGCTCCCACTGATCAAGGATTTCTGTCTGAGTCCCTTCGTCCGCGGGGCGGTATCGGGAGTGGGGGTTCTCCATCTGCTGGTGGGAGCCCTCGACTCCTTGACGTTCATCCGCACGGAGCGGCACTAAAGAGGAGCCCCTTGGAAGCCTACCTCGTGACTGACCGGCGACTTGCCTCCGAGGAGTTCTTGCCGCGCCTCGTTCGCCGGGCCTGCGAGGCCGGAGTCGATAGGATTCAAATCCGCGAGAAGGATCTGGGCGGGAGGGCCCTCATGCGACTGGTCAGAGAGATCGCGGAGTCGGTGGAGGGGAGCAGAGCAACCCTCTTCGTGAACGATCGCGTCGATGTGGCTCTGGCCGCATCGGCTCACGGCGTTCATGTGGGACGATCCGGCCTGCCGCCCGACGTCGTCCGGCGGGTCGCGGGAGAGGAGCTGGTGATCGGTGCATCGGCTCACAGCCTCGAGGAAGCCATTGAAGCCCAGGAGAAGGGGGCGGATTATGTTTTCGTGGGTCCGGTCTTCCCCACGGTCTCCAAGGCCGTGTTCGGCGAACCGTTGGGGTTGTCGAAGCTGGAAGTCATCGTCCGTAGACTCCGGATCCCTGTCTATGCCATCGGGGGAATCACCCCCGAGCGGCTCGGCTCGTTGCGCCCCCTCCCGCTGACCGGCGTCGCCATGATCTCGGCGTTCGTGAGCGCTCCTTCCGTGGCGGACCTGGTCCGTCAGATTCACGGTGCGAGCTGGCGGTAGCGCTCAGGCTCCCAACCTTAGTCCAGCGTGGGCGAAAATCCCTCACGCCCGAGCTTCGCGCAAGCGCAGAAAAAACCCCTCGGGGGAGGCCGGAGGGGTTGCAGTCGCGATCAGATCGCTGTCTATGCCAGCTTGTTGCCGGGTTTCCGGGGTGGATCGTTGCTGGGACGCGGCGTCACCGCCGGATTTCCCTTGAACTGAGGAGTGAGATCGGCGTTGATCTTTGCATAAGCCGGATCTTCGTCGGGAGTCTCGACGATGGCCTCGATGGGGCACTCGGGCAGGCAGGCGCCGCAGTCGATGCAGACCACGGGATCGATGACCATGAATTCCTGGCCCTGGTAATCCCCAGGATAGATGCAATCCACAGGGCAGACGGCTACGCAAGTGGCGTACCGCTCTCCCAGGCACTTCTCGGTAATCACGTAAGCCATTGCTATCTCCTCAAAGGCGGAACCGGCCCCCGCTGGGCTTCAGAACGATTCGCCAAAATATGGCTTAGATCTATGCCCGAAATTCGCATGCCTGTCAACCGCACAGCACCGAACCCCCGTTGATGTTCAGGATCTCTCCGCAGCAGTATCCCGAGAGCTCCGAAGCGAAGAAAAGGATGCCACCGGCGATCTCCTCGGGGGTGCCGGCGCGCCCCATGGGAATGGTGGCCAGAATCTTTTCCCGGTCCGGCCCGACCAGCGCCTCGGCGCTCATGTCGGTGTCGATCCATCCGGGGGCCACGCAGTTCACCAGGACTCCGTGGCGGCAAAGCTCCGGGCCGAGACTCTTGGTGAAGGAGATGATGCCTCCCTTGGAGGCAGCGTAGTGGGAGTGGAGCGCCTCGCCCCGCTGGCCTGCGGTAGAGGCGATATTGATGATTCTCCCATACCCCTGCCGCTTCATGACCGGAACCGCCGCCCGGGTGCAGAGAAAGACCCCCTTCAAGTTAACATCCATGGTCTCATCCCACTCGTCCTCCGTCATGGAGTCGATAGGGCCGTCCTTCCAGATCCCATGGTTGTTGACCAGGATGTCCAGCCGGTGAAAGGTCTCGACGACCCTGCCCACCAAACTCTCGGCGTCCCTCCGGCGGGAAAGGTCCCCCTGAAGGGCGAGACCCTTGCGGCCAGATCTCTTGATTTCCACCACCACGTCCTCGGCGGCCCTTTGGTTCAGCCGGAAGCCCAGAGCCACATCGGCCCCGGCCTGGGCCAGCAGGACACACGCGGCCCGGCCGATCCCACGGGAGCCTCCCGTCACCAGCGCGACTCTTCCTTTCAGATCGATCATCGCTTCTCCTCAGGCGACAGTCACCGGATGCTCAAGCATCGCCGGATTCAGGATAGCCAGCTGTCCGCAAGCGGCGGCGATGTCGGCTCCCCGTCTCCTGCGGACGGAGGCCGGAATACCCTTCTCCAGGAGCAGGTCCCGAAAAGCTCGGGCTGAGGAGAGCGAGGGCGGGGCATATCGGGCTACGGCCGCCTCGTTGTAGGGGATCAGGTTCACTTTGAGCGGCAGAGGTCCCGCCAAGGTCACAAGCCTCAGAGCATCGCTTGGCTGGTCGTTGATTCCCTGAAGAAGGACGTACTCCAGAGTCACCCGCTCCCGAGGCGCCAGCGGCACCTCCCCGAGCGCCCGAAAGAGCTCCGCGAGTGGATAGGCCCGGTTAATGGGCATCAGCTCGCTCCTCAAGGGGTCGGTGGTGGCCGAAAGCGACACGGCCAGGCGAGGCCTGGGCTTCTCAAGCGCCAG
>QHVQ01000031.1:0-1934 GCA_003222305.1 Acidobacteriota bacterium | reverse complement strand
CCTTCCGGATCGGTCAAAAGTCTGAAGGCGGACAGGACAGGGTCGTAGTTGTTGAGCGGTTCCCCCATTCCCATGAACACCAGATTGTAGGTGTTCGCGACGTGGCCGTGTTCTCCCGCCAGAACTGCAACCTGACCGGCGATCTCTCCGGCAGTGAGGTTGCGCACCAGGCCCATTCTCGCCGTGAGGCAGAAGGTGCATCCCAGAGGGCAGCCGATCTGCGAGGAGATGCAGAAGGTGATCCGCGTCTTCTCGGGAATGTAAACTGCCTCCACGGCCTTGCCGTCTTCCAAGCGGAGCAGGTATTTGACGGTCCCATCCCGGGAGATCTGGCGCAGCTCCACCTTCGGCAGTGCCACCATGAACCGCTCGTTGAGAGCCGCACGGAGAGATCGGGGTAGATTGGACATCCGGGAGAAATCG
Source organism: Acidobacteriota bacterium (assembly GCA_003222305.1). Classification (GTDB taxonomy): domain Bacteria; phylum Acidobacteriota; class Polarisedimenticolia; order Gp22-AA2; family AA152; genus AA152. Next base: position 1,511 of record QHVQ01000031.1, on the reverse strand, counting down.
CTCTCTCCCCGGTGATGGATCCATTCAAAGAGTTGCCGGGCATGAAACGGCTTGTCGGTAAGCTGCGCAAGGATTTCCGCCAGCTCGCGCCGGCTCCTGCCGAAGAGATTTTCCACCATGGGGAATTATTGTAACCGAACCCGAGGATCCACCAACGAATAGCACAGATCTACGCCCAGATTGACCAGCACGAAGGTCAGGCAGAGGCAGAGTACCCCCCCCTCCACTACCGGCAGGTCTCGGTCGGCGATGCCGTGAACGATGGTCTTCCCGAGACCCGGCCAGGCAAAGACAAACTCGGTAGCTACGGCGCCGCCCAGGAGCGAAGCGAGATCGATTCCCAGGATGGTGATCACGGGAATCAAGGCGTTCCGCAGAGCCGCGCGCAGGTGCACCGCCATGGGCCGCATCCCCCGCGCCACGGAACTCTGGATATAGCGCTGCCGGAAAACTTCCAGCAGGCTGGCCCGCGTGACCCTGCAGATGGCACCGAGGGAGTACAAGGCGAGAGTCAGAGCGGGCAGAACCAGGTGCTTGAACTCCGGCAGGCGGACAGAGGTCCAAGGAATCTTCATCCCGTCCATGCCATAGCCCAATACCGGGAGCCAACCCAGCCGGGAGGCGAACAGCAGAATCAGCATCATCCCCAGCCAGAACACCGGAACGGAGATCAACACCAGGGAGATGAAGGTGATGAGATCATCGGGCCATTGCTTCTCCCGGGCGGCCGATATCAGCCCCAGTGCCACCCCGCCCGTGGAGGCCAGAATCATGGCGGAGAATGCCAGGATGGCGGTGGCCGGGAACGTCTCAGCCAAGATCCAGGAGACGGGGCGGCTTTGGAGATAGGAAGTGCCCAGATCGCCGCGGGCCAGGCGCGAGAGGTAGTGCAGGTATTGCATCGGTGCGGACTCTCGCAGGCCCCACTCGGAACGGATTTTTTCCAGCACTTGGGGGTCGGCGCGCAGGCCACCCGCCAGGATCGTGGCCGGATCCCCGGGGAGCACGAAAAGGATCAGCCAGATCAGAGTCACCACGGCCCAGAGTACCGGGAAGAGGCTCAGAAAACGCCTCAGGAGATAGCTGCTCATCGGGGTGTCCCTGCCGCCGGAGGCAGGGCCTCGATCCAGAGGCGTTCCAGCGGAATACGCATCGTTCCCAGAGGCGACAGAACCACTCCTTTCACGTAAGGCTTGATCAACACCCTCTGGGTGTAATCGGCCAAGAACAACCAGGCGGCGTCTTCCTCTACCGCGATCCGCTCCGCCTCCCGGTAGAGGGGAATCCTGTCTTCCATCCGGATGAGAGCGCGGGCGCGATCCAGGAGGTCGTCCACCTTTGGGTTCGAATAGCGGCCAATGTTCCCCGCCGGACCGATATTGCGGGTGTGGAGGAGCCAGTAGAGAAAGGCATCCGGATCGGGGTAGTCGGCGTTCCATCCGTAGCGGTAGAAGAGCGCTTCGCCCGGCGTCTGGGGGGTTCCCTGGAGAGCCTGCAGGAAGGTGGCGAAG
>QHVQ01000030.1 GCA_003222305.1 Acidobacteriota bacterium | reverse complement strand
AGCTTCCTCAGCCGGTTCCGCTTCCTCGGCGGCCGCCTTACCCTTCTTGATGACCTCAGGCTCGGTGACCTCTGCCACCGGCGCGGCGGCAACCTCCTCTTCCTTGGCCGGAGGTGTCACCACCGCCACGACCTGGTTCGGCTCGGTGAGGACCTTGACCTTCGGCGGGATCTTCAGGTCCGCCACCCGAATAGTGTCGCCGATTTTCATGCTGGAGATGTCCACGGGAATATGATCCGGGATGTCCGCAGGCAGCGACTCAACCCGAATCTCCCTTAGCGGGATGTCCAGAATTCCCAGGTCCAGCTTGACGCCGGGGGCCTCCCCTACGGTCTGGATGGGAACATTGACCTCGATGGCCTCGTCCATCTGGATCCGGATGAAGTCGGTGTGCTGAAGACGGCTGGTCACCGGGTCGGTCTGGAAATCCTTGATCATGGCGTAGCGGCGCTGATCTTTGCCCAGCAAGTGCAGCATGAAGACGGTGTTGACGCCGCTCTCCAGGTGGAGAATCCTCTCCACCTGTTTGGGGTCAACCGAAATGGGCACAGGGGGCTTTTTGGATCCGTAAACGATTCCCGGGATCATTCCCGAACGGCGGAGTCGGCGGGAAGGGTTTTTCCCGAACTCCGTGCGGGGCGTGACGTCAATGACTATCTCGTTCATCGCCTTCTCTCCTCATCTCCAGGGGTCTCCGGCCCAACCTGCCGGAATCTCCCTCCCGCGTTTCAGACAAACAGAGAGCTCACAGAAGAGTTGTTATGGATCCGCCGAATGGCTTCACCCAGCAGGGGAGCAATGGAGTGCACTTCCAGGCGCCCCTCCTCCTGTTTCCCGGGATCCACGGGAATCGAGTTGGTGACTATCACGCGCTCCAGTTCCGACGCCCGCAGGCGGTCCAGAGCAGGACCGGACAGGACTGCGTGGCTGAACGAGGCGTAGATTTTCTTGACCCCTTCCTGCTTGAGGGCCTTCACGGTGCCGGTGAGGGTTCCAGCGGTGTCGATAATGTCGTCAACGATGAGGGCGTTCATCCCGCTCACCTCGCCCACCACATGGAGAATCTCAGCCACATTCTTGTCCACTCGGCGCTTGTCGATGATTGCCAGAGAAGCGTGCAGCCGCTTGGCGTAGGCACGAGCACGCTCCACCCCCCCGGCATCGGGAGAAACGATGACCAGATCGGGTATCTTCATCTTGGCCAAGTGCTCGAGCAGAAGGGGCGCCGCGAAGAGGTGATCCACGGGAATGTTGAAGAAGCCTTGAATGGCCGGCGCATGGAGATCCATGGTGAGCACGCGGTCCGCCCCCGCCGCGCTGATCAGGTCGGCGACCAGCTTGGCCGAGATGGGAACCCGCGGCTTGTCCTTGCGATCCTGGCGCGCGTAGCCGTAGTAGGGAATGACGGCGGTGATGCGCTGGGCCGAAGAGCGTTTCAGAGCATCCATGAGGATGAGCATCTCCATCAGGTTCTCGTTCACCGGCGGGCCCAGCGACTGGATGGCGAAGACATCCGTGCCGCGCACATTCTCGAGAATCTGGCAATAAATCTCGCCGTCGCTGAAACGTGTCAAGTTGAGGGAGCCCAGCGGAATCCTCAAGAATTCGCATATCTCCCGGGCGAGCTGGGGATGGGCATTGCCCGTGAACACCTTCAGAGTGCTGTCCACCTGGGATTCTCGCTGTTTCATACCCGTTGTCTGCTCCTCGGCCGCGGATTGGGCCGCACCACCGGATGACCCGTCTCACGCGAAGGTGGCTGGGGCGGGAGGATTCGAACCTCCGGATGCTGGATCCAAAGTCCAGTGTCTTACCGCTTGACGACGCCCCAAAGGGAACGGACCGCTCTGAAAGCGCGCCGCCCGACCGGTGCTGAGACGGCCTTCCGATGAACTATGACTGTCGGCGGACCCGACACACCCGCGGGACCGGCCGGCGTGCTGCACGCTCACGGTGCCGGAACTCCCACAGGGGCATGCCGGACCTGTGGCTTCCGTCGTCGGCCGGACATTCCTCTCCGCCGGGACCGGATCTCCAAATCAGCAATGATCCTGTCAAAGCGGGGCTATACCTTAGCACTCGGTGGACTTCACTGTCAAGGGTCAATGGCTCAATCAGATAGGGGCAGGCCCAGGCCTCGCCAGTACTCGGCCCTTCCTCTGGGAGCACATTCGATCACATTCACACCGCTCCATTCCGGGCCGCTCAGAGCCCGCAGGGCCTCCGCGCGCGACCCGAACAATCCGTAGAGAGAAGGTCCACTGCCCGAAAGAGCGGCGGCTGCGGCTCCGTGCCGGAGCAACCAATCGAGATACCTTGCGAGTTCAGGGTGGCGATCGACCACAAGATCCTGGAGATCGTTCCGCACCGACCGGCCCGAGGGCTCCTCCACTGGATCTCCATCGCTGTCTCCGGAGAATCGAGTTTCCGGCGCAGCCAGGGACGGAAGGTGTCGCTCGTCCCAGAGCTGAAAGATCTCGCGAGTGGAGCAGGTCAAGGGCGGGAGGACTACCGCAAGATGGAAAGGGTGAGAATCATGAAGCGGGACGATTTCGTCCCCTCTCCCGAGGCCGAGGGCCGAGCCCCCCACGAGAAAAAAGGGGACATCGGCCCCTACCCGAGATCCCACGCGTTTAAGTTCCTCCGTGCCCAGACGCAGGTCCCAAAGCAGGTTGAGCCCCAGCAGCGCCGCGGCTGCGTCGCTGCTTCCACCCCCAAGGCCCGCGGCCAGCGGGATCCTCTTTCGCAGGAAGAGCTCCGCTCCGGGTAGTTTTCCCCGGCCTTCACGCAGGATCTCCGCAGCCCGGACGACGAGATTGGAGGAATCGATTGGGAGCGTCGCTCCCTCCACCCGGAGCTGCAAACCGGAAGGTGCGGTTTGTAAGTGAAGTTCGTCCGTCAGACCGATGGTCTGGAATCGTGTCCTCAACTCGTGGTATCCATCCGGTCGCAAGCCGAGCACTCTCAGCCCGAGGTTGATCTTGGCGTGGGGACGCAGAGAAAGACCGCTCACAGGGCATCCTTCGCACCCGCCGGAACAAACCCTTCCGGCGCTCTCAAGGTGAAGAGCGAGGGATCGGGAGCGCGAAAGCGCAGGTCCTCGAGGCGAATCCGGAGTGCCGCTTGCGGGGCGCCCTGCCTCATTTCCAGGGAGGAGGCAGGCCCGGCCGATCTTCCTTTCTTCATTTTCCAAGAGATTACGGCCCGGGCCCCCGAGCCGGTGTAGAGTTCCGCCCGTTCCATTGCTTCGCTCGAGAATCGAAGCTCTTCTCCCCCGGGCAGCCGGCAGCGGAGTACCCCTCCCTCCTTGCCGTCGCCCCGGGTGTCGCATAAAAGACCCTCTCGGGTCGCCGCCGGGCCCAGCAGGAACCGGGCGATCAGTTCCGGGGGCGCGGCGATTCCCATCATGGCGGCGGTGGCGTCCCGGCCGGCATCGTAGGTGTGGAACCGGCGGCCGGAGGGGTTCAGAAGGAGGGCACCGTCAGGTCCTGCCACCAGAACCACCCGGCTGTTCCCCATGGGATCCAGCACCTCCAACCGTAGGTGATCCGGTGCGAGGTAGGCCACGGCGACGCGCGCCCGACCCTTTCCCCCCTGGCCCGACCAGCTGACATGGCAGAGCGCCGAGAAGCCGGAAACGGGAACCGGGATGTCGGGAAGCTCGGCCCGAGGCAATCCGCGTCCGGCGCAGCCACTCATGGAAATCGCGAGCAGCATGCCGGTCACAGCCTGGAGCCGTCGACACCCCTTCACGGCAGGGTCCGCGGACCACCCAGCTTTCGTAGCTTCTTCCTAATGGCTTCGGGATCCTCGGGTGCCCGCTCCAAGGCCTTGAGATAGGCTTGCTGGGCTTCGACAGGCTTCCCGAGCTTCATCCGCACGTCCCCCAGGTGCTCGAGGACCGTGGGATCTTCCCGGGATCCTGCTGCAGCTCGTGCGAGAAGGTCCTCCGCCTGCTCGACTCGGCCCAGGCGGTAGTAAACCCATCCCAGGCTGTCTTGGAACGCCGCGTTGTTCGGTTGGAGAGAGACGGCTTTTTGGATCATCCCCAGCGCCTCCTCCAGCTTGATGCCGCGGTCCGCCAGCATGTATCCGAGGTAATTCAGAGCCTCGGCGTTGTCTGGGTGCCGTTCCAGGAGAGTCCGAAAGGCCTTCTCCGAAGCCTTGAACCTGCCGGAGCGCTCCTGCAGCGCTGCCAGCTGAAAGGCGAGCTCTTCCGAATCGGCATGCTTCCCCCTGGCTTCCCGCGCCCAGATGGCCCCCTCTTTATTCGATTCTGCCCGGGCGCAGGCCTGTAGAATTGCCAGGTAGGCGGGGACGCTCCCCTGGGACTTTTGCTCCAGCTGCCGAAAAGCCTTACGCGCCGCGGCGCGTTTCCCTTCCCGTAGAAGAATCTCTCCCTCGAGCGCTTGAAGATCCATACTGTCCGGCAGTTGGGATCTCCCCTCGTGCAGGACCGTGGCCGCCTCCGGCATTTTCCGCGCGTCGAGATGGATTCGCACCAACAGTCCATAGACCTCGTCCGAGGGGCGGCTCGACGCCTGGAGCGCGTCCTGCACCGATTTTGCGGCAGCGGCGTAGTCCTTCCGGAGATAGTGAATGACCCCGATCTGGAAAGAGGCCAGGCCGAAGAAAACCTTTTCTTGAGGTGATTTCTGTTCCGAGGCCTGGGTGAGAATCTGATCGTAGAGGGTGAGGGCCCGCTCATCCTCGGCACGGGCCTGCGCAATCCTTCCCAGGAAGAATCGCGCCTCCAACGAACCTGCGTCTCGGTCCAGCGCTTGCTGATAGAGATCTTCTGCCTGGCGGTTGTCCCCGCTGCCCAGATAAGCTTGCCCGAGCGCCATGAGGACCCGCAGATTGGCCGGATCTACCTGCAGGGCCGAGCGGAGGTGCTCCTGAGCTTCCTCGAATCGACCCGCGGAGTTCAGCAAGGTTCCGAGCCTGTACTGTCCATAAGGATTTCCCGGACTGGCTTCTACCGCGGGTCGGTAGATTTCCACCGCCTCCTTGGCCTCTCCCGCTTCCTCCAAGATATCGGCCAACAGCTCGCGGGCATCCCGATTGTCGCCCGCCTTTTCCAGAACCTCGCGCAGAACTTTGCCCGCCTCCGCACTCCGTCCCATCTCCAAATAGATACGGGCCAGCTGGACGGCCACCGGCGAGGAGGACGGATGAGCGGCCTTGAATTTTTCCAGAGCTGCAGCGGCCCCGGCGAGGTCTCCGCGCCCCCGTCGTAGGTCAGCCAGGTTCAGGACTGAGCCTTCCTCGGCCTGATCCTTTTCGAGGAGGTCCTGGAACAGGGACTCGGACTCCTTCAGTCTCGCCTCCGGCTCCTCCCCCGAAGCGGCACGTTGGAAAAGGATTTGGGCCAGGGTCTTGCGGGCCGGGAAGGAGGATGGATCCATCTTCAGCGCCTCCCGGGCCTCCGCCTCCGCCTCCGCCGGTTTGTTCATGGTGGAATAGAGCTCTGCAAGCTCCACGCGGAGATCGGAAGAATCGGCGGTGTGGATCGCCTCCTCCAAATACTGCGCCGCTTCCGTGAGCTGGTTGTCGAACTGAGCTTGCTGAGCCAGGGAAAAGAGATAGTAGGCACGCCCCCAGTTTGGCGATTCAGCGCCGGAGGAGGCGCGGGGAATGAGTGCGGCTGCCAGCAGCACAACCACGCAGCGGACCCCGCGGGCCGGGGATGGATAGCGCGATTCCCTTCTCACGCAGCTTTCCGCTCCTCGCTTCCCTTGCTGAGAACCTCAAGCGCTCGTCGCAGCTGACGGTCCTCGGTCCCGGGACCCGTCCCCTTCTCCTGAAGCACGTCCGGGGAGAGACCTGTCCCGTTCCATTCCTTGCCCGCAGGAGAGAGGTACTTTCCCACCGAGAGTCGAATCCCGTCTCCCGCGGGCAAAGGGATCACCCTCTGGACCGTGCCCATCCCCCAGGTTTTCTCTCCCACCAGGACAGCACTGGCTCGATCTCTCATCGCTGCCGCCAGAATCTCGGCGGCCTCCGCCGTGCCCGCGTCCACCAAGAGAGCCAGCGGCCCTGTGAAAACCGGAGGGGACGCCGGGGCCTTCAGTTCGGTGGTTCCCGTCTTCCGGTTCGTCAATCTCGCCACCGTCCCTGGGCCGGTGAACAGCCCCGCGATCCTCACCGCCTCGTCCACGCTGGTACCAGCGTTGGAGCGGAGATCCAGCAGCAGGCGGCTGACGCCCTGGGCCTTCAAGGTCGACAGCGCCTTCCGAACCCGCTCCGCGTCCCCGTCCTGCACGGACCCGAGGCGCAGAAGCCCGGTACCCGGCTGGGGTAAGCCGGTGGCCAGGGGACTCTTCAGGGGCAGTTTTCTTGCCATCCGGACCTCTTCGCTGCGCGCCTCCGAGCTCCGGATGACGCTGAGGCGGACCTCGGAGCCCGGTCTCCCTTGGAGTGCTTGCGTCGCCTTCCAGGCTCCCATCCAGAGGGTGGACTTCCCGTTGATAGTGAGAATGATGTCCCCGGTCCCTAGACCCGATTTTTGGGCGGGTGACCCCTCCATGGCCGAAACGATGACTGCGTATCCGCGGCGTTTGGATAGCACCACCCCCGCGTCAGCGACCCCACTTCGGACATTCTTGGCGGCGCGCTTCGCGTCCTCCGCATCGAGGTATTCGCTCTGCGGATCCAGTGCCTCGAGCATGCCCCGGTACGCCCCTTCCATCAGTGCGTCGTCCTTGACCGGCTCCACATAATTATTGCGCACCAGGTATAGGACTTCGTTGAAGAGTTTGAGGAACGAATAGGTCCCCTCTACGGCCAGGGAGCGGCCTAAGACTCCTCCCAGCAGGATGAAACCCACCAGGGCGGCCGAGACCGCCAGCATTACCTTCCGTCCACGATCCACCGGCACCATTCCGTCCCTCCTATCTCCGGGTTAGCCAGCCGACTGGATCCTCCGGTTTTCCGTCCTTGATGATCTCGAGGTAGAGCTTCGGACCGTCCAGGGACCCGGTGTCTCCCGCCTTGGCGATGATCTGCCCTGCCGCGATCCGATTACCCTGGGACACCAGCCTTTCCGAGGCGTGTGCGTACACCGACATGAAGCCATCGCCATGTTCCAGGACGATGAGGTTGCCGTACCCCTTGAACCAATCGCTGAAAGCCACGACGCCATCGTACACCGCGTGAATCGGCTCCCCCTCCGTCACCGACAGGTCGATTCCTGGGTGGGGTACCAGGGTTTCGAATCGCGCGTTCTTCTGGGCCCCGAAAGGGACGAGGATCTTGCCAGGAACCGGCCATGCAAGAAGACCACGAAAACGCGCGAAGCCCACCTTCTGGTCGGGGGAAATTTTCTTTCCCTCGGCGAGCGCCCGGACCAGCCGCTCCAGGGCCTTCTGCGTCTCGATCATCTCCGCCAGCGCACCCTGCTGATTCGCGGCCTCCCTCTTGACACCCGAAAGAAGACGAGAGCGCTCTCCCCGGAGGCCTTCCAGCTCTTGCCCGCGGGCGACCTCCTGGGTGCGCAGGGCAGTGAGTCTCCCCTTCCTCTCCTCCAAATCGCTCAGTGCACGCAACCACTCCGATTCGGCGCGCCGGTACTCTGCGACCCTATCCCGATCAGACACCGCCGAGCGAGAGGCCAGTCGATAGGCGCTGACCATCTCTGCGGGGCACGACGCAGTGAGAAGAAGCCTTTCGAAGGCGGGAGGACCCGCCATGTAAAGGGAGCGAATGCGGGCCTCCAAAGCTCGGCGATTCGTCTCGAGGCGCCTGCGAGTCTCGGCGGCCCGCTGGGAGGCTTCCCGAATCTGCCCGCGACACTGCGCCAGCTCCGATCCCAGCCAGGCGATCTGCTTCCGGTGCAGGGCCAGCTCCAGGTCCATACGATGCAAGTCCCCCAGAAGGCCCCTCTCCTCCCGGCGAGTCTTTTCCAGCAGCGCCTGGAGCCTCTCAATCTCGACCCGGACACGCTCCAGCCTCCGGCTCTCTTCCGAATCGGCGGTCGTGGCGGTGGCCGCTTGCGGGAATGCGGGGAGCGCTCGGAGCATCAGCGCGAGAGCCACCCAAGCGCCAGCTCTCCGCCGAGGCTCAGAAAAAGCTTTGGCCATCGATCCCTTCCACGGGGGGCAGCCCCAGCACCCGAAGCACGCTGGGGAAAATATCCTGGATGCCGGGATTCTCTCGGATCAGCTTCCGGCTGGAGAACAAGATTCCCGGCACCAGAGAGGGGTCCACCGAACAGTGGTCACCGCTCCAGACTTTCTGGTTGTCCTCCACGATATTGGGAGGAACTTCTCCCAGGGCCGTCTGCCACCCCACTCGATAGTTCTCGCCGTTGGCGGCTCGGAGGTCGGGAACGAGGGAGGGATCGAATCCGCGATACATCTCCTCGCGCCGATAAACGCGGAGCACTGGGTGCTCGCCTGTCTGGGGATCCACGTAGGATTGCAGCCCGTCGATGATCCCCTGCCTTACCGATTCGTACTCCCCTCCAGGCGCCACCGATCCCCGCGGCTCTCGCCCCGCCAGGTTCACGTAGATGGTTCCCAACCCCATGGCGTAGGCACGCGTCTGGGACCAGTCCACGAACTTGAAAAATTCCCCGGTCTCGCCGCGGTCGAAGAGATCTTCGAGACTGCGGGTCCCGCCGGGTCCCTCCTTGAGGGCCATCCAACCGTTCTTAACCAGCCAGGTGTTGTAGTTCATGCCGCGCCTGAAAGAAGTGAACCCGTGGTCCGAGCAGACCATGAGCATGGTACCCGGAGGGAGCAGGGCGCGAGCGCGTCCCACGATGTCGTCCATGCGCACGTACGCCTTCTCCATCTCGCCGGCGAAGCGGGCTGCCTCCACGGGGTTGTAGAGGGGGTGGCGCGGGTCGAGCAGTCTCCACCAGAGGTGTCCGATCCGATCCGTAAAATCATAGACCTGGATGTACAGCCGATCTTTCCCTTCCTTGAGAAAGTCATTCATCATCTCTTCCTCCTTCCGGACCGTGAAGTCCATGTCCTCCAGGAAGAGATGCTCGTCCCCGAGCCCGGCGCTGGGAGTCCAGGTATCGATGGGCCACCCCAGCGTCTTGAACAGTCCCAACCTGCTCAGGAGCGACGCCGCGTATCCCTTCGGGTAGGAGAACGGAATCGGCTCGAAAGCAGGGTGGAAGTTGATGGGCGACAGGTAAAGCTGAACGTGAGGTCGCACCGAAATCAGCTTGAAGCGCGCGATGCCCCGGATCCCGTTCACATGATCTACGAGCCAGTTGACGGGAAATGTCAACACGAACCAGCCGCTCCATTCTCCCGGAGTCAGGACCTGCTGCTGGCCCTCCAGGCGCACGGTCAGATGGTTCTCCGCCACCTCGAGCTCCAAGGGAAGATCCAGCCGACGGGAAACACCTTTCGCTTCCAGCTCTTTCTCCACCCGCTGCCGCGCCTTGGCGCGATCCTCCCCCGGCGCCAGGGATGCGAGGGCCTCGTCCACCGGGTAATCGAAAAAGGGCTTGTTGTAGGGGCCCACGACTCGGGTTTCCAGGTGCCCGGTGGCCGCGGAAAGCTCCACGAACTCAATGCTGAACTGGTTCTCCGCGAGGCGCTGCTTGAGGCCCGGGTCGGAACTGTAGAAAGCCGGGGAGCCGATCCTTCCTCGGATGTCGGGAACGCCGAGTCCCGAGAGCATGTGTCCCTGGGGAATCTCCTCGGCGGGAAAGGTGTTGGGGACGTGCAGGACGCGGGCCCGCACGCCGTGGTCCGATGCCCAGCGCCACAGCGTCACGCCCTTCCGATGATTGATGGCATCGGGCACCTGCCTAGGTAGCCGGGTGGTTGCCAGCCAGCCGGTCCACGCGCCACCCCCCATGGCCGTAACGATCGTCACGGCCATGGCCACCTTCCGTCGTCCGCCTGGGGCGAACCAGCACGCGAGAGTCCCCAGGGCCGCCAGCACCGCGAAGCCACCGGTCCCGAGGACCCAGGGGGTCTTTGCACCGAAAAGAAACGGCTTCTTGCCCTCGGTTCCCATGGCGAACTCCGGTACGTAAGTGCCGTCGATGCGCTTGAGAAAATCGAAGATCTCCGTGCGCCCCGGGTTGATGCCGGTGGAAAAAGTGGACCAGGAAACCGGGGTCTGGGGAGGATTGGTAGTGGCAAGCCGGCTGTAGGTCCCCTCGATCTTGAGACGCGAGAGGTTGGGAAGCTTTCCTGCCGCCATGTATTGCTCCACCAATTTGGGGTCGGCGCCGTCGAAGCCGAGAATGACCACCCGGAGCGGCTCCGCGGCGCGCGGGCCCGAAAGGGGCAGCAAGAGGAAGATGGCGGCAGTAACGATTCTCGTGGAAAAGCGCACGCTCTCTTGGACCAAGTCGTCAGGCAATGGCGGGTTCGATGCCTCGGTGTGTCGGGTGAAATTATAGTGCCGGGGAGATTGCCTAACAACCAGGTACACCTTTTCCTTGCTCCCCGATCCGCCGTTTCGCTAGAATCCCTCGCCGTCACTTGGCAGGGAGACCGGACATGAAGCGATGGCCGACCGCGCTGCTCGCGGTGCTTTTCGTCGTCGCCTGTGGCAAGGGGCCCGAGCACGCTGCAGATTCCTTGCGTCTTGCCATCGACGTCTCCCCGGCGAGCCTCGATCCTCGGCTGGGAAGCGACGAATCCTCCCGACGGGTCCAGCAGCTCCTTTTCAACGGTCTGATTCGCTTCGACGGACGAGGGGAGCCGCAGGGAGACCTCGCGGCGTCGTGGGAGCAGACCGACGCTCTCCGCTACGTGTTCCACCTCCGCCCCGGGATCCGCTTTCACAATGGCCGTCCCCTGACTTCCGACGATGTCCGGTATACCGTGGAATCCATTCTCCAGGACGAGGTCCTCTCGTTCCTGAAGGGAGACCTCGCAGTGATCGATGGGATGGAAACCCCCGATGCCGCAACCATCGTGTTCCGGCTCAAGGAGCCTTTCGCCCCCTTTCTCGTCAACCTGGGCCTGGGAATTCTTCCCCGTGGCTCCGGCGCGGATGTCGGCCTCCACCCCGTGGGAACGGGCCCCTACCGCTTGAAAGAGTTCCGCCGGGACCAGGGTTTGGTCCTGCAAGCCTTCGATGGATATTTCCGAGGCAGGCCTCCGTGCCCGACGATTCGCCTCAAGGTGGTGCCCGAGGTCGTATCTCGCCAGCAGGAGTTGCTCAAAGGCAGTGTGGATCTGGTGGTGAACGACCTGACGCCGGACCAGGTGGAAGCGCTGCGCGGCTCCAAGGATCTGGAAATCCTGTCCGGCCCTAGCAACAGCACCACTTATCTTGGCTTCAATCTTGAGGACCCGATCTTGAAGGATGTGCGTGTCCGACAGGCCATCGCCTACGCCCTGGATCGGCGGCAGATCATCCAGGTACTGCTCCATGGCTTGGCCCGCGAGGCCACCGGACTGCTCCCGCCGGATCACTGGGCCTACGAGCCCAACGTGCGCACCTACGCCCAGGACGAGGCGAAAGCAGCGTCCCTCCTCGATGCCGCCGGCTATCTCGATCCAGACGGAGCGGGGCCTCGCTCCCGCTTCCAGCTCACCTACAAGACCACGACCGCGGAGCTGGCCCGCGAGCAGGCCAGCGTTTTTCAAGAGCAGCTGAAGCGGGTGGGAATTGACCTGGAAATCCGGAGCTACGAATGGGGCACCTTCTACGACGACATCAAGGCAGGCCGGTTTCAGATCTTTTCGCTGCAGTGGACCCAGCTGCTGGACCCCGATGTCTTCCGGCTGCGCTTCGGCTCCGGCTATCTCCCGCCGGCGGGATCCAACCGGGTCAGGTACCGGAATCCCGAGGTGGATCGGTTGCTGATCGAGGGGACCCGCGCCCGCACCGTAGAGGAGAGGCGGCGCGCCTACTCCAGGATTCAGTCGATCCTCGCGGAGGAGCTGCCGTACTTCAATCTCTGGCACAAATCCAACGTGGCGGTTCTCCGGAGGAGGGTCCAGGGATTCACGCTGACCCCCTCCGCCGACTTCTACGTCCTGGAGCAGGTCAGCCTTCGCTAGCGCCCTCGGGAGAGGGTGAGGTACGGCGCCAGGGTTTCGGCGTCGATCGCGCCTTCCCGGAGGATCCGGGGGGCTTCGCCGGTGAGATCCACCACGGTCGAGGGTGGACTCGGAGGAAGCGGACCCGCATCGAGGAGGAGGTCAATGCCTTCCAAGAATGATGGGACCAGGACGGCGGGATCCGATACCGAGGGTCCGCCGCTGAGATTGGCGCTGGTCGCGGGAAGCGGCAGGGTTGCCCGTCGAGCCAGATCCCGCACGAGGGTGCTGCCTGGTACTCGAAGGGCGATGCTTGACCCCCAGTCCCAGCGGGCCAAAAGAACGGATTCGCGTCGGGGGAGCACCAATGTCAAAGGGCCCGGCCAGAACCGCTCGACCAGCCTTTTCGCCCGCAAGTCCTGGAGCGGGGCGAGCAGCTCAGCCTGGGCCGGGTCCGCCGCCACAAAGGGAATCCGGTGAGAGAAGCCGCGGTGCTTGAGGCGAAAGAGCCGTTCCAATGCCAGCAGATCGCGCGGATCGCATCCGATCCCGTAAATGGTCTCCGTGGGAAAGACCACCAGACCCCCTCGGAAGAGTACCTCCACCGCCTCGTCAAGAGCCTGTCGATCCGCAGGGCCATCGAAACCGATTTGCAGCCGCTTCACCCGAATTCTCCCTTTTTTTGGAATCCATCCTAGCATGCCCGACCTCATCGCCAGTCGGAAGAACCAGCTCTTCCGCCACCTCCAGAAGCTGGACCGTGATCCGGACACGCGACGTCAGGAAGGAAAGTTCCTCGTCTGGGGCTTCAAGCTCGTGGAGGAGGCGCTCCACCAACCTGGCCGCGTGGTCCAGCTGGTCCTGGGTGAGACAGCGTCCGTTCAGCCCTCTTTGAAATCGTTTCTCCGCGGCGCGCGGCGGCACGGAATCCCCGTAGCCGTCCTCTCGGATTCGCTGTTGAACCAGTTGGCGCCCGGCGCCGCCGATCAAGGGATTCTGGCCTTGTTCCGCATGGCTCATGGGGCGTTGGAGAGTCTCCTCGGAGCAGCCCGCCGTCCCCTGGTGCTGGTGGCCGATCGGGTCCAGGATCCAGGGAACCTGGGAAGCCTCGTCCGACTGGGAGGGGCCGCCTCCGTGACGGCGCTGCTCACGACCGCTGGTACCGCGGATCCCTATCACACCCGGGCGGTGCGGGCTTCCGCCGGGTCGATTCTGCACCTTCCAACCTGCCCCTTCCCCGACCCAGACGAGTGGCGGCGACTGAGCCGCGCCCAAAGCATGCGCACCGCGGTGGCGCTAGCGCGGGGCGGCGTTCCGCCTCATGAGGCGGATCTTCGGGGAGCTCTGGCGGTCGTCGTGGGGAATGAAGGCGAGGGGGTGTCCCGCGAGCGAGTGGAGGCAGCTGATCTTCGACTCACCGTCGCACTCGGGGGATCGGTGGAATCCCTGAATGTGGCAGCGGCCACGGCCATTATCCTTTACGAGGCTTTCCGGCAGCGCGTCGCGCCCTGATCCGAAGAGGATGTGGCCGTGCGTCAGCGCCGCTGGGGCTGGCCCAGCCCCTCGGGCCGGGACGTTCGAGACCGTCCGTCGGCGGGACGGGGAGGCGATGGCGCCCTTCCCAGAGGAAGAGTAAAGAAGAATCGGGTGCCCTCGCCCACCTGACTCTCCACCCGGATGGAGCTCCCGTGCAGGGCGAGAATGTCGCGGACGATGGCGAGCCCGATCCCGGTTCCATCCGCTCGTCGCCCGGGCGAGGCATCCACCTGGTAGAACCGCTCGAAAATCCTGTCCCTCTCCTCCGAGGGGATTCCGATCCCCGTGTCCCGAATCTCGACTCCCAGGCTCCCCCGCTCCCCCGCGGACACTCGGATGCCGATTCTCCCCCCCTCCCGGTTGAACTTGATCGCATTGGAGAGGAGGTTGATGAGGACCTGTAGGATCTTCCCTCGATCGGCGCGAACCATGAGATCATCGGTCGCGTACTCGGTGGTGAGCGAGAGGCCCTTCTCCTTGAGCTTCTCACGCACCAGTTCCACCACCTCGTCGATAGCCTGCCAAAGGGGAAATTCCTCCAGATCCAGCGGCGATTCGCCGCGCTCCATCCGGGAGAAATCCAGGAGGTTGTCGATCATCTCCACGAGACGATCGATGTTCTTCAGGGCGACGGAGAGACCCTTCTCCTGCTCCGGAGTCAGGGGGCCGATCTTTCGCTTCAGGATCATCTCTGTGTAGCCCTTAATGAGCACCAGGGGCGTCTGCAGTTCATGGGACACATTGGCCAGGAGACTGGATTTCATTTCGTCGAGAGAGCGCAGCTCGCGATTGAGCTTTTCCAGTTCCTCATTGCGTTTTGCCAGGTCCTTGCGGGTCGCTTCCAGATCCGCCACCGTGTGCTCGAGCCGCTTCTGCGAGGTAGCGAGGGCTTCGTGACTTTCCCGCAGGGCTCTCTCGGTAGCTCGGCGTGCACTGATGTCCCTGAACGAGAAGACTCGTCCCTTCCTGGCTTCACCGGGCATCACCAGCGGCGTGCAAGTTACCTCAAGGCTGCGCGGGGACGGGGACGTGAGATCCAGGACCACGCTTGTGTCCGAATCGTTCGCATGCGGGGCGGCCAGGTTCCGGAGGGTTTCTCCGGGTGCGCCGCGAGCCACGAGCTCTTCCAAAAGGCGGTCCTCCGACCAGGAGAGAATCTCTCTTCCGGGCACCCCCAGAAGGGTCTCAAGGCTCCGGTTCACCAGGATGGTGACCCGGTTCCCCCCGGACGATTCCTGGACTAGGATCCCGTCAGAGGTGGAATCCAACGTGGCGTCCAACAGGCTGCGACTGGCCTCGAATACCTGTTCCATGCGACGCCCTTCACTCTCGTCACGCAAGGTCGCAAGCAAAGTCCTTCCGCTCTTCGATTCGATCCGGGTCAGCCGGATGCGCACCTCCCTGGGGTGGGAGGTCCCGGCGGTTGGAATCAACCTCGCCGCGAATTCCTCGGGCCCGCCTTGCGAGAGCGCCCGCTCGACGCGATAGAGACTCATGAGCAGGTCCTCCGGGGCCACGGCCTCCTTGAAAGATCGGCCTGCCAGTTCGCTCCGGGGCCGTCCCAGAAGCTCCTCGGCTTGGGCGTTGGCATAGAGGATTCTCCCCTCTCCCACGATCAGCACGGCTTCTTGAATTGCCTGCATCAAGCTCTTCAGTCGTTCTTCAGCTTCCTCCAGCTGCTGTTCCCGTGACGACTCGGCGCTGGCATCCCGCAAGAGGGCTACGAAGCGGCTGGAATCTCCGGGCACGGAGGCAGGAACGATGGAAAGGGCGATGGAGAGTCGAGACCGGTCCTTACGTAGGATTTCCGTGCGAAGCGTCAGCCCACTCTCCCTGAGCGATCTCCGGGCCAGACGTGGGACGATATCATTCCAAGACTCCTCGGGGAAGAGCACCTCCACACTGCGACCCACGAGGTCTCCGGGCGAATACCCCAGAAGAGCGGATGCGGCGCGACTCACAAACCTCACGTGGCCTTCACCATCGGTAGCGAGAATACCCACGTCAGCCGGCGCATTCAGGATCGATTCCAGGCGGAGTCGATCCTCCTCCAGGCCTCGGGCCCGCTCCAGCATTTCTCCGAGGAGCCGCTCCAGGCTCCTCACCAGGGCTCGTTCCTCTTCGTTCAGTTCCGCGGTGGAGAAATCTTCCGACCGCTCGCCAAGGCGTATTCGCTCCACCCAGGTAGTGAGTCTGCGAAGGAGCAGGTTCGAGCGGCGGCGGAGCAGTGGGACCAGGATCAAAAGGAGAGACAAGAGAAGCAGAGTGAGAAAAATCACGAGCAGCAGGAGACGGCCGGAGGGATCGCCCATCCATGACGCGAGGAGGTCCTCCGTGGGAAAGGATGGCCCCGAGCCCGCAAGCGGAAGCCATGCTCTTGAGATGACCATAGTTGTCTCGCGTTCCCTTCGGCCTCGGTCAGCGCGTCCGAATCAGTGCCCAGGCGCTCCGGAGCCTTTGGCCCCCGCCAGATGGGGCTCCGGCGCACCGAGAAGAAATCCCTGGCCGAGCTGGACGCCAAAGGCTCGGATCATTTCGTGCTCTTCTTCCACCTCGATTCCTTCCGCGATCACCCGGGATCCGATGCGCGCTCCAATCTGCAGGATGGAGGCGACGATTTCCTGCTTGATGAGGCTCTGATGAATGTTCTTCACCAGGGAGTGATCGATTTTGAGGAATTCGGGACGGACTTCGGAGATGGTCTGTAGGCTGGAGTAACCCGTTCCCACATCATCGATGGCCAGCTGGAATCCCCGTGCGCGGATCCGCTCGAGGCGACGTCCAAAGGTCTCGAAGTTGTCGATCCCGGTCCGCTCGGTAATCTCAAGGACCACATCGGACGCCATAGGCGCCCCGTCCCATCGTAGCGCCTCGGCCTCCCCTTCAGCGAACCGTGGATCGGAGAGGGTCGAGGCCAGGGAGTTCAGGAAGAGCTTCTGCCCCACGGCCATTCCCCGCGCCGACAAGAGCGCACGCTTCCGGCAGACTCCGTCCAGTAGCGGAGAAAGCCGGAGGCGATCCGAGAATCCGAACATGACCTTCGGTGTCTCGAACATGGAGCCCCGGGGCCCCCGGGTCAAGGCCTCATAGCCGAATACTTCTCCCGATTGCACATGGACTATGGGCTGAAAGTAGGTCTCCACCAGGCCCGCCCGGATGATCTGCCTGAGCTCGGCCCCCCGCTTGAGCTCGTCGCGGTGGACCGCCCGGGCCGCAACGGACCGGGCCTCCTCGATCCCTCGATAAATGAGCCGCTCGATGCGGAACACTGGCTCGCAGCGCAGCACCGAATACCCGCCGCTGATCTCCACTTCGGGAGAGAGCTCTTCGGGAATACGGTGACAGATTGCGCGGTGAATCTTCCGCGAGATCCTGCCTGCCATGGTTTCCAGGTCGGCGAGGCTGAGCTCCGACCCCAGGAAGTTTTCAGGGAGAAACAGCAGAAACGCGCCCCCATGCACTCCCGCCGAGGCAAGCAGGCCGCTGACCGGATAGGCCGAACCCTTCAGGGCCGCCAGCGCTTCCGCCATGCCCTTCAGAATCGCGTCGAAGGTCTGCCAGCCGCAGAGCCACTCGATGCGATCGAAATCGAAGATCTCCAGCGAGAGGATGCCAAGGGTGGGCCGGTATTCCACCATCCGCTGCAATTGATCGAAGTGGTAGGGAAAGGCATAGAGCCCGGTGTTGCCGTCGTACAGTGCGCTCCGAAGACCGAGGAGCACTCGCCGCGGGTCGGGGGCGCCTGGCTGAATTCTATCGCCGGGCATTTAGCTTCCTCCGGAAGCGCCGAGCTTTTCGAAGATGTGCCGGACCCGTTCCAGAATCTCGTCGTAGGAAAAGGGCTTGGTGATGTAGTCGAAGGCCCCCTGCTTGAGACCCTGGAGTTTGTCCCGCAGCTCGAGCTTAATGGAGAACATGGCTACGGGGATTTCCCGGGTACCCTCGTCCACCTTGAGGATTTTGAGGGTTTCCCACCCGTCCATTCCCGGCATGTTGATGTCCAGCAGGATGAGGTCGGGTCTTTCAGAGGCCGCCTCCCGGAGTGCCTCTTCTCCGGAAAGGGCCTGGGTAACCTGGTAGCCTCCGCTTTCCAGGATCATCCGGGTCATCTCCACGATCTCCCGGTCGTCGTCCACCAACAGCACACGGCACGCCTTACCGCCCGGGCCTATCATGTCCACTGCCTCCGGTCAGCAAGCCACTGCAGTCTCGGGGCGAGTCGCGAGCCAGACGTGCATGGCGCGAGGAGGAGTCGCACGAGCTCGAAGGGGACAAAAACGGCAAAGCATCGATAGGGAAACCGCCCCGGCGCCCGGTCTCTCATGGGACCTGGATTCCTTGAGAAGAGGAAGGGTGAGATGACCTGGACCGCAGGCCCCGAGAGGGGATCGGAGTTGGCAGGGTGAATCTTCGCCATCCAGCCTTCCCCGGCCGGGGCCGGGAAATCGCGGACTTCCGAACGCCTTGCCACTCCGGGAATTCTTACGCGCGCGGACCCGAGGACCAAGCGCACGGTACCATACCCCTCCCGCAGGAATCAAGCCGGGCGGGGGATTCAGGCGGTGCGAGCCTTTCCCGCGACGCCCAGCGGATGCCCCTCCTCCCGTGCGGCCAAATCCTCGGAGCCACGCCCGTGTCCGTTCTTCTTCAGGGGGATGCCCAAGCGCTTCATCTTTTCAATCAGCGTGGTCCTTTTGATTTTGAGGAGCTCCGCCGCCCGGGTCTTCACCCAACCGGTGTTCTCCAGCGCTTGGAGAAGCATTTTCTCCTCGTATTCCGCCATGATGGCGTCGAGAGACACCCCTTCACCTCCCACACGGACGAGGGGCATGGGGGTGGCCACAGCCTCCTGGATCTCCCGAGGCAGATCCTCAAGCGTAATCTCCTCCCGGCCGCGGGACAGAGCCACCGCGCGCTCCACGACGTTTTCCAGTTGTTGGACATTGCCGGGCCAGGGAAACTCTCCCATGGCACGCATGGCCTCCGCTGAGAATCGCGGCGGAGGGGTCCCCATTTCCCGGCTGTACTTATGCACGAAATGGTTGATGAGCATCGGGAGATCCTCGCCACGCTCCACCAGTTCAGGGAGATGGATGGCGATGACATTCAGACGGTAATACAAGTCTTCCCTGAACCGTGCCTCGGTCACCAGGGTCTTCAAGTCCTGTCGGGACGCCGCGACGACCCTCACGTCCACCGCTACCTTCTCCTTGGCCCCTAAGGGAAAAACTTCCCGGTCGTTGAGCACCCGCAGGATCTTTGCTTGCAGCCCCGGGCTCAAAGCGTCCACGTCGTCCAGAAAAAGAGTCCCGCCGGCGGCCATTTCCACGCGTCCTTGGCGGTCGGCGACCGCATCGGGAAAGGCTCCGCGCACATGACCGAAAAGATCGTCCTCCAGGAGTCCCTCGGGAATTCCACCGCAGGCTACCGAGACGAAAGGATGGTCCTTCCGCTCGCTGTTGAAATGGAGAGTCCGCGCCACGAGCTCCTTCCCCGTGCCCACGGCGCCCGTGATGAGCACCGTGCTACGGGTGGAAGCCACTTGTTCGAGAATCGACAGAATCTTTTTCATGGCGGGGCTGCCACCCGCCAAGGCGCCCATGCCGTACTGGTTCTCGATCTGACGGCGCAAGAGAAGGTTTTCGCGTTTCAAGCGACTGCGCTCCAGGGCCTTGGCCACCACCAACTCGACCTCCTCCATGCGAAAGGGTTTCACTACGTAATCGAAAGCGCCCATCTTCATCGCTTTGATGGCCGTCTCCACGGAGGCGTAGCCGGTGATCATGATGACGGGGAGATCCGGGTGATGGCGATGGACTTCCTGGAGCACTTCCATGCCGTCCACCCGAGGAAGTATCATGTCCAGGACCACGAGGTCGCATCCCGACTCCCGGATAGTTCCAAGAACCCGATCGCCGCTCTCCAGATCACGTGCCGCGTAGCCCAGCGCGGTGAGCGAATCTGCGAGCACCTGTCGGACGCCCGCGTCGTCGTCGATGATGAGAATCTTTTCTTTCACGTCGGAGTCCTCCTTCCCCATGCCGGGATGGCCCATGGGCGCCGCTGGGGTCTTCCGGGGGCAATGGCAAGAGGTGTGCCAAGAGATCGGTCCAGACGTGGCTCCCTAACTCCCCTCCCCTAAAGAAGTTGGAGACTGAGCCTGGAAGGAGGTGTCAAGGGTGTGACGTGAAATGTCAGGCAGGCTGCGAATTAACGTCAGGGGGTTGACTGGTCGGGTGGGTTGTCCGCGCCGAATCCACTTCGGCGGATGATCCCCTTCAGGATAGCGCCCTCGGCCACCAGAAGTGCTCCACTCTCCGTGGAGCCCTCCAGCATGCCGGAGGACTGGAGCGTCAGTGTTTCCCGAATCCGGATCTCGCCCTCGGCGGCTCCGCCGAGGATCATCTGAGGGGCAGAGACGCTGGCTTTGACCCAGCCCCCCGGCTCCACCGTGAGCTGGTCCCGCAGGAGGAGGGAGCCCTCCACCTGGCCACGAATCACCAAAGAGCCAGCCCCTCGAATTTCGCCCCGAAAGCGCGTGTTGCGTCCGATGACGCTGGAGGGAGTCTCCTCTGTGCGTCCTCCGAACAGGCGCCCGGCTGCTGCAGCTCCACTCGGGGACGATCCTGATGGGCGCTTTCGGAACAGCATGATGACGAGTCGACCCCTTAGCCTTGGCGGCGATCGCGGAATTACTGGAATGGAGCGGGCAACGGGGTTCGAACCCGCGACCTCAAGCTTGGGAAGCTCGCGCTCTACCACCTGAGCTATGCCCGCCCGCGATGGCGCACTGAATATACCGCCGCCCCGAAAGCAGAGTCAATTCGCGGACTGGATGGTGCCGCCCCCGAGGACTTCGTCATCCCGGTAGAAGACCGCGGCCTGTCCAGGGGCGATGGCGCGTTGAGGATCACGGAACCGGACCGTGACGCCGCCGCGGAGATCCGGCCAT
The DNA here is from genome assembly GCA_003222305.1 of Acidobacteriota bacterium. Lineage (GTDB taxonomy): Bacteria > Acidobacteriota > Polarisedimenticolia > Gp22-AA2 > AA152 > AA152. The sequence goes on along the minus strand of QHVQ01000030.1, from coordinate 6,139 downwards.
AGCGTAGCCTCTTCACCCGGATGACGATGACGAATTTGGACCACGGCATCCACGGGCCCGGGGGGGGCGTTGATGCCGATCCAGTTCGGCGCCGGCACATGGCAACTGCCACGGGTCTGCGCCTCGCGACCTCCCACCACGATCCTCCGGAACTCTGGCTGAATCTCCAAGACATACAGGGAGACCCCGGTGGCGAGACCCAGGCCGTGGCGCTGTCCAACCGTGAAACGGTGAATCCCGCTGTGCCGGCCCAGGAGTTTGCCCTCGGAGTTCACGATTTCCCCATCCTCCCGCGGCACCTCACCCAACTCTTTCTCGATGAAACCCCTGTAGCCTTCCTCAGGCACGAAACAGATGTCCATACTTTCAGGCTTTTCCGCGACCGCCAGGCCCGCTTCCCGCGCCAGCTGCCGCACCGACTGCTTGTCAAGATCACCCAAGGGGAAACGAGCCCTGTCGAGCTGCGAGCTTGTAAGTCCGAAGAGAAAGTAGGATTGGTCCTTTTCCCGGTCTTTCGATCGAAGTAGTCTAGTTCGCTCCGCCACCGGGTCCCAATGCAGCCGGGCATAGTGTCCCGTGGCCACCTGGGTGCATCCGAGGGTGCCAGCCCGATCCATCAGCTCCCCGAATTTCACCTGGGTATTGCAGCGGGCGCAGGGAAGCGGGGTTTTCCCCTGACGGTATTGGTCGACAAAATCGTCGATCACCGATTCACGAAACTCGCGTTCCATGTTCAGGACATAAAAGGGAAAACCGATCCTCTCGGCCACCTCTCGGGCGTCCATAAAGTCGCGCGGGGAGCAGCAGCGACCAAAGCGCCCCGGGTGGGGGCCCCCAGCGTCATAAAGCTGGAGCGAAATACCTACCAGCGATTCCCCCTGCCGGTGAAGGAGCAGGGCGGCCACGGAGCTGTCCACTCCGCCGCTCATGGCGGCAGCAATGCGATCCTTGCGCCGGTCGTGCCCAAGCCTGTCGGCGTTCACGTTCTCGCCTCTCCCCCCGGTACGCGCGGCGAACCTGAGGGCTCTTCTTCGTGTGCCCGGTCTACCATGAGCGCATCTTCCCCTTCCCGCACAATCCTCTTGAGCGCTCCCAGGAATCGTGCAACGTCCTCCTGCCGGCTCGCGTGCCCTAGGCTCACCCGAAGCGCCGATCCTGCCTCCTCCGCGGAGCAGCCCATGGCCAATAGCACGTGAGAGGGACGGACGGTTCCCGCCGCGCAGGCGGAACCGGTGGAGATGGCGATCCCCTCTAAATCCAGCGCCACCACCAGGTCTTCCCCGCGCCAGCCTGGCAGGGCAAAATTAGTGGTGTTGGGCAGGCGGTTCCGGCCCGTGCCATGAAGCCTGACCCCCGGAAGCCTGGTGCGGAGTTCCTCTTCCATCAGGTCCCGAAGCCGTCCCACGCGCTCCAGCTCCTCAATCAACTCCTCCCCCGCCAGCCGCGCCGCCTCCCCAAATCCGGCGATGAGCGACAGTGCCGGAGTGCCGGCGCGACGGTTGGTCTCCTGAGATCCCCCGCGCACGATCGGATCGAGCTCGATACCGCTCCGGATCCACAGACACCCGACTCCAGCGGCTCCTCCGATCTTGTGGGCCGACACGGACATCAGGTCCGCACCCAGTTCCTGGACATCGAGGTGGACTTTCCCAGCGCTCTGAACGGCATCGCAGTGTAGGAGAACACCGCTTCCGCGAAGCCCCTCCGCCACGGCGCCCACGTCCTGGAGTGTCCCGACCTCATGGTTGGAATGCATCATGGAAACCATGACGGTCTCGGCGCTCACCGCCTGCAGGACCGCTTCCGGGGCCACCCATCCCTCAGGGTCGCAGCCGACTCGCGACACCCGCCAGCCCCGGCGCTGCAATTCAAGCGCAGGCTCCAGAACCGAAGAATGCTCTACTGCTGTCACGATCAGGTGGGCCGGGGGGCGCGCCAATGCCACTCCGAAGATGGCGAGATTGTTGGACTCGGTGCCTCCGCTGGTAAAGACGATCTCCTCGGCTTTTCCCCCCAGGAGAGACGCCACGGATTCCCGCGCTCCTTGCATCAGCATTTTGGCCCGGTGCCCTCGCCGGTGAATGCTCGAAGGGTTGCCATAGCGATCCTCAAGGGCCTCGCGCACCGCCATCCGAACCTGCTCTCGCACCGGAGCGGAAGCGTTGTGGTCGAGATAGATCTCGCTCATCGAGACTCCGTAATCATTTGGGATGGCGCAACTTATCACAGCCCCGCAGGTCCGTCAATACGGCCGCACCCTCCTTGATCTTTGCGAGGGGTGATGTTAGATTGCGCTGCCCGCGCCCACGATTGCAAGGCGCCGTCGCGGCCGGGACCGCCCGGAGGCCGTCCCCCCGCCTTCCCGGAGTCTCGCTTGAAGCCCGTCCTCGACATCAAGCAGTCGGTCAATCTTCCGCGGACCGACTTCCCCATGAAGGCCAACCTCCCCGAGCGGGAGCCTGTGCTACTGCGCCGCTGGGAGGAGTTCCAGCTTTACGCGAAGCTCCGCGAGGCCCGGAAGGGACGCCCGCGGTTTTTGCTTCACGACGGACCCCCTTATGCCAACGGGAATATCCACCTCGGGCAAGCGCTCAATAAAATCCTGAAGGACATGGTGGTCAAGTCGAGGAACATGATGGGTTACGACGCGGCCTTTCGCCCAGGATGGGATTGCCATGGTCTTCCCATCGAACACCGAGTGGACCGCGAGTTGGGAGAGAGCAAGCGCGGTATGAAGCCCCTAGAGATCCGCAATCTGCCGCACCTATGCGGAAAAATTCATCGACATTCAGAGGGAGGAGTTCAGGCGTCTGGGGATCTTCGGCGAGTGGTCCACACCTTACCTTACCCTGGACCCCGAGTATGAAGCAGTGATTGTGGAGCTTCTGGGGAGCTTCTTTGCCTCCGGTTCTGCCTACTTCGGCAAGATGCCGGTGCATTGGTGCGGTTCGTGCGAGACCGCTCTGGCGGAGGCGGAGGTGGAGTATCAAGACCACTCCTCCCCTTCCATCTATGTTCGGTTCGAACTCGAGTCTCCCGAAATGCGCCAGCGCTTTACTTCTATCGCTGACCGAAATCTTTCAATCCTGATTTGGACCACCACCCCCTGGACGCTTCCGGCCAACCTCGCCATCGCGTTCCATCCCGACTATGCCTACGATCTGGTGGATCTGGGCTCCGAGGTGTTGATCATGGCCCGGGAGCGGGTCGAGGAAGTGGCGCGGACCTGTGGGCTGAGGGTGGCTGCGAGCCTTGGCACGCTTCCGGGGAGGGAAATAGTGAAGCTGGGTCGGGCCCTCCGACCTTACCCCCAGAAGGATCGACCCTATTCCCTGCTGGTGCTGGGGGAGCATGTCACGCTGGACCAGGGGACAGGATGTGTCCACACCGCTCCGGGCCACGGAGCGGAGGACTTTGAGATTGGCGCCCGTTATGGTCTCCCCCCCTATACCCCCCTGGACGATCAGGGGCGGTTCGTGGCCGCCGCCTTCGACTCGACCGATCCTTATGTGCAAGCCCTCGACGGCCTGCGGGTCTGGGAGGCCAATGATTGGATCCAGGAAGATCTGGCCCGGCGCGGTTTACTGCTCCACCGAGAGATCTTCCGACATCCGTACCCTCATTGCTGGCGCTGTCGCAACCCTGTGATCTTCCGCGCCACCGATCAGTGGTTCATTGCGCTGGATTTTGGGGATTTGCGGAAGAAGGCCCTTGAGGCCATCGAGGAAGTGCGCTGGCTTCCCGAGGCCGGCCGCGTCCGCATCGGGAACATGGTCACCCACCGTCCCGACTGGTGCATCTCGCGCCAGCGGACTTGGGGAGTGCCAATCCCTGTGTTCGCATGCGCAAGCTGTTTTCCGGGACAGCCCTCCGCCTTCATCCGCGATTCAGCCAGTTTTCGGCGCATCGCGGATGTGTTCAGGGAGGAGGGCTCAGACTGCTGGTTCAAAGACTATCCATCACCGCAAGCCATGGTAGATCGTTTCCTCCCGCCCGCCACCACCTGTCCCTCGTGCGGACGGCGGGATAGGCTGCGACCCCAGCGCTACATCGTGGATGTTTGGTTTGAGTCGGGAGTCTCCAGCTTCGCGGCGCTGGCCTCCCATGAATGGCCCTCGGATCTTTATCTGGAGGGAACCGACCAGTACCGAGGCTGGTTCCAGTCCTCTCTTCTCGTGGCCACCCACGCACGAGGAACCCCCTCCTACCGTGGAGTGGTGACCCACGGATTCACACTGGACGGCGAGGGTCGCAAGATGTCGAAATCCCTGGGGAACGTCATTTCTCCACAGGATATCGTGAAAAAGTATGGCGCTGACATCCTGCGCCTGTGGGTTTGCATGGTGGACTACCTGGAGGACATGCGCCTTTCCGACGAAATCCTGGCGCGCAACGTCGAAGCCTACCGCAAGATTCGCAACACCTGCCGATTCTTACTGGGAAACCTTTACGATTTCCGGCCGGAGAGGGACTCCGTTCCGCCGGAGAGGCTTTTGGAGATCGATCGATGGGCGCTCCATCAGGCGAACGCCCTATTGGATCGCGCCCGACGATCGTACGAGGGCTACGAATTCCACCAAATCTACCATGCCCTGAATCACTTCTGCGCGGTGACCCTAAGTGCCTTCTACCTGGACATTCTCAAGGACCGCCTCTACACCTCGAGCCCCGCTTCGCCCGCGCGCCGATCGGCCCAGACATCCTTGCACCTGATTCTGGATCTGTTGTGCCGACTCATGGCGCCCGTGCTCAGCTTCACGGCAGAGGAGACCTGGCAGCGGATGAATCATCTCGGCGAGGGAGAGGCTCTTCTCTCCTCGATCCACCTGCAAGAGCTGCCGGAGAGCGTGCCTCTTCCCGACGAGCCGCAATTGCTGGGACGCTGGGAGAGGCTAGCCCAGGTCCGGGAAGAAGTGCTGAAGCGGCTGGAAGTGGCCCGCAACGAGAAGCGAATCGGCAATTCTCTGGAGGCTTGGGTGGTGCTGGATGCCCGCGGCGACCTTCTGGAGTTGCTCCGAGCCTATCGCCCCGATCTCCCTGCGCTGTTCATCGTCTCCGAAGTTGAGCTGGGGGCCGCATCCCCCGAGCGCCACGCCGCTAAAGCGCTTACCGACCTCCGGATCGAAATCCGCAAAGCCCCTGGTGATAAGTGCGAGCGGTGCTGGAACTTTCGCCGGGATCGCGGCATCCATCCGGAGTATCCCACCCTTTGCGGCCGGTGTGCCTCGGCCCTGGAGGAGATCCGGGGCGGCCCTCTTCCATGATGCCTGTCCGCGGCACACTTCCTCGGCTCCTCTATCTAACCTTCAGCCTCTTCCTTTTCGCTATGGATCGTCTCTCCAAGACCCTGGTAGTCTCTCGCCTCCCGCTCTATGAATCGGTCCCCGTCATAGAGGATTTCTTTCACCTGACCCACGTGGCCAACACCGGTGCCCTCTTCGGCCTCATGGCAGGCATGGCTTCGCCGCTGCGCGGGCTTATCTTCATCACCATTCCGGTGCTGGCCATCCTCCTGATCCTCCTGTTTCAGTCCCGCACCCACGAGAGCGAGATCATGATCCAGGTAGGACTCTCGCTGATCCTGGGAGGTGCCATGGGCAATCTCTACGACCGAATTGCTTATGGACATGTGGTGGATTTCCTCGACTTTTCACTCGCGGGCCACCACTGGCCGGCATTCAACCTGGCGGACTCTTCCATCTGTCTCGGCGTCTTCACCCTGGTGCTGGATCTGTTCCGGAGAGAGCGGCGCGCCGCTCCCGCCGCCTGAGGTTCGTATGTACCCCGTCCTGTGGGACCTTCATCTCGGGAAGCTGGGCCAGTTTACACTGGGTACCTACGGCCTCTTCTACGCCGTGGCCTTCCTAGCGTTTCCATGGCCTACGCGAAGCGCGAGGGAATCGATCCCACGCGAATGATCGATCTGGGTATCTGGACACTTCTCTCGGGGATTGTGGGGGCCAAGCTCCTTCTGGTATTGGTGGAGCTGCCCTACTATTGGCGGCACAAAATGGAAATCCTTTACAATTGGCGCTCCGCAGGCGTCTTCTACGGCGGGTTCGTTCTCGCCTGCGCGGTGGGTCTTTGGTACGTGCACCGGACCCGTCTCCCTTTGGCTCGGACCGCGGACGCGGTGGCC
>QHVQ01000051.1 GCA_003222305.1 Acidobacteriota bacterium | reverse complement strand
CTGACCGCGGACAATCTCGGCGTCCGCTATCTGATCCCCTGTTATCCCTTCCTCATGATCTTCACCGGCCGGCTGGCACCGGCGGTTGAATCGGCAAGGCTCTGGGTCAAGGGAATTCTGGCGGTGTTGGTGGTCTGGTCGGCCGCGGAATTCGCCCTCATCTGGCCGGATCATCTCTCTTACTTCAATCAGATCACCGGAATTCCGGCGCGGGGCTCCCGCTGGTTGGACGATTCCAATCTGGACTGGGGCCAGGGGCTCATTGAGCTCCGGGAGTATCTCCGGGAGAACCCCGTGCCCGATTTTCGTTTCTGCTATTTCGGGAGCGGTGATCCAGCCTACTACGGAATTCGCGGGAAAGAGATCACGGTGGGAGGTCTCCTTTCGCTGCCCACCCCCGGGACCTACATCCTGAGCGCCCAGTGCGTGGCGCGTGCCCGTTCGGAGCTGGAGCGATCCTATGGGGAGGGGTCGGGCAACTGGCTGGCGAAGGCCACCCCCCGGACGGTGGTGGGCCACGTCTTCGAGATCTATGAAGTTCGCTAGGGGACCGGCCTAAGGGGCGTGAATGAGGACGGCGGTCACGTTGTCCCAGCCGCCATGCTCGTTGGCGAGGGCCACGAGGCTCCGGCAGGCTTCCTCCAAACTGGCTCCCTTCTCCTGGACGACCTTCAGGATGTCTGCGTCCTCTACCATGGAGCTGAGACCGTCGGAGCAGAGCAGGACGAAGTCCCCGGGCTTCAGGTGCGTCTCGGAGAGGTCCACGGTGAGATCCTCGGCGCTCCCCACGGCACGGGTGAGGATATTCCTGGCGGGATGGCGGTCGGCCTCGGCCTTGCTCATGAATCCCTTTTCCACCTGCTCGTTCACGAAGGTGTGATCCCGGGTGAGCTGTTCGATGCTGCCCTCGCGAATTAGATAGGCCCGAGAATCCCCCACATGGCCGACGTAGCAGGCGTCGTCCGCCACCACCGCGGTGACCACCGTGGTACCCATTCCCCGGTGCTCCTCCCGGCTCTGCATGTGCCGGACGATTTCCCGATTCGCCAGCTGGATGGCGGCCTGGATCCGGTTGCCTCCCTGGGAGAGGCTCTCGTCGAATTCGAAAGGCCAGGTGATCTCCGAGTCGCTGTCGGAAACCCGCATGAATTCCTCGATGGTCTGCACCGCCAGCTTGGAAGCCACTTCGCCCGCCACGTGGCCTCCCATACCGTCGGCCACGATGAACAGCCCCCGATCGGTGTCGATGTGGAAGAAGTCCTCATTGCCTTGGCGCTTGCGCCCCACGTCGGTAAGGCCCGCCGCGATCACCTTCATGACATCCTCGTGCGTTCTTCCCGTTCCTGCGTGAGCTCCTCGAGCTTGACCCGCGCCGCCTGATTGGTGGGCTCCTTGGATAGCACCGCGGTCAGCTCGGCCACGGCCTCCTTGGTTTCGTTCCCCTCCGCCAGGCTGAATGCCAGATTCAACCGGGCCACCAGGTAATCGGGGTTGCACTCGATGGCCTGGCGAAACTCGGCAATGGCGGCGGGGCGCTGTTCCAGCTCGCCGTAGGCTACACCCAGGTAATTGTGGACGTCGGCGAAGCGGGGATTGAACATCACCGCCTGCTTGAGATCCTCCACCGCAGATTCATACCGACCTGCCTGCAGGGCCTTCAGTCCCCGGCGGTAATGATACGCGAAACTCTGGGGCCTTCGCTGGAAAGCGTCCCGCATCCGCTCTGCCGTCTCCGCCAGGTCGCCCCGCCCCGCCGCTGCCAGGGCCTCCTGATAAGGCTCTTCCAGCGTCGCCAGCGTCAGAGATCGCACCTTTTCGAATTCTTCCAGCGCCTCATTCGGTCGCGCGCAGGAGAGCAGGGCGAAGGCCAGGTGGGTATGAGCCTCCAGGTAGGTCGGGTGAACTTCGACCGCGCTGCGGAAGGCGGCCACCGCTTTGTCCATCTCCCCCAGGCGCACTCTCAGGAGGCCGATCCGGAAATGCAGGTCCGGGTAATCGGGCGAATCGCCCAGCGCCGCCTCGTAGGACTCGATGGCCCTCCCCAGCTCACCCGCCTCCTCCGCCAGCTCGCCCGCCGTGATATGAGTCTGCGTCAGGTAGTAGCGGATCATACGCAGATCCGCCTCGTCGAGTTTTTCGGAGTTCTGCAGCGCCTTAGCGAAGAAATCGATGGCCTGCTTGAACTCATTGCGATAAAAATGATAGATGCCGGACTTGAGGTGATAGTTGCCGAGCTGGCTGCGGACGGATTTAAGGAGCCTCATGGGGGCCTACTTCCTCTTCTGCTTGGATTGCGGCTGCGTGCGCAGATCGTAGAGGCGCTTGGCGGAGCGCCGGATGACTTCCGGAATGTTCTTGTCGAGGGAGAGGTTCTTCAGGTCCCGATTTACGAGGCGATTCAGCATGGTCAAGGAGATACCGGTGGGCGTTCGTGGATTGCGGGTGAGGGCGTGGGCCACGCCGTAGGTCTTGGTCCATTGCCGGTGGTTCCCTATGATCCGGAGCACTTCATCGTGGACATTGCGCAAATTGGCGAAGCTCTCGATTTCCTGATCGCTCAGCTTGGGGCTCTTCAACACGGTGGTGGCCACGAGGCGGCTCGGATCCCGAACGAGAATGGCCCGCTCCTCGGCGTTGCCCTTCACCGCGGCCTGGATTTTCTCCGCCGCAGTCAGCCGCGCGATGCGCTGAAAGAGGGGCGTCGACCGCAGGGCCTCCTCGGCCGCCTGCTCCTCGGGGGTCAGGGGGATTTCCAGCAGAGGGACAGGAGATTCCTGCACCGCCCCCATCTCGCCTAGCAGCTCTTCCGAAATCCCTGGAAGCGCTTCTTCGCCGGGAACCGCCGCCGCCTCGCGCAGGGTGTAATCCGCCGGTACCTTCGCCAGCACGTGCTCTTCCAGCTCGGCGATGCGCCGTCGGGCGGCCCCCGCCAGGGCTGGATTGGCCTTGAGTCGTTGAACGATGGCGAGGTTGGCGGCGAGCCTTGTCTCGTTCCCCACGAGCATGTCCAGCACCGTGGGGTCGGGAGACTCCGCCAGCTGAGCCAGGAGTTCGTCGGAGACTGCCGGATGCGCCACGATGGTGCGCAGCAGCTCCACCGGGGCGTTCTTCTCGCGTCCAAAGTGGTCCAGCACCGGCGCCGGAATCTGGGGATCCTGAAGGAGGTCCAGAAGAATCTCGCCCGGAGTCGCCGAGAGGGTCTTCCTGGATTCGGAGGCGATCTCCGCGTCCCCACCCGCCGCCAAATGCACCAGAGCCACGATCATGTCCTGGCGCGGCAAGGGCAGGGCGCCCCGGGCAGCCGCCAGCTTGAGAGGGCGCGGTCCCGCGGGGTCCAGCACGCGCTCCAGCAATGGGTGGGGGGAAAGTTGCGGCGTGGACATCAGAATCTCCCCTTCTCAGGCGGACAGATCTCGGCGGCCCGGCCCACGTTGAGGAGAAAATCTTCCAACGTGGCCCCCCTCTCACCCAGAGGCAGGCATTCCCGCCCATCGACGGTGAGAGAAAGCGCGCCGGCATCGCCCGTGCTCAGGAGCACGTCCCCGTCGCAGGAAAGGGCAACTGTCTCACCGGCAGCCAGATCGCGTTTCAGCTTTTCCACTCCGCCGCAACGGATGGAGATCCAGGTGGGTTCCGAGGCGTTCACGAAGAGGCCCAGAGTCGTCACGGGAGCTACCGCCGGCTTCTTTGGCTTCTCTGCGGCCACAAGATCGGGTGCCGTCTCCAGGGTGGGAGGCGGAGCGGCTTCGGCCGGTTTCGTTTCCGGCTCGGGCGGCTTGCGGGCGGGGTGCAAGAGGCCCGCCGCCTCGGTTGACGCCTTGGTCGCGATTCCCGAGTCGATCGGCGGGGATCCGGAGGAGGGGCGCTTGGAGACGATCAGCCACGCCCCGGACGCCAGCATCACCATCCCCGCCATGGTCATGGCCAGGATCCTTCCTGAGAGCAGGCGAGGTGCAGCCTTCGGCTTCACAACCGGAGCGGGAAGGGGCAGGTCTTCCAGCGGCGTGCCGGCATAGGGAGGCCGGGCCGGCCCCTGACCCTGCCGGTGCGCCAGATCGTACAGGTAGGAGTTCACCAGAGCCTCGCCATCGAGGCCGACGCATTTCGCATAGGCGCGAATGAACCCCTTATTGAACAGCCCGCCGGGAAGCTGATCGAAGCGGTTTCCCTCCAGCGCTTCCAGATACCTCAGCCCAATCTTGGTGGATTCGGAGACTTCCCGGAGGGAAATCTCCCGCAGCTCCCGCTCCCGCTTCAGGGTCTCGCCGAACGTCGCCATGGATGAGGACCTATCGTGGGCCTGGGCCTCGGGGCAGAGGTCTGAGGGCTGAGAAGGCAGAGGGAAAGCATTTTAGGAAACCACCTTTTTCCTGTCAACGACGTTTTCCCGCGCCTTCAGGATCTGCCGGGCCGTGGCACGGACCAGCCTCGGCGTCGTGGAGGCGGCGATGACTTCCTTCAGGTCGGCGGCGGGGAGGGAATCCAGGAACCCCAGGCAAACCTTGGCGGGCGTGCGCGGGTTGCGCAACAGGCTCATCCTTACCGGTTGATGGGCGCTCCATCGGGAGCTGGTGCCCACCGCCAAGAGCGCCGCCGGTGAGGCCCGTTCCTCGGCGCACACCGCCACGACCTCCTCCTCGGTCAACCGCGGGTTCGTGAGAAGCGTGCCAATCACGTCCGGGTGCAGATCGGTAGTCAGCGCGGAGAAGATCCCGGGAGCCGCGATTCGAGCCAAGGCGATTTTCTCGCCCACGGACATCTCCTCGACCCGCTTTCTCAAGAGAGTCTCGGCCGCGCGCCGCACCGGCGGAGGCTGCAGGCGATCCTCCAGCACCCGCGCCAAATCGCGCCATCGCAGGAAATGGAGCAGGTTGAGCTTGAGCGCCCGCGACGTATTGCGGTGGGCGACGATGCCTCGCTTGACCTCATAGAGAGCCAGCCATTGCTTCTGGGAGGCGATCCCCTGAATCAAGCCTGCGGGGAGGGCCGGGTTGGAAAGGACCAACTCGAGGTGCGGCTCGCCGAAATTCGGATTTTGGACGGCTCCTTCCAGGTATTCCACGCTGCCCCTGGGCAGACGGAGTCGGAGCTCCGACGAACCCGCGGATTTCGCTTCCAGGAACTGCTGCGCTGACATGCCGCCTCCCGAGGGAGTCCCAACGGTCGAATATAGGCCTTGGGTGAGGGAAATCAAGGCGGGAAGTGTCGCTATATCTTTGGCTTAGCTGGAAGATCAAAAAGCCGTGGGACAGCCCGCTCCGGTGACCATCATTTCACCGGCAGGAAGATGTGAGTGATGAGCTGCACCTCCGGGGTGTTGCCCGGATCGCTCACATACTCGTCCCACGGAGGCGCCGCCGCCTCATACCCATGGGTCGCGGCGTACGCCCTCAGCTTCCGAAAGGTGGTCTCCAGGTTCACATAGGGGCCAGTGTGGACCGCCTTCAGGGCCTTGCCGGAGTAGGTCTGCTTGACCTTGACCGGAGAGTCGGCGGGAATCGGCGCTGCGGGAGCACGGTCCACCGGAATGGCGGCGTCGAATCCGTAGCCTGAATCGTCCCATCGGGTGTCGATGGTAATCGGTGCCGAGGCCTGCTTCAGCTTGTGAGAGGCCATGAACTTTCCCACCTGGGCATACGACGCGCCGATGGTCTTCGCGATCTCCTGATGGTCTTTGCTACAGGAAGCGGCGACATAGGCCACCGTCATCGGAGTGACTTGCACCTCTTCCACCTGCAGATCCGAAAAGTCGATCTTGGGGAAGCTCTCGGCCAGCTTCTTGAGCCCCTGGAGCCCCTTCTCGTAGTCCTTTTCTATCATCTTATCGAACATGAGTCCGAAGTATCGGCTGACTGGATTCATTCCCAGGTCGGTCTCGAATCCCCAGACGACCTTGGTGCCAGTCGGGAGTCAGCGTGAAGAGCGCCGTGGCAGCCCCTTGCTCTCCGAAGTCGAGGTGGGTCTTGACCGTCTCGTTGGGACGACTCTCGACGATTTCCTGGCTTCCCGAGCCCACCGTCTTGGGATCCCCCTTCCAGATCATGCGGGCGCCCACCCCTCTCGGCGGTCCCTCGAGGGTGTATTCGGCTTGGGGGTCCATGGCGTGCCATGGGGACCACCGGTTGAACATCGCAAAGTCATTGACCAGGGCGAAGACCGTGGCCGGCAGCGCCTCGATGTTGGCGGATCGCTCCACGTGGACTCTGCGAGGCAGCAGCAGCCCGATGCCCGCCAGCAGCACGACCAGGATGATCAAAGAAAGCAGGAGCTTCTTCAGCACGCGCATGGATTCCCTCAGCGACAAGGGTCGATGGATATCGGGATGTCGAGGGACTCCCTACCCTACACCGCGTGGAGCCCGGGGCACAAGCCCCGACCTGGATGAACGCGAGGCGCCGCTCACCAGCGCGCGATCCGCAGGTCCTCGTAAGTCCGGGAGCAGGGGTTGCTCCAGAAGACCTCGATGGAGGGGAGGAGAGTGGCGATGATTTCGGCCTTGTCGGGCGCCAGGGCGCTCCGCCGGAGCCTGATCGTCGTCACCACCAGCGAGCTGAGAACCCTGGCTCCATCCGCGGTTTCCAGCAACGACTCGAGGAAGGAGATCTGCTCCGGGCTCCAGCAGGCCTCCGGACAATTCAAAGCGTGGCGGAGCCATCGGAAGAGGAAACTTCGGGGCCGCGCCGCATCGCCGGTCATTGCAGTCCTCACTCTGGGGGTGGCGCCGGCAGCCGAGACTAAACCGGCGGTCTACGGATGAGGAATGGGCTCGACGGATTCTACGAAAGGAGAGGGGGGCATGCAAGCCGAGATAGGCATCGGCCGATGGGAGGAATCGCCGGTCGTGTCCGCTTCCAGGGCGCAGGCGGGGTTCGAGGCGGGAGTGCTTCTCCGAACTCCGGTGCGGTTCCGCCAGATGCCCAGATGGGGAGTGGCTCGCACCAGGACAAAAAACGGACGCAGCGCGGTGGCGTCCGTCTCCTTCGGGTTCCATAACAGGACGTAGTCGTAGCATGCGAACATGCGGCGCAGAGTATCCTCCGCACCGAGCGGCGATCCTTCCCCCGGTCCCCACGGGGTCACCTTGTAGATCACCGGATTGTAGGAGGGCT
>QHVQ01000050.1 GCA_003222305.1 Acidobacteriota bacterium | reverse complement strand
TCCTCGCCGAAAGTGAACGAGTCTCCCAGGGCCAGAATTCGCCGCCGACCCGGCGTCTTTTCGTAGCGCACCTCCGAGGTGCCGCGAAGCCCCTCGGAGTTGGTGCTCAGCCGTTTCCCATGGAACGCGGTGACCTCGTGCAGGAGAGGCTTCGGCGCCCAGCCACGGATACGATCGAAGACATCGAAGGCGTAAGGGCCGGAGGCGGGAGAGGCGCGGCGTGCGACCCATTCCAGTCGCCAGGCTGCATTGCTGTGACGGGCCACCCTCCGGAAGATAGGCGACCACGATAGCGCGGCTCGCGCCCCGATCTCAAGGACCGCAAACAGGAGCAGACCGTACAAAGTAACGAAGAAAGCCTTTTTCCAGGCTCGCGGCATGGGATCCTCCGCGCTCCGGAACCTTACCATACGAGGCGGAGTTCGTTGCAGGCATTCCGTGGGCCGCTGAGGGTGGGAAGGGTCGAAGGGGAGCTCAGTTGAACTGAATGCCGTCTGGGAGGTGGGTGATCTCCATGCCTTCGGCAACCTTCACGCGACATGCCAGGGCCTTCTTTTCCAGAGCCCCCGCGCGGTAGGCGAAGATGCAGTTGTGGCAGTCCCCATTCCAGCAGAAGCGGCTGTAGGAAATCTCGCAGGAGAGGTGCTGCAGGATCCGCAGCAGGGTGTTGTTCTCCGGAACCATGAATTCCTTTCCACCGATGCGAACTCGGATCTCTTTCTGATAGTCGTCGAGGAGCGTGGTCTCCATGCAAAGTCCCCCGGGGCCAATGTAAGTCCGCGAGGACGTTCCGAGCAAGGCCGTTGAGTGTTGGAGAGAGGAGGGACGACGGAATAATGACGCGCTTCAGGCCTCAGGAAACCAGAGCCCCAGTTGCCGCAGAAGACGAGGCAACAGGTCGAGAGGCAGGCCTATGACGTTGGTCGCGCTCCCTTCGATGCGATCCACGAAGAGAGCCGCCGCGCCTTGCAGCGCGTAGGCGCCGGCTTTGTCGCGATACTCTTCCGTGCTCAGGTAGCTTTCCACCGCCGCAGCCGGGAGCGGGTGAAATGTCACTTTCGTCTCCGAGACTCCAAAAGCCCATTGATTCTCCGGAAGGATCCAAAGAGCCAGCCCGCTGAGAACCAGGTGGGATCGCCCTGCCAAAGTGAGGAGCATTTCCCTCCCTTCGGCCCGATCCCGGGGCTTCCCCAGGATCCGGGAGCCCGAGACGACCACGGTATCGCAGCCCAGAATCAGACATCGCGTGCGGGGGTCCGCACTCCCTGCCTGGGCCTTTTCGACGGCCAGTCGCAGGACGAACTGCTCGGGTCTCTCGCCGGTCCGTATCTCCTCGGGGATGCAGGAGGGACGCTGTGAGAAAGGAACCCCCAGGGTGCGCAGCAACTCGGCGCGCCGGGGGGAGGCCGAAGCCAAAATGAGGGGCCGATCCAGTGGAAGCATGGTTCGATTCAGCCGCGGCGGAAGTGGGCGACCAGGACGATAACGGCCCCCAGGAGCCCGAGCAAATTGAGCCGCAGGAGGGCCCCAAACGTCACTTCCAAGACCCGAATGTCCAGGGTGAGCGGATGGGTGGCTCCCAACGACACGGAGGCCGTGAGGAAGCGAGTCACGGGATTCGCAGGGAGCAACCGGGCCAGGATCTCGCCTGCCGCCGTTCCGAGGATGCTGCCCCCCAGGATCCAGAGGAAAATGCGTCCCGCCGAAGCCGCCATGCCCCTCCCACCGCCAGGAGCTTGAAAGCGCCCGTTGAACTCTCCGAAGGTGGACATTATAATCATTCCCTACCATGAAGGCTTGTGGTTCCAGATTCCCGATCGCCATGCTAATCCTTCGGGTTGCCACCCTCGTCGTGGGGACCTTCCTGTGGCTGGCCCTCTCTCCGTCCACCCCGGCCTCCGAGGACCAGGATGATGGAATCATCGCCCGTAGCGGCATCCCCGGCGGTCCTCCCCCGGACCTGGCGGTAATGTTCACCGGGGAGGTCATGGGATGGACCGAGCCCTGCGGCTGACCGAAAAATCCTGCGGGGGGGCTCGCCCGGCGGGCGGGCTATGCGAAGGAATTCAGGAAATTCTACCCTGACACCGCCCAGCTCTGGGTGGATGCCGGGAACTTCTCCGGAGACAGCTCCGAAGCGGGACGCCGCAATACGCAGCTCCTGCTGGCAGGTATGGGACGGATGGCCCACGCCGCCGTCAATCTAGGGGAGAGGGACCTCCTCTTCGGAGCGGACAAGCTCCGGGAATGGGCGAAACAGTCCTCGGTTTCCCTGATCAGCGCGAATCTGGTCTACCAGGACAGCGGCGAGCCCGCCTTCGATTCTTCCTTGGTGAAAACTGTCGAAACGGGTCACGGCGGAGGCCGCAAGCGAAAACTCAGAGTGGGTATTCTGGGGCTGGCCCGCATGAACTCGGGTCTTTCCGTTCCTGGACCCTCCGGCCGTCGCATCGTCACCGCCGATCCAGTGGCTGCGGCACGGATCCAGATTCCCGAACTCCGCAGGAAAAGCGATTTCATCTTGATCCTGGCGACCCTGGAACCGGAGCAGGCCAAAGATCTGGCAAAGCAGGTGGAAGGGATTGACGTCATTCTGGGAGGATCGGGCCCCATCCAGGTGTCCGAGGAGGTCCATCCGACGGCCGCCTCACCGACGGTCCACACGCGAGTGATCTATGCCGGAAACCAGGGGAAAAAATTGGGGGAGGTGCGGGTCTTTCTGGCGGAGAAGGGCCAGCCCGCGAAGCTGGATGTGCAGACGGTCAATCTTCGAAAAATCATCCCCGACGATCCGGCCATCATGGACCTCGTGGAACAGAACCGGATCGCCATCAATGAGATCAACAAGAAGGATGCGCCCCTTGTGGACAGCGAAAAGCTCAGGGCCATGTACTCAGGTGCCTCCTTTGTGAAATCGGAATCCTGCAAGGCGTGTCATGAAGAAGCCTACAAGATCTGGGAAGGGTCCAACCACGCGCATGCCTTCAAGATATTGGAAGACCGGCACCAGGACTACAACCCCGAGTGCGTAGGGTGCCACACCACCGGATTCCGGCATCCCACGGGGTTTCTCAATGCCAAGTCCACTCCGGACCTGGCCAATGTCCAGTGCGAGTCGTGTCACGGTCCGGGCAGCGGGCATCCCGACAAGGTGGGGAAGGAATATGGTCCGGTGACGAGGGATCTCTGTATCACCTGCCACACCCCCGTCAACAGTCCTGACTTCGATCCTATCGCGTATCGGGTGAAGATTCGGCATTGGGAGGAGAAGCCGGCGGGAGCCGGCGCGCCTACTTCCTCCCGGTAGCTTGCCCACCCGTCCCCGCCGGTGTCGGCATGGAAAGAAACGCCTCCACCTGGTCCAGGCTGCGAATCCCCCTGTCCGCCAGCTCTCCCAGCAGTCGAAGCAGAATGATGGCCGTGGCCCTCGCATCGCCCAGAGCCCGGTGCCGAGCTTCAATGGGAATTCCATAGTGGTCCGCCACGGTATCGAGGCGGCGATCCGGAAGGTGGCTCAGCAGCCTGCGCCCCAGTCGCACAGTGCAGAGGCAGGAGTTGCTCAAAACGAAGCCACAGTGGCGCGAGAATGCCGCGTTGAGGAAGCTCAGATCGAAGGGAAGATTATGAGCCACCACCACGGATTCCCCCAAAAACTGCGCCAGCCGGTCTGCCATCTCGGAGAAACAGGGAGCCCTGACCACCATCTCCTCACGGATTCCTGTCATCGACAGGATGAAGGGCGGGATGGGGACGCAAGGGTTGAGCAAGGTGGAAAACTCTTCTCCGACCCTCCCTCGATGGACCCGCACGGCGCCCACCTCGATAATCCTGTCCGCGGAAGCCGAGCCGCCGGTGGTCTCCAGATCCACGACGGTGAAGACCAGATCCTCCAAACGGAGCGTGGAAGGCGATGGGAGAGGCGCGAGAACCACCGATCCATCCTCGAGGAGACGAAATCGATGATCCCCGCCCAGGGCGGCGGGGAGAATTCTTCCAGCCATGGCGGGCTCGATTTGAGATAGCTTGAGCAGGATTCGACATGCCTCCTGCCCGTCGATCCTGCCACGGAGCCGCAGGGCCTCCGGGAGCAGGATTGAGATTCTTTCGCGGGGAGGATCGAGCGCGCGCGGGGCCATGGCGCGATTCTAGTCGGAGTGAACTCCCTGTCAAGGGAGGCCGGAGATGGGTGATAATCAAGCAGACGGCGCTGCCGTACCGAAAGGAACGGACTGGATGCAAAACTCCGTCGAACGATGTCTCGGGTTGGACCTCGGTGAGAAGCGTATCGGGGTGGCTCTGAGCGATCCCTTGGGGTGGACGGCGGGACCCTTGACAGCAGTGGCACGAATCGGCTGGAGAAGGGACCTGGCGGCGCTGCGCTCGCTCATCGACTCTCACGAGGTGTGTCGGGTGATTGTGGGACTCCCCATCCGGATGGACGGCACCGCGGGCGAAAGAGCGCGCCGCACCCAGGAATTCGTGGAGCGTCTGCGCGCCTCCCTCTCGATTCCGGTGGAATCCTGGGACGAGAGGCTGACCACGGCTCAGGCCGAGAGAGTCCTTCTCGAAGCCGACGTGCGCCGGGAGAAACGGCGGCAGGTGGTGGATTCCATGGCGGCCAGTCTGATTCTCCAGGGGTACCTGGACTACCGCAACGCGGGAGGAATTCCCCGTTGAGGTCACGACCCGCGCGCCGCCGCTCGAAATCGGAGTCCATTTTCCGAACTTCCCTCATTTTCACGGCGGTTCTTCTCTGGGTCCCCTTGGTCATGGGCCTGGTCCTCTATTACCTCTGGGCAGAAGTCCCGTACCGTGGCTACGAGGGCCCGAGCCTCGTGGTGGAAGTGCCGCGCGCGCCGGTTCAGGACATTCTTAGACTGCTGCAGGACAAGGGCGTGCTCCGGGAAGGGGCATTCGGGCGCGTCTATCTGACGGTGACCCGCCGATCGAAGAGACTCCAGGCCGGGGAATATCTTTTTGAGGGACCTCTGACGGCACCGCAGGTTTTCGATAAGCTGCTGCGGGGTGACATTTACTATCACCGCGTCACGATTCCGGAGGGGCTGCGCAGCTTCCAGATCTTCGCCGCGTTCGTGAAGGAAGGATTCGGCACAATGGAAGACTTCCAAAAGGAATTCCTCGATGTCTCGCGGATCGATGATTTGGATCCGGAGGCCACGGATCTGGAAGGCTATCTTTATCCTGACACGTATGCGCTGGCCAGAGGGATGATGGCCAAACAGATCGTCGACAAGATGGTCCAGAGCCACCTTTTGCTCTGGGGAGAGGAGTGGCGGGGACAGGCCCGGCACATGGGAATGGGTCCGCGGCAGGTGGTCACCTTGGCCTCCCTCATCGAGAAGGAGACGGGCCAGGCCCAGGAGAGGCCAATGATTTCCTCAGTCTTCCACAATCGGCTGCAGAAGGGAATGAAGCTGCAGTGCGATCCGACCATCATTTTCGCCCTGGTGATGCGGAACCGCTACCGCGGGATAATTACCAGAACCGATCTGCGACTAGACTCCCGGTACAACACCTACGCCTACTCGGGATTACCTCCGGGGCCCATCGCCAATCCGGGCCGCGAGGCCTTGCGCGCCGCCCTCTATCCGGAAAGGACGGACTACCTTTACTTCGTCTCCATGAACAATGGATGGCACACCTTCTCGTCGACTCTGGACGAGCACAACCGTGCCGTGGAACGCTATCAACAGTGAGCCGGAGCGGAAAGAGGTTCGCCCTCAAAGAGGAATCCCATGATAATTCAGGGCGCGGCGGCGATGTTGATCGGTCAGTCGCTCGCTCAGCTGGCCGTTGGGAAGGACTTCCCCCTCGAGGAGCGCTTCGAAGTGGAACCGACAGAACCCCTCACGGTACGAAGGATCCTGGCAGCGCTGTACTCCTCCCAGGCTGGAAACGAAGCGGCAGCGAGCCTTCACCGGTGGATCTTCGGAACTCATGGGGCCTCCCGGGCACAAGAGCCTCATCATGGGGTCGAATCATCCCGCCGTCAAGGCACCTGGCGCTCGTTCGGCTCGAAGGAATTCCTTCTCGCCCCCCTTCCCGACGGCTCCCCTTTTTCTTTTCGTTGACAAGAGTTCCATCGCCCTCTAGACTCGCGCGGAATCTCTGTCCCTGGCACCGGAGAAGACCATGAAGGGTTCAGGACGACCCCAGGAACCCGATCCGATCGCCGTGGTGCGAGCCTGGTGGAACGTTGCCGGACCGGCAATGGCTCACGCGGCTTTTCCCCAGGGTTGCTCCGACGGCCGTGTGGAAGTGGCGGTGCAAGACCAGACCTGGCTTCGAGAAATGGAGATCCACCGGCAGGAGCTGACGACGCGGATGCGCCGGGAGCGGGGAATGGAGGCACTTCGGGAAATAACCCTGGTGCTGGCGCCCGCCGGGGGACAGCGATTGAAGATTAAGCTTGCACCCGCGCCCGCGGTGCACCGCGCTGAGCTGGCTCCGGAGGAGATCCTCTCCGCCTCGGAGAGGATTCCCGACCGGGAGCTGGGTCACCGATGGGCCGTCGCCGTTGGGCGGCTGCTGGCCGCTTCGAGCCGGGGTCCTCAAGATCGACCATGACCGCCCTGCCCTTCAGCCGCCTCACGATCATCGGCTTTCTCCTCTTCGCTCCGGGGCTCTATTACACACTGCGGTTCACCTCCGGCTTTTTCCGAATGGTTTACCGGAAGTTTCGGAAGGGGCGGCCCTACCTGCAAGGCTCGGCCCTCGATTATTTTTGGTTCGCCGTCGCCAGCTTCGCAGCCACGATGGTGGGGGCGGTGCTTCTGGCAGCGTCGCTGTTGCAGGGAGGACTGCAGCCCTACGAAGGGACGCGCGAGGTCGGCATCGTGCAGGCACTGGCGCCTGAAAAGGGGAGGATTCGCCTCACGCTGGATCTGGGGATGACGCATCCGGTCCGGCAGCAAATGGAAACCGACCTCCCCGGTGCGCGATGGGCCTTGGAGGGTGAATTCCTCCGGTGGAGGAGCGTTCCTCGCTGGCTCGGTTTCGCCGACGGTCACCGGGTGGAGGCTGCTCTGGGATCGGATACGGACTCCGGGGCGCCTGACCGACCGGAGAAGGCGAGAGCGCTCATCGCCGGCACCTATGCGCCTTGGTACCTGGCTCGCCGGCACCCTCGCTGGGTTCCTTTCGCCCAAACAACAGCGCGCAGGACTCCGTGGCTCCCCGCCGAAGGGCGCACCTTCAAGATTATCGTCACGGACATGGGATATGTACTGGTGGAGAAAGTGCAGGGGGCGAACGAAGCATCGTCCGACACGGCCGCTGAGTCAGGATCGGGGGGCCGGTGAGCCGGAATTCTGCCGCCACCCTCGCATCAGAACCTGGATTCCAAG
>QHVQ01000049.1 GCA_003222305.1 Acidobacteriota bacterium | reverse complement strand
CAAGGGTCGCAACGTTGTCCTGGAAAAGAAGTTCGGCTCGCCGACCAGCACGAAGGACGGGGTCACCGTCGCCAAGGAGATTGAGCTCAAGGAACCCAGGGAAAATATGGGGGCGCTGATGGTCCGCGAAGTCGCCAGCAAGACCAGCGACGTTGCGGGCGACGGCACCACCACCGCCACCGTCCTGGCCCAGGCGATTTACCGGGAGGGGTGCAAGGCAGTGACGGCCGGCGCCAATCCGATGGATCTGAAGCGCGGCATCGAGAAGGCGGTGGAGAAGGTCGTCGAGGAGATCAAAGAGCTCTCCAAGAAGGTTCAGGGGAAAGCCATCGCGCAGGTCGGTACCATCTCCGCCAACAACGATCCCACGATCGGCCAGATCATCGCCCAGGCGATGGAGAAGGTCGGGAAGGACGGGGTCATCACGGTCGAGGAGGCCAAGGCGATGGAGACATCCCTCGAGATCGTCGAAGGGATGCAGTTCGACCGCGGCTACCTCTCCCCCTACTTCGTCACCGACCCGGAGCGGATGGAGTGCGTCCTAGACCACCCGCTGGTCCTGGTCCACGAGAAGAAGATCAGCAGCATGAAGGACCTCCTCCCGCTGCTGGAACAGGTAGCTAAGATGGGCCGGCCGTTGCTAATCATCGCCGAGGAAGTTGAGGGCGAGGCCCTGGCCACCCTGGTGGTGAACAAGTTGCGCGGCACCTTGCAGGTGGCAGCGGTGAAGGCACCGGGCTTTGGCGATCGCCGCAAGGCCATGCTGGAGGACATCGCCATCCTCACCGGTGGCAAGGTCATCACGGAAGACCTGGGGATCAAGCTGGAGAACGTGAAAACGGCTGACCTGGGCGAGGTCAAGAAGGTCACCATCGACAAGGACAACACCACCCTGGTGGAGGGGGCGGGAAAATCCTCGGAGATCGAGGGCCGCGTAAAGCAGATTCGGACCCAGGTCGATGAGACCACCTCCGATTACGATCGGGAGAAGCTTCAGGAGCGTCTTGCCAAGCTCGTGGGCGGCGTGGCGATCATCAAGGTGGGCGCGGCCACCGAGACCGAGATGAAGGAGAAAAAGGCGCGGGTGGAAGATGCCATGCACGCCACCAAGGCCGCCGTGGAAGAGGGGATCGTCCCGGGTGGAGGCATTGCCTTCCTCCGGGCCATCCCTGCCCTGGAGAAAATGAAAGAGAGGAACGAGGATGTCCAGCTCGGCATCAACATCGTCCGCCGAGCCCTGGAGGAACCCCTCCGGCAGATCGCCAACAACGCCGGCTTCGAGGGATCCATTATTGTGGCCGAGGCCAAGGCCAAAGAGAAAGCCTCCGGCTTCGACGCCTACACTGGCAAGTGGGTGGACATGTTCGAGGCGGGCATCATCGACCCGGCCAAGGTCGCACGCAACGCGCTACAGAATGCGTCCAGCATCGCCGGACTGATGCTCACGACTGAGGCCCTGATCTACGAGCTGCCGGAGAAGGAGAAGGCTTCCGCCATGCCGCCCGGCGGGATGGGCGGGATGTACTGACCCGCTCCCGGTAGATCGCCTAGCCCCTCCGTCCCGGTATCGGGGCGGAGGGGTTTTTTCTTGTCGCGCCTCCACCCCCGGATCCGTTCGACCTGCATCGCATTTTGCATCACCTTATCGGGCCCGCTATGATTGGGTTGAGCTTGCGCCGTTGGGGCATCGGGTCCGTTGAACTCCTTTGGGGATTGGGAATCAGGCCCCGGCCTATCGATCCTTGGCGAGGTCCCACGGAAGACAGCACTGTGGGCAGTAGACTGCGTCATCCTTACACTCGGATAGCTAGAGATCGCTTCCTGCCAACGGGGAAGCAATGAGTAAGAAGCGCTCGCCGGGTGAGTCACGGCTCCCAGGAAATACCTAAAAGGCCCGGGTCAACCCGGTGGAAACCAGGCTTTCGCCTAACGAACTGCTCCCCCAGAGGGGAACGAGCGGTAGGGTGTGGGTTTTCACAATGTCTGGGATGGAATTGCCTTTCGTGAGGCGCGTGGGCTGAAGTGGGTCGCGGCTTGGATCTTGCAGCTTCCCTTCCTTATCGGTGCGACCTGGGCCGAGAATGCTGCGGCCAGCGTAGCGGCGCCTGAACTTACCGCCGGACAAAGCTCAAGTGCCATCCGCGTGGACGGTGTCCTGGACGAGCCCGCCTGGGCCGCTGCGGGGGTCATTGGCGATCTGACCCAGCAGGAGCCCCATCCCGGAGAGCCCACCCCCTTCGGCACCCAGGTACGCATTCTGGTGGACGGGGACACCCTCTACCTGGGGATCACTTGCCACGACCCCGATCCCTCCAGGATCGCAGCGCACACCATGCAGCGGGACGGCGATTTCTCGGGTGACGACACCGTCGCCTTCGTCCTGGACCCCTTCGGCGATCGGCGGAACGGATACTACTTCCGGGTCAACTCTTTCGGTGGTCGCGTGGACGGCCTCATCTCCCAAGCATCGGACATTTCCCTCGACTGGGATGGAATCTGGGACGCCAGGGCCCGGAGGACCGCCGACGGCTGGGTCGCGGAGATTTCCGTCCCGGCGAGATCCCTCCGGTTCGCACCCGGCCTGCAGACGTGGGGCTTCAACGTCGAACGGGTCGTGGCGCGGGACCGAGTGACACTGCGCTGGTCCGGGACAACCCACGACTCATCCCTGAACGACCTGCGCCGGGCCGGGAAGCTCGATGGCGTGGGGGATCTCAAGCAGGGCGTGGGGCTGTCGGTCAGCCCTTACGGACTCACTCGATACAGGCGGGATCTGGAAGCGAGCGACTCATTGTTCCGCGGTGACGCGGGTCTCGACGTCACCTACAACCTCACGCCCGAGTTGGAGGCCGTGGCGACGGTGAATACCGATTTCGCCGAAACCGAAGTGGACACGCGGCAGATCAACCTTACCCGTTTCCCTCTCTTCTTCCCAGAGAAGCGCGCCTTCTTCCTGGAAGGATCGAATCTGTTTGAGTTCGGCCTCGATCTGAGTTCAGACTATATTCCCTTTTTCTCCCGGACAGTCGGGCTGTTCCATGGCCGCCAAGTTCCCATTGACGCCGAAGTTAAGGTCCTGGGGCGCGCCGGGCGATGGGGAATCGCGGCGCTGGACGTCATCACCGGAAGCACTCCCGCAGCACCGCAGACCAATCTTTTCGCGGGAAGGCTCACGTACGACGCCGGTTCGCACCTGAGGTTGGGCGCGCTCGGAACGCGGGGCAGCCCCGATAGCGTCAGCGACAATACCTTGGGGGGAGTGGATGCCGTCTGGAAGACCTCCACCTTCCATGGCGACAAGAATCTTGCTTTCGCAGCCTGGGGCGCCCGGAGCAGCGGAGACGTTCAAGGGGACCACAGGGATGGATGGGGGGCAAGTGCTTCCTATCCCAACGACCGGTGGGATCTCTCCCTCTCCCTCAACCAGTACGGGGACGCGCTGGATCCGGCTCTCGGCTTCCTGCCGCGGCCCGGCACCCGGTTTTACCGTGGAGGGCTGGCGTTTCAGCCGCGACCAGGAGACGCGGGCCCCTTTCACTGGGTGCGGCAGTTTTTCTTCGAAGTCTTCCCAATGAGAGTCGACGATTTGAATGGAAACACCGAGTCGTGGCGCTTCCGCGTAGCACCTCTTAACATCGAGAGCCGTTCGGGGGAGCATTTCGAAGCCAACGTGGCCCCGCAATTCGAGCGCCTCACCGCGCCGTTCGAGGTTTTTCCCGGCATCGTTATCCCCGTTGGAGAGTATCGCTTCACCCGGTACTTGATTGAAATGGAATCCTCCAACCACTTTCCGCTACGCGCTGGAAATCTCGTCTGGTTCGGTGACTTCTTCGACGGGCGATTGTCCCAGTGGGAAAGCTTTGTCAACTACAGCACCCCGGGCGGGCATATGCAACTTGAGCTATCTACGGAGAACGACTATGGTCACTTGGCGCAAGGTAAGTTCGTCGAGCGGCTTTTCGTCTTTAAGACGGTCTACGCCTTTAATCCGCTGGTGTTGTTGTCCGTCTTCACCCAATACGACAACGAGTGTCCCGAGGATATCCCCGGCTTCACGAAGTGTCGCGACCTCGGACTGAACAGCCGACTTCGCTGGACCTTCCGCCCCGGCAACGATCTCTTCGTCGTATGGGACCGCAATTGGAGCGGCTTCGGTGACCCAGGAGACACTGTCGCTCTCGGCCCGAAGACGGACGCCTTCGTGGTCAAGCTCCGCTGGACGTTTCGCAGATGAAGGGAAATGGGTCCCTCGCAAGAGACCCATCCTGCCTTTCCATGGTCGAGCCGAGTGCCATCGAATGGGACACGGGTGGAGCACTCTGGCCACCCGAAGGCGTCGGATTACCGTAGCGTCGGCAGGTAGCTGTCCTGGACGACCAGCACCTGGCCATGCTCGGGGAGCCCGATGTAGATCGCGCCGCCGACTGGGTCATAGGCCGCTGTGTGGGCGTCCGGTCCGGTCTTCACCGTACCGAGAAGCACGAGCTGTGCGGCCGATGCATCGAGGATCGACAGGTCGGCGCTCCCGCCCCCTGGCACATACAGGTGTCCAAGCGCAGAGGCGTACCCGATGCTGTCCACGTCCGAGCCTGCGGGCAGGGAAGCCAACGCCTTCCCTGTCTTGACATCCATGACCACCGCCTTCCCTTCCTCGCAGCCAGCGAACAGGAGCCCGCGCTTCTCGTCCAGCGCGATGCCGCGCGCCCCCCGGCATCCGTTGCTCCATGTCCTAGCGATGGCGCGGCGCTTCAAATCCATCTCGTAGGTAGTGTCTTTCCACGTGTGCGTATAGGCCCGCATGCGCTGGGCGTCGATGACCAGCGACTCAGGCCCGCCAGGAACTGCAAGGGTCCCTGCAAGCTTCAGCGACCGCCCGTCAGAGCCGAGGGCGAGGATCTCGATTTGCTCCTTCCCGGGCTCCGTGACCCACAGCTCGTGAGTCTCGGCGACGTAGCGGACGTAGTCAGGAGAACTCGAGAGCGTCACTGAGCGAATGATCTTCCCTGCCGACGGGTCCACGATTTTGAGGCTGCGGGAGCCGCGGTCGGTTGCATAGACGAGGTCCCCGCCCTCGCACGCCGAGGTCGTTCCGTCACCATGACCGCCCGCGTAGCTCCTCTTTGAGCTGAAACCGTCGATGATCGTGACTTTTCGTGAGGGAGGAGAGATCAGAAACAATCTTCCGGTCCTCCCGCCGGGGACCAGGATCTGCTTCAGCTTTGGCGCGTACTGAAGGTCGTCGAAGCCTATTCCCGCCTCGCCTCCCGGAAGCTTCACGAGATAGGTTTGCGGGACGCCGCTCGCCGCCGCATCTCCTTCCTTGATTGACACGAGGGACGAGATAGCGATTACCGAGAACAGTGTGCCAAGGATGACGACAGGTCGAATCAAGGTGAACAAAGTGTCTCCAATCTTAACGTGGGTTCCTATTCCCTGACCACCGGCGACCTGCCACCGGCCTCCATTCCCGCACCTGCCGACGGGGAATTGAAGCGATCAGGATTCAATTCAGGTCGAGGCCTTCTCGCCCAGGGGAGAGGCCTGAGCAGTGATGCTTTTATCCAAGTCCTTCCCTTGCCATGCGAACCAGATCGTGCCGGCGGCGCCGAAGGCAAAGGCCGTCAGCAGGTTGACTTCAGGGCCGATCTGCCACAGAAACGCCCCGGCAAAAGCGGCCAGGGACACGATCACGTCACGGATGAGGTAGTAGAGGCCGAACATGCCGGCCTTGCGGCCTTCGGGTGCGAGCTCCATGATCAGGGCCTTGCGCGTCGGCTCGCCGAACTCCTTCAACCCGCGCAGAATGAACGCCAGAATCAGCAATTCGAACGAGCGCGAAAACAGCAGCACGAGCGGAAAGAACGTGAAGAAGGAAAAGGTCATCACGACGAATGGCTTCTTATTGGAGCGGTCGGCCAGGTAGGCCACCGGGAGATAAATGAGGGACGCGGTAGCCATCTCGATCGTTCGCAGCAAACCGAACTGCACGGCGCTTACCGGCCCGGGGTGTCCCTGTCCGGAAGGCTGGGTGGTCCCCACCGCCCAGATCACCACGAAAGCGTAAGGAATCTGTTCGCAAAATCTCACAAGGATATCGGCCACCAGCAGGCTCCGAAGGTCGCCCTTCATCTCCGCCCACAGCCGAAGGGGGTTGCGCTGAGGGGTGGACGCCGGCGCGTCCTGCTTGACGCGATCGTTCTCTATCAGTAACTGCTGGAGGAGCGCCGCAATAACAGCCAGCGCCAGCGCGGCTACAAACGCCACGCGCACGCCCAGCTCGACGCCCCAGACGCCGATGAGCAGCCCGCCCAGCAACGGCCCAAGGGCCATCGGGACTCGCCGCACCAGCGAGTGCATCGACACGCCCATCGTCCGCTTGTTCTTGGGCAAGACCCTCGCCAGCAAGCCCATCGTCGCCGGCAGCGAGATCGCGGACCAGGACAGAAACAGGATCGCGCCACCCAGCAC
Organism: Acidobacteriota bacterium; assembly: GCA_003222305.1. GTDB lineage: Bacteria > Acidobacteriota > Polarisedimenticolia > Gp22-AA2 > AA152 > AA152. Next base: position 754 of record QHVQ01000049.1, on the reverse strand, counting down.
TGCCGGCCAAACCGGTACCGCCGCCACCAGGGCAAAGCCCGCCACGCTCAGCATGTTGAACAGCAGCAATGCCCGTTTGGTTCCAAGGCGATCGCTGAGGTAGCCGCCTGGGAATGAGTACAGCGCCCCCATGAGGTTGTCCAGGCCGTTGAGAAAGCCCACGGAGATGAAGCCACCTCCCAAGGCAATGAGATAGAGTGGCAGGAACTGCTCGGCCATGTTCTCGCCCATACCAACAAGCACCGCCATGCTCAGCAGCCCCACGATGCTTCGCTTGAGACCCAGGAATTCGATCAACCTGGCCAGGCGGCATCGAATTGATACCATCACCTGCATGGCTCTTTGAGGGCGTCGATGCCTTTCCTTGGGGTCCTCCTCGTCCTGTTCCACTCCCTCCTCCGGATCGTACCCGATCGATTTCGAGGACCATTGGCGGACGCGCCCACCGCCTCCGGTCTACCAGCGTGGCCGGAGTGACCGGCGGCGTCGTCGCGATCGGCCTCTTCGCCTACCGCTATTACGTCGACAACCTCTGGAGCTGGGACCTTCTCACCGTCGGCGTCACCATCGTGGTCGTCAAGCTGACGGTCTTGACCTGGTATCACTTCACCGATTAAACGTGCAGGGAGACCCAAAGATGACCCTCAAGAATCGACTCAAAGACCCCGAGGCCCTGATGCGCATCGGTATGGCGTGCCTATTGCTCGGCTCCCTTTCACACTGGTTCCTTCACCCGACCACCCATTATGGACAG
>QHVQ01000216.1:1920-2926 GCA_003222305.1 Acidobacteriota bacterium | reverse complement strand
CGATTAGGTTCGCGACTCATGTGGGCTATTTCACTTTCGGTGAATGGTCCGAGCTTGATTTCCATGTTCAGCGCGGAGCCTGGCTCTATAGATACTCTGGGCCAATTGGACTCACTATCAGCCAGGTCGAACTCATCCAGCAGCGGATGGGTACGCACGGTCGCAAAGGCATGATAGAGGACTTTCCGAGCCGTGACCCTTCCTGTATTCGCGACTCGAATCGTAAGAAGTATGCGGGCATCCGCGACAAAGGACGATTGGTCAGGCGATCCTGGATTCAACCAAGCCCGATTGGCCTGTTCGGCGATATAGGATTGATGGCAGGAATTGGCGTATTGAAGAGCCCCAAGGAGGGTGCCCATCCCGCCTATGGCTATGATGAAGTTTCTTATTCTGGCTTTCCATCTTGGGGTCGGTTTCCTGCTTGTTCGTTTTGTGGGATGTGGCAGGCCGTCGAGCGGCAACGTCTCTTGCTTGGATGTGCGCTCCTTATTGCCACCTTTCCACTTGCCCATGCTTCGTTGGTCTTTCTCAATTTCGGCGATTGGCTGTATGAGAGAGCTGCGATCTTATGCGGTTTCTACCTTCATGCAAATGAGTATTCTTGTGCGAAGCATATCAAGCAGCCCCGGCTTCGATAAGTTCTCGAATCGTCCAAACGTGGGCGCTCGAAGATGACGGCCGCGGCCGCATCCCGCGCCCCATGCCCGCCATCATCAACAGCAGGAGAATGGACAGCGGTTTCCACCCCCCACGTCGAAAAACCTTCAAGCTGATTCTCTCCATCAACAATTTCTCGGTCCCTGTCGCTCCTGGGCATCTCATGTTCCGCCTCCTCCAGTCCGTTGTTGAAACCCCCCGTCAACGCGGGATGCGCTTACAAATAGGGGATCGGAAACGGAGGTCAAAAGGCGACACCCCTGGCAGCGCGGGCGACGATTCGAGGGTGACCCTACGCCTGACGATGGCTCTGCGGGCGAGGGCGATGTATCATCCCCGCCTCACA
>QHVQ01000216.1:0-1896 GCA_003222305.1 Acidobacteriota bacterium | reverse complement strand
GAAGCCCTCAAGGGAGTCTCTTTTGCGGTGGAACGGGGGGAGATTTTCGGGCTGCTCGGGCCGAATGGGGGCGGGAAGACCACCCTCTTCCGCATCCTGTCCACCCTCATGGTCCCCACCGCCGGAACAGCCACGGTTCTGGGATTGAACCTGGATGAGAATCCTTCCCAAGGCACGCTCCAGGCGATACGCAAAGCCATCGGGGTGGTCTTCCAGGCCTTCAGTCTGGACAAGAAGCTCACGGTGCGGGAAAACCTGGTCCATCAGGGACATCTTTACGGTCTTTCGGGCCCGGTCCTGCACAGCCGGATCGATGCGATGCTGGAACGCTTCCGGTTGGGCGAGCGCGCCCGGGACAGGGTCGAGACTCTCTCGGGAGGTCTCTGCCGGAGAGTCGAGCTTGCCAAAGGGCTCCTGCATCGGCCGTCGCTGCTCCTGATGGATGAGCCATCCACGGGACTCGACCCCGGGGCGCGGCACGACCTCTGGGAGCACCTCTCCGAGCTGCGGACCCAAGACGCGGTGACGATTCTGCTGACCACCCATCTTCTGGACGAGGCCTAGCGTTGCGATCGCATCGGCATCCTGAGTCGCGGCGAGCTTGTCGCCCTGGATTCCCCCGCTGCGCTGAAGGGAAGGATCGGCGGCGACGTGCTTTCTATCGACAGCCCCGCCCCGGAGCAGCTGGCCAGGGCGATCCGGGAGAAGCTCGGTGCCGACGCCAAGGTGGTGAACGGCTCGATCCGGCTGGAGCGGCATGAAGCGCACCGCTTCGTGCCCACCCTGATCGAGTCGTTCTCCGGACAGATTTCCGCGGTCACGGTGGGGAGGCCCACGCTGGAGGATGTCTTCATCCAGCTCACGGGACACCGTTTCTGGGATGAGGATGCCGCGGGAGGAGAGCGCGCCTTCGAGGGGAGAGCTGGACGATGAACCTGGCCTTGGCCTCCTACACGCTCTGGTGGCGGGAGCAGGTCCGCTTCTTTCGTCAGGGGAGCCGCGTCTTCGGCGCCTTCGTCCAGCCTCTGATGTTCTGGGCGCTGTTTGGGTCGGGCTTGCGCGCCTCGTTCCGCCCCCCCGTGGGCGGCGGGCAGATGGGCTATCTCGAATACTTCTTCCCCGGAACTGTGATCATGATCCTGCTATTCACCGCCATCTTCTCCACCATCTCGGTGATCGAGGACAGGAGAGAAGGGTTCCTTCAAGGGGTGCTGGTCGCGCCTGTCCCGCGCTCGGCGGTGGTCCTGGGAAAGGTGCTGGGGGGAACGACGCTGGCGGTGCTCCAAGGCACGCTGATTCTTGCGCTGGGACCCCTGGCGGGGATCCGGCTCACGCCCATCTCCTTCGTGGCCAGCGTGGCCATTCAGCTGATCGTTGCCTTCGCGCTCACCGCGCTCTCCTTCTGCATCGCCTGGCGAATGGAATCCACTCAGGGGTTTCATGCCATCATGACGGTCTTTCTGATGCCTTTGTGGCTTCTCTCTGGAGCCTTCTTTCCGCAGAGGGGCGTGCCAGGTTGGCTGGGGCTCCTGATGCGGATCGATCCGCTGACCTATGGAGTCGCGGCACTGCGCCGGGTTCTCGCCGGGGGCGATGCGTCACTGATGGCAGACCTTCCCTCGGCGCGGCTCTCGTTGGCGGTCACGCTTCTCTTCGCCCTGACCACCTTCTCGCTGGCCTCACTCTTGACGGGACGGCGTGGAACGGCAGGCCGATGAGCGAAGAGAAAAGGCTCCCCACCGCCCTGCTCTGGGCGCTGCTCCTCCTGGTCATCGGCGGGATCGTGGCCGCCTACGTGGGGAGCCGCCTCTCAGCCTCGGCCCGGGCCGCGAAAATTCCGGTGCTGGCCTCTCTCCCCGACTTCTCCCTCACCGAGAGGGGCGGGAAGACGGTCAC
>QHVQ01000048.1:764-13566 GCA_003222305.1 Acidobacteriota bacterium | reverse complement strand
CGACGGGGTGGCGCGGCAAATCACCGCCATCAATACTCCTACGAAGACTCTGACCTTCACGCCCGCGCTCTCGAACACCGTGTGCAGCAACGCCGTCAACGCGGCTTGCGCGACGAGCGCCGACTGTCTTTCGCCGGGAACCTGCGTCACGGCGACGACCCAGGCCAGCAGGATTCTGGCCAATTGGGGAAACAACACCATCGTCACCGAGGACCTGCGGTTGACCGGCTCGTCGCCGCTGCTTGACGCCGGAACGAACACGCCGCTGTTTGGCACGGTCCCCACCGTGGACTATGACGATTTCCCGCGGCCCGCCGATGGCGATCAGAACGGCTCTCCCATTGTGGACATCGGTGCCTTCGAATTTCATCTTCCGGACGGCGACGGTGACGGGGTGCCCGACAGCCTCGATTGCGCCCCCACGGTCAATAGCGTCTGGACCGTTCCCGATCAGGTGCCGGCGCCTCTGGCCATCGCCGTCGGCCAGGTCCTGTCCTGGATGCATGTCCCCCAGGCGAATGTCTACGACGTCTATTCGGGTACCATCACCACCCCTTTCACCTTCGGTCCGGCCTGCCTGATCACGGAGGTGCCTGGTCTTTCCGCCTCCATCGCCGGATCGAATCCGCCCGTCGGATCAGCCTATTACTATCTCGTGGGAGGGGTGAACACCTGCGGCAGTGGCCCCATCCACAGCTTCTCCACGGTCTTTCCGCCCTCGACCTGTCCCCCCTTGGGAGCCCAAACGGACGGCGACGGCATCCTGGACATCAACGACAACTGTCCCACGGTCTACAACGTCAATCAGGCAGACTCGGATCACGACACCGTGGGAACCGCGTGCGACGACTGCCCGTCGCTTTACAATCCCAGCCAGCTGGACGTAAACGCCAACGGCGTGGGGGATGATTGTGAGGATGTCGATGGCGACGGCTACCCGTTGGTGAACGACTGCAACGACGGCAACCCGGCCATCCATCCGGGTGCGACGGAGGTCTGTAACGGGCTCGACGACAACTGCGTCAACGGCGTGGATGAGGGAGGCGCGTCACTTTGCGTCGACGCCAATGTTTGCACTCAGGATGTCTGCGGAGGCACCCTGGGGTGCCAGCATCCCCCCGTTGCCGATGGGACCACATGCGACGATGCAAGCTTGTGCACGCCGACCGATAGCTGTCAATCAGGAGTTTGTGTGGGTGGCAATCCAGTCATCTGCACCTCGCCGGACGCCTGTCACGATCCCGGGACGTGCGCCCCCGCCACCGGAGTCTGCTCTCCTCCGACTCCGAAGCCAGATGGCACAGCATGCGATGATGGAAACGCCTGCACCGCGCCGGACACCTGTCAATCGGGGACCTGTCAGCCCGGCGGGCCGAGAGACGCAGACTCGGATGGCCATCCCGACCCGCTGTGCGGCGGGAATGACTGCAATGATCTGAATCCCCTGGTCTGGGCTGCCCCGGCGGAGGTGACCAATCTGATCCTCACCACGGTGTCTCCCGCAAACCCCGCCTGGGATTCCCAGGCATCCCTGGCCGGCCCCGAGACCGTGTATGACCTCGTCTCCGGCTCCATGGGCCCGGGCTCCGGCTTGAATTTCGCTGGGGGAAGCTGCCTGCTGGCTGAGGGGCCCAACTCTTACTCGGACAGCCGTCCCGACCCGGCCCTGGGGACCGCCTACTGGTATCTGTCACGAGCGGAGAACTCCTGCGGTGTGGGCACTTACGGAACGCCGAGCCGGGACTCCGGAATTCTTGCCTGTCCCTGACCCCCCTCTCGATCCGTCTGGGGCGTTCCCCATGAAGTCTCGGGAAGTGCAGGCGATTGTCTCCGCGAGCCAGGAGTTTCGTGCGAGCCGGGCACGGGGAGAAGCTGTCCGCTCTCGCCGGATTGCTCAGGCAACTTTCCGCCCGTGCGCGAGGCGATCGTGCAGGACCATCAGAAGAGTGGAGGAGAAGCCAATGCTAGACAGGATGACCCACATCCCGGACGGACGGACCGCGCCATGGAGATAGTGCTGGACGAGCCAGCCCGATAAAGGACCGGCCACGAGCGCCCCGATGGCAACGGGCAGGAAGGCAAAACCCATGAATGTCCCGACCTGCTCACGCGGCGCCAGATCGGCGACATACTCGTAGAAGCGCGGAGCCTGCATCGATTCGCCCACGGCGAAACAAGCAATGGCCGCTACGAGCACCGGTACGGAAGGCACCGCTGCAATGGCCAGCCACGAGGCGCTGGCCACGGCGAAGCCCAGGGTCATCGCCACGATGGGGCGAACCTTCTTCATGAGAGCAGCCACGGGAACGGTCAGGACGATGATCGACCAGGCGTCCACCGTTTCAATGAGCTCGAAGCGGGAGAAGTTGAGGACGTCCCGGACGAAGAACGGGAGCGAGTAGAAAATCTGCCAGAACATGACCCAGAAGCCCGAGAAGACGACCAGGAAGCTCATGAATCGGAAGTTTCCGAAGACGACCACCATGTCAGCGAAGACCTTGACGAGCGTGCGTTGCGATCCCGCCTCTCCGACCTCACGGGGCTCCCGAAAGAAGAGCAGGGTCGCCGCCAGGTTCAGGAGCGAAACGGTAGCGGACATGATAAGCACGTATTCGATGCCCATCCCCTCGCGTACCTGCAAGGCCAAGAGGGGGCCGAGCGCGCCACCCAGGTTCACCAGGGTGTAGTAGATGGAGTAGCCGAGCGATTTAGTTTCCTGAGTGGTGGTACGGGCGACGGTCCCGACGATGCACGGTTTGATGAGGGAGCCCCCGATGGCCGTGAGCAGCAGCGCGCCGATGACGTAGGGAACGCTGCCCACTGCCTGCACGATGCCCTGGCCCTGCGGCAGACCGGCGAGGCCCACCGAGAAATAGCCCAGGGTGAAGATGAAAAAGCAAGCGGCGAGGCTCTTGCGAAAACCGTAGCGGTCGACGAGAGTGCCAGCGAGAATCGGGAGGAAAAAAACCGCGAAACCGTACAGGCCAACCAGGGTGTTCCCCAGCGCTCCCAGACCCACCTTTTCCACGAGATAGACGGCGAGAACGGCCTTCGAGCCGTAGAAGGCCAGACGCTCGAAAAGCTCAAGCGTATTGGCGATCCAGAAGGTCCGAGAGAAGCCACTTCGGAACCTCTCAAAGCTCGCGGCGATGTCCACGCTTCCTCCTGTGCACGCGTCGGGCCGGATGCTTCAGTTCTGCGCCTCCCGCCTGGAGACCGAACGGGCTTCGTCGGGCTCCAGGGAGTCGACCTGGGAGAACTTCCACTCAAACCCCTCCAACCGGCGGCGCACCTCGTCCAGGTTCCTGGATGCATTGACCAGATGCCTGGCCATCACTTCGAATGCGTCCCGGAGACCGCCGAGTTCGGCCCGCAAGGTGGCCAGCGTGGCCACGATCCGCCGGGCTCCCTCTTCGATTCTCAGTCCCTTGAGCCCCAGTTGCAGCGTCGTCAGATAGAGTGAAAAGGTGTTGGGGGACACCGGGAAGACGCGCAGGGAAAGGATTTCGTTCCAGAGCTCCTCGGCACCCTGGGCTCCGTGGACAAAGGCTTCATAGTAAACATTCTCGGCAGGCACGTACATCAGGGCGAGGTCGAGCGTGCCTTCCGACGGCCGGATATATTTGTCGGCGATGGCTCGGCCGTGGCGAAGAATATCGTCGAGGAAGGCCTTCCGGGCCCTGCGGAGTTCCTCTTCCCCTTCGGCGGCGCGCACTCGCTGGAAATTCTCCAAGGGGAATTTCGCATCCACGGGGACGATCCCCCCCGGCAGCCGGATGGCCGCATCCACTTTCTCGCCGCCGCTAAAGGAATACTGGATTTCGTAGTCGGAGGCGGGAAGGACGTTCCCGAGGAGATTCTCCAGAAGCTGCTCGCCAAGGCCACCACGCACCTTGGGGGCCCTGAGAATGTCCTGGAGACTGCGCAGGTCCTTTCCCATCTCCGAAAGGTGCCGGATTTCTTCGTCCAGCTTCCCGAGTCGCTCCTGAAGGGCGCCGACTTTTTCGACGACTTCTTTGGACTGAGAGGCGGCCTGGCTGGTGAGCTGAGTCTGAGAGGCCTGGACCAGATCGGTGAGGGCCTTCGTGCCCGTCTGGAGCTGGGTGCCTGTCTCGTGCGTTAGGTGGTGCCGTGTCTCGTGGACCGTCCTGATGAGCTCAGTCACCTGCTGCTGGAGCTGATCCAAGGCAAGGCCCGACCCCTCCTCGCGGCGGGCCGTACGCTTGAGGACCAGGGATTGCAGAAGAACGCCGAGGAGACCACCGACGACGAGAAACAATGCGGCCCCGAGAGGGGAGTTCCAGCTCATGCGCTCCTGGCGCCGGGAAGGATAGGGGTCCCCGAGGATGATTTCGAAGAAGAGAAGCCGCTCCCGGCGAGCCCAGCGGAGTGTAGGTGTCCCACCGGGGGGTGTCAAGAGCAGTGCAGGATCGCGAATTTGAGGTAGCGGGTCTCGGGAACCCCCGAAAGCATCGGGTGATCGGGCGACTGCCCGCGCAGCGCCACCAACCTGACCCTCCGGCGCGAATCGGCGGCGGCTTCCCGAAGCATCGCGAGAAAATCCTCAGCGCCCAGATGAAAGGAGCAGGAGGCTGTGAAGAGGAAGCCGCCGGGGGAGAGGACGCGCAGTGCCCGGAGATTGATTTCCTTGTACCCCCGCCAGGCCTGCGGCACGCTGCGGGCCGACTTGGTGAACGCTGGCGGATCCAGGACCACGAGGTCGAATTTCTCCCCGCTCCGATCCAGTTCGTGAAGGAAATCAAAGGCATTGGCCTGTCGGAATTCGCAGCGCCCGGCAAAGCCGTTGAGAGCCGCCTGTTCCGTGGCCCGCAGGACACTCGTCGCGGAAATGTCCACGCCGACCACCGACGCGGCACCTCCCTTCAGGGCATAGAGCCCGAAGCCCCCGGTATTGCAGAAGGCGTCGAGGACCCGTTTGCCCTCGGACAGCGGAACGATTTCCCGGCGGTTGAGTCGCTGATCCAAATAGAATCCCGTCTTCTGTCCTTCCGAGAGACGCACCCGGAATTCCAGTCCGTCCAGGATCACCGGGATCGCTTCCGGGACGCTGCCCAAGAGGATCCCTTCGGCGGGAGGCAGTCCCTCGCGGACCCGGCTGGAGAGATCGCTTCTCTCATAGATTCCCGCGGGCTCCAGGCGCTCCTTCAGAACGGCCAGGACCTCCTGGAGGCAAAGAAAACCACCGTAGCGGTCCACCACCAGCCCGGGCAGATGGTCCCCTTCGCTGAAGATGAGGCGAAGCGTGGTCTCCGCGGGAAAGAGGCGTGAGCGGTAGGCTAGCGCCTCCTCGATCCGTCGCTCGAACAGTCCGCGGTCCACCGCCTCGTCGGCATGGCGCGTAAAGATCCGCACCGCAAGGGTGGAAGCGGGATTGTAAGTGCCCCTCCCCAGGAGGCGTCGCCGAAAATCGCGCACCTCCACCACATCGCCCGGGGCGGCCCCTTCGTCCACCGAAGCGATTTCGCTCGCATATACCCAGAGGTGTCCCGCCTTGATGCGCTGATCCTTTCCTCTGGCCAGGACCACGGCCGCCATCTCGCGACCTCCATGGGTGCCTGCGGTTGACCCCGCAGGAGGGTGGAGGCTATCATCCGTCGCGTTTCGATGCCAAGTCCCAGACTTTCCCGCGCTTCCGGCATGTTCGACGGAGGAGCCATGTCCACTCTTCGAGTAAGGAAAAAGTCTCATGGAATGGCCTGGGTGCTCTTAGTCATGGGTCTGCTGCCGGGGAGCCTCGCGGCCGGACCGGCGGATCCCTCTCACCTCAAGGGCGGTAGCGTGAACCTCAAGGGCAGGGAGCCCTTCACCGGCTATCTGGTAAAGCCTGCTGGAAAGGGGCCTTTCCCCGGTGTCGTGGTGATCATCGAATGGTGGGGTCTGAATGACCAGATCAAGGGTGTGGCGGATCGCCTGGCCGCGGAGGGATATGTGGCCCTGGCGCCGGATCTCTATCACGGGAATGTGACCTCGGATCCAGAAAAGGCGCATGAACTGATGCGCGGCCTGGATGAGCAGGAAGCGATGTCCGATCTCGGCTCGGCCGTGGACCACCTTCGGTCCCTTCCCGAAGTCGGCAAAGCTAGAATCGGTTCGGTGGGCTTCTGTATGGGCGGAGGATTGTCCCTCCAGCTCGCACTGCACCGACCCGATTTGTCGGGAGCAGTCGTATTCTACGGACAGCCGGAGATCGATCCGGCCGTACTGAAGGGCGCGGCCTGCCCGATTCTGGGACTCTTCGGTGCGCAGGACCAGGGGATTCCCAAGCCGAAGGTGGAGGCGATGGCAAAGACTCTCAACGAGGTTGGGAAAGGGGCCGAAGTGAAGATCTACCCGGACGCAGGACATGCCTTTTTCAACGAGACGCGCCCTTCCTACAACGCTGCGGACGCCGCGGACGCATGGAGGCGCACCGTGGCGTTTTTCAAGGCCCATCTAAAACAATGAAATGACCCGTCTCGAAGGGATCCGCCAGGCCTTCGACCTTCACTCCGAAGCCATCTATCTCAACGCTGCGAGCGAAGGTCCACTTCCGCGGCGGGCCCGGGCTGCGCTCCTGGCGGTCCTTGAGCAGAAGGTCCACCCGTTCCGCCTCGGAGGCGAGGAGTACTTTCAGATCCCACAGCGCACTCGGGAGCTGTGCGCCGAGCTGGCGGGGTGCCAACCTGAAGAGATTGTGATCACCACTGGCACCGGCGCCGGGATCAATCTGGCGGCCGCGGGGCTGCCGTTGACTGCCGGGGACGAAGTGCTCATGCTCAAGGGCGATTTCCCGGCACTGGTCAACCCGTTTCTCCACGCCCGCCGCCGGGGCATCGTCCCGGTGGAGATTACCCCGGCAGGGAAATTCCCCGCCCCCTCCGACTTCGAGAGAGCTCTCACGCCGCACAGCAGGGTTCTGGCCATCAGTCACGTGATCCCTGCAAATGGCTTCCGGCACGATCTGATCGCCCTGGGAGAGCTCTGTCGGGAGCGGAAAATCTGGCTCGTCGTGGATGCCGCCCAGTCGGCGGGAGTGCTTCCCCTGCCGTTCGCGGAGGCCGGAATCCACATTCTGGCGGCTCCGGGCCACAAGTGGCTGATGGGATTTCCCGGGACAGGCTTCGCCGCCATCCGTTCGGGAGTCATGGAATTGATGGTACCGCCCGCCGTGGGATGGATGGGGTGCTTGAGTCACGCGGCCCAGTTTATTTCCCTGCCGCCTTTTGATCTCGCATTGTTCCGGGGCGGCAAGAAATTCGAGCTGGGCACCACGCCCTATCCCCAGCTCGCGGCCTGGAACGCTTCCCTGGAAATGATTCTGGAGATCGGCGCCGCCGCCATCGAGACGCACGTGAACTCCCTGCTGCAGCCCCTTCTGGATTACCTTCAACATTCCCCCTACAAGCTGGTCTCATCCCCCGAGCCGGCCCAGCGCTCCGCCATCCTTTCTTTCACCGGCCGATTTGCCGCGAAGCTGTTCCTGCTCCTCAACGAGAGAAAAATCTTCCCCGGGCTGCGCTCGGGGGCGATCCGGGTGTCCCCCCACCTCTACAACACGGCGGAGGACATGGCACGCCTCGTGGAGGCGCTGAAAACGCTGGAGAGCACAAAGCTGGAAGCGGACCGGAAGGGGGAGAACCTCTAAACCGAATCGCTGCCGCGCGCCCCCAGGGAGGGAAGATCGATGCCGTGCCGTCTTGCCGCGTCCAGAGCCTTGGAATAGCCGGCATCGGCGTGGCGCATCACGCCGGTGCCCGGGTCGGTGGTCAGCACCCGATCCAGTCGCCTGGCCGCCTCGGGCGTTCCATCCGCCACCACCACCATGCCGGCGTGAATCGAGTAGCCTATCCCCACTCCTCCCCCGTGATGTACCGAGACCCAGCTTGCGCCCGCCACCGCGTTCAGGAGCGCGTTCAGGATCGGCCAGTCGGCGATGGCATCGGAGCCGTCCTTCATCCCTTCGGTTTCGCGGTTGGGTGAGGCCACGGAGCCGGAATCCAGGTGGTCCCGGCCGATGACGATGGGAGCCGATATCTCTCCCCGAGCCACAAGCTCGTTGATGGTCGAGCCGAATCTCGCCCTTTCTCCGTATCCGAGCCAACAGATCCGCGCGGGAAGGCCCTGGAAGTGGACCTTCTGCTGCGCCATTCGGATCCAGCGGGCCAATGCGTCGTCTTGAGGGAATAGCTCCAGGATGGCGCGGTCGGTGCGGTGGATGTCCTTCGGGTCTCCTGAGAGGGCGACCCACCGAAAGGGCCCCTTGCCTTCGCAGAACAGAGGACGGATGTACGCGGGCACGAACCCCGGAAAGTCAAAGGCGTCTTCCACCCCTCCCTCCCGGGCCGCTTGTCGGATATTGTTGCCGTAGTCGAACGTGACCGCTCCAGCCCTCATGAGGTCGAGCATTCCCCGCACATGGACCGCTACCGAGGCGCTGGAGCGCTTTTGGTAATCCTCCGGATCGGTTATTCGCAGGGCCAGAGCGTCGCGATAGGAGAGCCCGTGGGGCACATAGCCGTTGAGCAGATCGTGGGCCGAGGTCTGGTCGGTGAGGAGGTCCGGGATGACCCCATCCCTGGCGAAGCGAGGAATGAGATCGGCGGCGTTTCCGTGGAGGGCGATGGAGCGGGGGCATCCCGCCTGCACCGCCCGGCGCGCCCGCGAGACCGCCTCCTCGAATCGGTCCGTGGCCTCGTCGCAGTATCCAGTTTCCAGCCGACGGCGAATCCGATCGGGGTCCACCTCCACGGCGATGACCACCCCTTCGTTGAGCGTTGCCGCCAGGGGCTGCGCTCCTCCCATGCCGCCCAGGCCCGACGTAAGGACCAGCCGTCCCTTGAGGGTGCCTCCGAAATGCTGTCGGGCTGCGGCCGCAAAGGTCTCGTAGGTCCCTTGAAGAATGCCCTGGGTGCCGATGTAGATCCAGGAGCCCGCCGTCATCTGGCCGTACATGGTGAGCCCCATCCTCTCGTACTCGCGGAAATGGGACCAGTCTCCCCACGCGGGCACCAACATGGCGTTGCTGATGAGGACTCGCGGAACCTCCGGTTGGGTCCGGAAGACCCCCACTGGCTTACCCGACTGCACCAACAGCGTCTCGTCCGATTCGAGCCGTTTCAGGGTCTCCACGATTCGTTCGAAGGCCTCCCAGTTCCGAGCCGCCTTGCCGGTGCCTCCGTAGACCACCAGTTCGGAGGGACGCTCTGCCACTTCGGGGTCCAGGTTGTTCATGAGCATCCTGAGAGCCGCCTCCTGGACCCAGCCGCGACAGGTGCGGGCATTGCCCCGGGGAGCCCGAACGACCCTGGCGTTTTCATTGATCGGCATCAACACACTCCCCGAGACCTCAGAACCGTCAGATCAGGGCTCCCACGGTCCGCTCCACGGCGCGCAGGATTTCTCCCGAGCGCAGGAGATCCGTCATGTGCCCGATGTCCTCGGAAAGAACCCGGTCCGCGGTCAGGCGGGGGATTTTCCTGCGCAGGGCGCGGCGGGCCGCTTCCAGCGGCGCGGAAGTCTTAAGAGGCGCGAGAAACTCGAGCCCCTGGCAAGCGGCCAGGATCTCGATGGCCAACACCCGCTCGGCGTTTTCCAGGATTCGTAAAGCCTTGCGGGCCGCCCATGCCCCCATGGAAACGTGGTCCTCCTGGGAAGCGGAGGTGGGAATGGAATCGACGCTGGCTGGATGGGCCAGTCCCTTGTTCTCTGAGACCAGGGCCGCGGCCGTCACCTGGGCCATCATGAACCCCGAATGAAGGCCCGGCTCCGGTGTGAGGAAAGCGGGCAGTCCGCTCAAGTCCGGGTTGGTCAGCCGCTCCAGCCTCCTTTCCGAGATCGAGGCCAGCTCCGCCACCGCGATCCCGAAATAATCCAGCGCCATGGCCACCGGCTCGCCGTGGAAATTCCCCCCCGAAAGGAGCTCTCGTTCCTTCAGGAAGAGAATGGGGTTGTCGGTGACGGCATTGATTTCTGTCTCCAGAACGGCGCGCACGTGGGCCAGCGCATCCCGGCTGGCCCCATGGACCTGGGGCATGCAGCGCAGGGCATAGCTGTCCTGCACTCGCCCGCAGCCCGCATGGGATCGCTCTACTTCGCTGTGCCCCAAGAGTCGGCGGAGGTTGGATGCCGAGGCGACGTGTCCGGGGTGCGGCCGCAGCCTCTCGATACGTGGATCGAAGGCGCGCCGGGAGCCCTTGAGGCCTTCCAGGGAGAGCGCACCCGCGATATCGGCGTGACGCGCCAGGTTTTCGGCCCGCAGCAGCGCCAGCGTCCCGAGGGCCGTCATCAACTGGGTGCCGTTGATGAGCGCGAGTCCCTCCTTGGCCTGCAGCTTCAGAGGCTTCATCCCGGCGACCTTGAGCGCCCGGCTCGCGGGGAGGCGGCGGCCTCTCATCAGGACATCGCCTTCTCCCAGCAAGGAAAGGGCGAGATGGGCGAGAGGGGCGAGATCACCACTGGCCCCTACGGATCCCTGAGAGGGGACCCTCGGAAGGATGTCCCGGTTCAGCATCTCGACGAGCCTCTCAACCACCAGAGGGCGCACGCCGGAGTTGCCCCGCGCCAGAACATTGGCCCGAAGCAGCATCAGCGCCCTGGTCTGGTCGTCGCTGAGGATTTCACCGACGCCGGCGCAGTGGCTTCGGATGAGATTGGTCTGCAGCTCCACGAGGCGGCGAGAAGGGATCTGCACGTCCTTGAGCCGGCCAAAGCCGGTGTTCACACCGTAGATCTGTTCTGCCCCTCGAGCGAGCCGATCGATGAGACGGCGCGAGCGGAGCATACGACGCCTGGCGCGCGCCTGGAGGCGCACACTTGCCCGGCGCGAGGCCACCCGCTCCACGTCCGCCGGTGTCAGGGACGCCCCATCCAGAAGCACCATCTTGCCCATGGTAGGCGGAGTGTAGCCGTTCTCGTGAGGGACTGCAAAGGGTCGAAAGAGCGGAAAAGGCCTTTCCTCGCCGAGGGTTGAAGCGTCGAGAAAGCCTCTGGTAAGATGCCCTTCCCAAGGGGTGCCGCGGCCCTCTCGTCCGTTGCACGTTCTTGGGACCTGCTCCTACAACGTGTTGAAGGCGGTGAAGAGATGCCGTGCGTGGTGGTGGTCGGCGGGCAGTGGGGCGATGAGGGGAAGGGAAAGATCGTAGATCGCCTCACCCAGCGCGCCCAGGTGGTGGTCCGCTACCAGGGGGGGCCCAACGCGGGGCATACGGTGGTGGTGGATGGGAAGCGCTTCGCGCTGCGACACCTTCCCTCCGGCATTCTCCGGCCCGAGGTCTTGAGCGTCGTGGCAAACGGTGTGGTGATCGATCCAGCTTCACTGCTCCAGGAAATCCGCGAAATCCGTCAGGCCGGAGTGCGGGTGGAGTCGAACCTCCGCGTCAGCGACCGGGCCCATCTCATCCTGCCCGAGCACCGGACGCTCGATGCCGAGAGCGAGGACGCCCTGGCGGACGCCAAGATCGGGACGACCCGGCGCGGGATCGGTCCTGCTTACGAGAGCAAGGTTGCACGACTGGGGCTGCGGGTGGGAGATCTTCGCAGCCCGCAGAGTCTTCGGGAAAAGCTGGGGGCGTATCGGACGGCCCGCTTCAAGCGCCTCTCCCAGCAGCCGGCCCCCAACGAGGGAGAAGCTGTCCTGAAAGAATACCTTGGTTACGCCGAGGCGTTGGAGCCTTTCATTGACGACACCCTGGAGCTGCTTCATCGCCGTCTCGAACAGGGCGAGACCTTACTGTTCGAAGGGGCCCAGGGAACGCTCCTGGATCTTGACCATGGGACTTACCCCTTCGTAACGTCGTCGAATTCCACGGCGGGCGGCGCCTGCACTGGATCCGGGATCGGCCCCACACGGATCACGGGCGTGCTGGGGGTCTTCAAGGCTTACTGCAGCCGCGTGGGGGCGGGCCCGTTCCCGACCGAGCAGCAGGGAGAAGCGGGGGATCGAATCCGCGAAAGAGGTCGAGAGTACGGCACCGTCACGGGACGTCCTCGACGCTGCGGCTGGTTCGATGGAGTGCTGGGCCGGTACGCGGTCCGCGTGAACTCCATGGATTCCGCCGCGCTCACGCTTCTGGATGTGCTGGATGAGTTCGAGCAGATTCCGGTCGCCGTGGCTTACCAGCTCCAAGGCGAGAATATTCACACCCTTCCGGCCGACCAGGCAGCTTTCAGCCGGTGCCAGCCGGTTTACGAGGTGCTCCCCGGATGGCGCCGACCCACGCGCGATGTGAAGCGATTCGAGGAGCTCCCGGCGGGCTGCAGGGACTACGTGGACCGGCTGGAAAGGATGCTGGGGTGCGAAATAGCCATGGTGTCCGTTGGTCCGGATCGGAAGCAGACCTTGCAGCGGTCCGGAAGCCGTCTGGAGGGCTGGCTTGCATCGCGCGACTGAGTTCAATCCCGCTTGTGGATGACGATCTGCTTTCCATCCACGATCTGCACTTTCGGCAGACACCAGCATCCCGGGCCCACAACGTGCTGGTCTTTCTGGCGGTTGTAGATGTGGAACGAAGGCTTAGGCTTTTCGGCGGGTCCTGGGGGCGGCGCAGGTGTTTGGTTCGGCTCGGCCATGAACCTTTCCTCACAATCGGCAGCTGCAAAGCGGCAGGAGAGAAATCGGATCCGGACGCTTGGGTAGTTTAGCTCAAGCCTCGTCGCCGGTGGGATCTCACCGGAATGCCCTCGGATATAATGCTGACGCCAATCGTGCCGGCAGGGACTCCACAGGCAACCTACCCGATGGCGTCATTCGTTGATGGGCCGTTAGCTCAGTCGGTAGAGCACCAGCCTTTTAAGCTGAGGGTCG
>QHVQ01000048.1:0-658 GCA_003222305.1 Acidobacteriota bacterium | reverse complement strand
CTGTGTACCTTTGGGGCCGTTCTCAGGCCCCTTTTTCATGGGCCGGCGACATGGGGAGGCACGGAAGCGCTCAAAGCCTCCATGCGCCGGCCCCGCGGTTTTACTGGTCACCCCCAGGACACCCCAAAATCTCTCAAATCCAGTAACTCGTTGATGGGCCGTTAGCTCAGTCGGTAGAGCACCAGCCTTTTAAGCTGAGGGTCGCTGGTTCGAATCCAGCACGGCTCACCAAGCCTTCACCGTTTCGCTTGCTGGACAAGCTCCTTCGCGAACCCTTATCATCTCGGCCCGCGCCGGATCCTCGAGACGTCCCCATCGTCTAGTCTGGCCTAGGACGCCGCCCTTTCAAGGCACGGGAGCGACTTTTGAGACTTCGCGGACTTCGATGAAAACACAGTCACAGCAAGGCTTTCAGAGGATCGCCTGGATTGCGCCACCTGTGCCCGTGGGCAAACTTATGGCACAAAAACCGGCACAGTTCAATGGGGGGCAGCAGGTATAGAATTGGAGCGGGCCTAGGGTAGCACCCGAAAACCGGCGACCCTGGCTGGCTGGCCCGCTACCACAAAAAGGGATCCCCGAAGGGAGGGGAGCATGCCACCGCAGAAACCACGTGACACCCGCAAGCGATTCTTAACCCTCTACCGTTTCATCGAAA
>QHVQ01000056.1:17559-18515 GCA_003222305.1 Acidobacteriota bacterium | reverse complement strand
GCTGCAGCGGATTCTCGGCCACAGCACCGTCGCCATGACCCAACGGTACAGCCACCTTTCGAGCGACTACCGGCGCTCGGCGGTGGTATTCTTTGGGCCGCCGAAGGACGCCTCTGGTCACAAATCGGTCACAACCGGGGGTGGTGGACAAGAGGTCGAGACCGGAAGTCCCGTGTAATCAACGTGCGAAAGTGGCGGAACTGGCAGACGCGCCGGACTTAGGATCCGGTGGGGAAACCCTTGGGGGTTCGAGTCCCCCCTTTCGCACCACCCTCCCTCATCTTGCCTTCGGGCTTTCTGGCTGAGTCTCTCCCGTACGCCGCTCGAGAATTCCGCGGATCATCTCTTCCGGAAGATCCGTAAGCTCCCCCAGTTTGGGAAGAGGCAGGTCCCGGTGAGAGAGGATGAAGGCTTCCTTCTCCTCGTAGGTGGCCTCGACCTTGAAGTAGAAGACCCGTCCGAGCAGCTCCAGGATCTCTGCCCGTTGGGCCGCAGGATCGTTTTTATCGGCGCGCAGCTCCACGATGACCGAGGTGCTCAGGTCGCGCGCGAAGCTTCCCAGGGCCGTCTCGGCGCCGGGTGCGGCCGGGCCCATGGGAGCCGCCGGGATCGCGCCGCGAATCTGTCCGGCGTCTTTCTTGCTCCTATAAAGGGTCAGAGCCACTGCCTGGGCGCCGTCGTTCGACACCCGATCGACGTAGACCGTTTCCATCTGCCGGAACAGCACCGGGAAATGGCGTCCCCGGTAGCGGAACCCTTCGGCCGTCACGATGTTGGGAACCGAGAGATAGTTGGTTCCCTGTAAGTCGACCCGAAGTCGGTAAGAATGCCCGGCGATGTCCTCCTGAAGCGCCCGGATGACTTCACGCTTGGCGGCCTGGACGTCGGATCGCCACAGGAGGAAGGTCGTGGCCAGAAGCAGTAGCCAGGGGATGGGGCGGCGGTGCGGAGAGGGC
>QHVQ01000056.1:8944-17509 GCA_003222305.1 Acidobacteriota bacterium | reverse complement strand
CAGGCGGGTGCGAGTCTCCGCGGGAAGGCCGACGAACCGGATTCCCACGTCGTAATCCCCCTCCTCGGTCGGCATGACCCGGACGATCTCCCCCAGGGCGGTGACCGGGGCTTCCTCACCCAGGGAGAACCTCAGGTTGACGCAGAACCCTTTTTGGAATCGCGTCAAGCTGCGCACCTGAATCCCTGCCAGGCTCAGATCCCTGGAACGCCCCAGCGACTGGCTGATGACCATGCCGTAGGTCACGGAGAGGAGGACCGGTAGACGGGATTCCTCCCGGTTTGGCAGTCCCAGGAGTCGGGCCAGGAGCGGAGCGAGCGCCGAGATTTCCACGGGAGTGGGAAGGTAGGCAGCACACCCGGCCTTTCGGCAGGATAGTTCGAACTCAGGGGGAAATGCCGGTCCCACGATCACGACAGGTATGCCGCTCAGCTTGGGGGAAGCCTTCAACTCGCGACAGACCTCGTCGGCTCGCAGGACCGGCAAGGCGTAATCCAAAAGAAGCAAGGCGGGATCCGAGGCTCCAGCGAGGGTAAGGGCCTCGGACCCGCTATAGGCGAGGAGAAATCGAACGTTGGCTCGCCGGAGGAGGCTCGGAAACGGCCGTAACCGTTCAAGGATCTCCTCCGAGACGACGACCACTCGAATCGGGTTCCTGCTCCCCTCGTCGAGTTGCATGATTTTCCTCGCCTTCGGCCTTCCAGCAAGCGCCGGGCCAGAGCATAATGCACCCCTCGATCTCACGGGTTAAGAGGCACAAAACAAGTCTCTTAGTCGATTCGAGAGGAGAATGTCAGCGGGAGGTCTTGCCGAACCAGGAGGACGGAGCCGCTCAGCGCCTGAAGTACAGGCTTCTGAGAATCTTTTCATTTTGAGGTAGTTAGCCAGGAATCTCAGATAATTCTGGTGAGACTTTTTGAAGAGCGCGAAGCAACTCAGTGAAAGGAACGGTGGTTAGAAGAAGCGGAGTCTCGCAGCAGATTTTCAGTTCGCGCCTGAGACTGGGGTTGAGACTCTCAGTGCGGGCGCGTCACCACGAGATGGTGGATGGTGCCGTCCGACTGGAAGGTTACTTCGAGGCCGGCGTCATAGCGGTACCAGAGCTCGGCTTCGGCGCCAAGCCCCCTGGCGCTCGGCTCTCCCAGGGCGGTGGCTATGTCCTTGCGTGTGGAACCAAGGGTGATTCCAGCGGGACCGGAGCCGGGGTATTTCTTATGCTCGTCCACTCCTTCGCTGTAGAGGAAGACGCTTCGAACCTTGTCCCCCTCGAGCAGCACGTCGAGGCCTTTGGAGGGATAGAGAAGGTAGGTGGTTTCCACGTTTCGGGATCCATGGACCGCGCTGGTATTGGTGCTCTCTGGCCTTCCCAGGACTTTTTCCACCGCGTTCCGTCCGTCCCCAAGCCGGATCCCGGCTGCCCCGACCCCCGGCTGGATGTCACCCTGGCCGGCGCACCCGGATGGAACCATTAAGAGGAGGAGCATGAGGCTGAGACCAGCGGCGGAAACCGACCGGATGGGGAAGGTCACAAGGTTCTCCTCAGAGGCGGCGGGTGGTTATAACACAGCCCGACGGTAGAGACAACGGCTCCTGGTCTCCTCTGGATTGCACCGGGCGGGGACATCTGCTAGCATCGCTCTCCCATCGGAAACCGCGACGACCTGGACCTCCCTCAACGGCATTGTTCCGCCGAGGCATCCACACCAGACATCGGATAGCGTGAAAGATGAAGGTGACCATCAACGAGTTGACCGGCACCAAGCGTGGAATGGAGGTGGAGATTCCCGCAGAGGTGGTGGCGAGCGAGATGGAGAAGGCCTTGGAGGCCTACCGCCGTCGGGCCCGAATCCCGGGCTTCCGGAGCGGCAAAATCCCCCTCTCCGTCGTGAAACAGCGTTTCGGAAAGCAGGTGGAAGGAGACGTGCTCCAGCAGCTCATCGAGGAGTACGCCCACCGAGCCCTGGAGGAGAACCGGATTCTGCCGATTCAGCACCCGGTCCTGGATGAGTACGACTACCGGCAGGGACAGCCGTTCGTGTTTCGCACCACCTTCGAAGTTCGTCCCGCGGTGCAAGTACACGACTACCGCGGTCTCCGGGTGGTGCGCCGGGAGGCGGCGGTGGGCGAAGAAAAAGTCCGGGAAAGCCTGGAGTCGCTTCAGGAGCGGGCGGCCCGTTTCACCATCCAAGCCGATCGCCGCGCGGTGGAGGGGGACGTGGTCGTGGGGACCCTGGCGGGCCGCTTCCTGGAGGGCAAAGGCAAGAACTTCCATGACGAATCGATCACCATGACGGTGGGCTCCGAACGGAACCACCCCGAATTCAACCTGCACCTCAAGGACATCACCGCGGGCGAGTCGCGCATCTTTCAGGTGAGGTACCCCCAGGACTACCCCTCGGGAGTCCTCGCGGGTAGAGTGGTCGAGTACACTCTGGCGGCACGGGAGGTGAAGGTCAAGGAGCTCCCCGCGCTGAATGACGAACTGGCCAAGGAGCTCGGGGAATTCCCCACCCTGCAGGCGCTTCAGGAGCACGTCCACCAGGAACTGGAGCGCCGGGAAAAGGCGGCGGCCGATGCCGAGGCAAAGGACAGAATCTTGACGGAGCTGGTGGAGAAGAACGAGTTCGAAGTCCCGGAATCGATGGTTGAGGCCCAGATGGATCGCCAGACGGAGGACACGGTCCGGATGATGATCGTTCAAAGCATCGATCCCCATCACGCTGAAGTGAACTGGCGGGAAGAGCGGGAGACCCAGCAGGAAGGAATTTTGGTGAGCGGCGAAGAGATCAACGTCCGCCTCCAGCAAGAGGCGCGGCGTCAAAAGATCAGCGTTTCGGAGTTGAAAGAGCAGCTCGCCCGGAAAGGCCATCTGGACGGGCTCGAGCGCCAACTGTTGAGAGAAAAGGCGCTTGACTTTTTGTTGGATCAAGCTACTATTAGTCGGGAGGGTTAGCTCAATGACTCTGGTGCCGATGGTCGTTGAGCAAACCAACCGGGGCGAGAGAGCCTACGATATTTATTCCCGACTCCTCAAAGACAACATCGTTTTCATCGGAAGCGGGATCGACGACACCCTCTCGAACCTGGTTATTGCTCAGCTGCTTTACTTGGAAGCGGAAGACCCCGAGAAAGACATCCACCTCTACATCAACAGTCCCGGCGGGTCGGTGACCGCAGGTCTCGCCATTTACGACACGATGCAGTTCATCAAGCCGGACGTGTCGACGATCTGCATCGGTCAGGCCGCCAGCATGGCCGCCGTGCTGCTGGCCGCGGGGGAAGACAAGAAGCGGTTTGCGCTCCCCAATTCCCGGATCCTGCTCCATCAGCCCATGGGCGACTTTTCGGGGCAGGCCACCGACGTGGACATCCACGCCAAGGAAATATTGAGAGTCAGGGAGCGGTTGAACCTGATACTGGTGCGCCACACGGGTCAGACCAAGGAAAAGATCGAGCGGGACACGGACCGGGATTTCATCATGACGGCGGCGCAGGGCCTGGAATACGGCGTCATCGACCAGGTTATCTCCAAGCGAGAATAAAAGCGCCGGAGCGGAGATCGGGAATGGCGGGCAAGAAGGGTGAAGGCGAGTCTCTGAGATGCTCCTTCTGCAATAAAGATCAGAGGGACGTCAAGAAGCTCATCGCGGGCCCCACGGTCTATATCTGCGACGAGTGCGTGGACATCTGCCTGGACATCATTGCCGAGGAGCGCGAGCTGGATGAGCCCAAGACGAGGCTCAAGCTGCCCAAGCCCGTCGAGATCCGCGAGTTTCTCGACGAGTACGTCATCGGACAGGAGAAGGCCAAGAAGAAGCTGGCCGTTGCCGTGTACAACCATTACAAGCGCAACGAGATGAGCAAGCGCCGCAGCGAGGTGGAGGTGCAGAAGAGCAACATTCTGCTCATCGGCCCCACGGGGACCGGCAAGACGCTGCTGGCCCAGACTCTGGCCAAGCTCCTGAGCGTCCCCTTCGCGATCGTGGACGCCACGACCCTCACCGAGGCGGGCTATGTGGGGGAGGACGTGGAGAACATCCTGCTGCGCCTCCTGCAGGCGGCGGGGAACGACATCGAGAAGGCCAAGCGGGGCATCATCTATATTGACGAGGTGGACAAGATCAGCCGGAAGAGCGACAGTCCGTCCATCACCCGGGACGTTTCCGGAGAGGGCGTCCAGCAGGCGCTGCTGAAAATCCTGGAGGGGACCATCGCCAACGTGCCGCCCCAAGGGGGCCGCAAGCACCCCCACCAGGACTTCATTCCCATGGACACCACCAACATCCTTTTCCTCTGTGGCGGGGCGTTTGTGGGCCTGGAAGGCATCATCGAGCAGCGCACCGGCAAGAAATCTGTCGGGTTCAAGGCCGATGTGAAGAAGAAGAGCGAGAAGGACATGCTCAGCATCTTGGAGCAGGTTCAGCCCCAGGACCTGATCAAGTACGGCCTGATTCCCGAGTTTGTGGGCCGGCTGCCGGTGATTGGGCTTTTGGGCGAGTTGGACAAGGGTGCTCTGGTGAAAATCCTCACCGAGCCGCGCAACGCTCTCACGAAGCAGTACCAGAGGATCTTCGAATATGAGGACGTGACCCTCACCTTCACCAAGGACGCTCTGGAGGCCGTCGCCGAGCAGGCGCTTGTAAGGAAGATCGGCGCCCGAGGTCTGAGGCTCATCCTGGAAGACTTGATGCTGGATCTCATGTACCAGCTCCCCTCCCAAAACAACATCACCGAATGCGTCATCACGCGCGAAGTGGTCGAAAACAAGGTGGCGCCCATCATCCTGATGGAAAAGGCAGGCTAACTCGATGAACCAACCGCCGGCTCCTCCGGGGGATTCCCCGAAGGTGGAAAGTCTTCCCCTCGTTCCGCTGCGGGACGTGGTGGTCTTCCCCTATACCATGATTCCCTTTGTGGTGGGACGCAAGACGTCCCTGCAGGCGGTGGAGCGCGCCCTGGCTGCCGACAAGCGTCTCTTCCTCTCCACGCAGCGCGACGCCCGCACCGACGAGCCCAAGCCCGAAGAGATCAATTTCATCGGCACCGTGGTCAACATCGTCCAGAGCCTGAAGCTCCCCAATGCCAACATCAAGCTGCTGGTGGAAGGCGTTTCCCGCGCCAAGGTCCGCGAGATCCGGGAGTCGGAAGACACGCTGATGGCGACTCTGGAGATCATCGACGTGAAGCCGGAGATCACCTCGGAGATGGAAGCGGAGATGGGCAAGGCGGTGTCCTTGTTCGAGAAATACGTGAAGCTGTGCCCCAACCTGCCCTACGAGACCATGATTTCCACCATTCGCGTCTCGGAGCCGGGACGCCTCACCGACACCATCGCTGCGCACCTTCAAGTGGGTGTGGAAGAGAAGCAAAACCTCCTGGAGACCTTCGACCCGAAAGAGCGCCTGGGGATCCTGGTGGAGCTTCTGGAGGGGGAGATCGAGAAGCTCCGGGTGGACCGCCGCATCCACCAGCGGGTCAAGAAGCAGATGGAAAAGGCCCAGAAGGAGTACTACCTCAACGAGAAGATCAAGGCCATCCAGCAGGAGCTGGGCCGGAAGGACGACCGCGGCAACGAGATCGAGGAGCTCAAGCAAAAGATCGAGGCCTCCAAGATGCCCAAGGAAGCCCTCGAGAAAGCCATGCAGGAGCTCAAGCGGTTGGAGGTCATGCCGCCGGTCAGCGCCGAGGCCACCGTCTCCCGAAATTACCTGGAGTGGCTGCTGGCGGTGCCTTGGCACAAGAAGACCAAGGAGAACCGGGATATCGAGCGCGCCGAGAAAATCCTCAACGAAGACCATCACGGCCTCGAGAAAATCAAGGAGAGGATTCTGGAGTTTCTGGCGGTGCGACGCCTGGTGCGCAACGTGAAGAAGGGCTCCATCCTTTGCTTCGTGGGGCCGCCGGGCGTGGGGAAAACCTCCCTGGCTCAAAGCATCGCCAAGGCCACGGGTCGGCGGTTCGTGCGTCTCTCCCTGGGGGGCGTTCGGGACGAGGCGGAGATTCGGGGCCACCGCCGGACCTACATCGGGGCGTTCCCGGGCCAGATCATCCAGATGATGCGCAAGGCGGGGATGAAGAACCCGGTCTTCCTGCTGGACGAAGTCGACAAGATGAGCATGGATTTCCGGGGCGACCCCTCGTCGGCCCTGCTGGAGGTGCTCGACCCCGAGCAGAACTCCACTTTTCTCGACCACTATCTCGATACGGAGTTCGACCTTTCGCAGGTGATGTTCATCGCGACGGCCAACGTGCTGCACCCCGTCCCCCCGGCCCTGAAGGACCGGATGGAGGTGATCCGCCTGGCGGGGTACACCCTCAATGAGAAAATGCGCATCGCCAAGCAGTTCCTCGTCTCGAAGCAGCTCAAGGCCCATGGCCTCGACGTCAAGGCCATCGCCTTTGAGGAAGAGGCCATCCGGGACATCATCGAGAACTATACCCGGGAAGCCGGCGTACGAAACCTGGAGCGGGAAATCGCCTCGGTGTGTCGCAAGTTGGCACGCCGGGTAGTGAAGGTAGGCAAGAGCTACCAGCACACCGTGACGTCCAAGGAGCTTCTGGAGTTCCTGGGAGTCCCGAAGTACCGGCCCAAGGATGCCGAAAAATCCAAGAAGAGCGAAGTGGGTGTGGCCACGGGCCTGGCGTGGACGGAGGTGGGCGGCGAGATCCTCATGACCGAGGCCACCCTCATGAAGGGGCGTGGCAAGCTGACGCTCACCGGCAAGCTGGGCGATGTGATGCAGGAATCGGCCCAAGCCGCGCTGAGCTACATCCGCTCCCGGGCCGAGCAGCTCGGAATCGACGACGAATTCCAGAAGAAGTACGACATCCACATCCACGTGCCGGAAGGGGCCATTCCCAAGGATGGACCTTCGGCGGGCATCACCCTGGCCACCTCCCTGGCGTCCCTGCTGACCAAAGTGCCGGTCCGGAAAGACGTGGCGATGACCGGCGAAATCACGCTGCGGGGCCATGTGCTTCCCATCGGGGGAGTCAAGGAGAAGGTTCTAGCGGCCCACCGCCTGGGCATCCACACCATCATCCTTCCCCGAGACAACGAAAAGGACCTGGCCGAGATCCCCGAGGACATTCAAAAGTCGCTGGAATTCAAGCTCGTGGAGAACATGGACGAGGTCCTCAAGATCGCCCTGGAAACAGAGCCCCAGGAGACTCCTACCGTCGACAAGATCGATAAGGGTTTTGAGAAGAGCGTCCCTGACAGCTCCATTCATTAGGTTGTCCTGAAAGTCATTTCCCGAACCTCACGCTGAAGCGGGCGGCGAAAGCCGTCGCGGGCGGCCCTGGAGCTTCCGGGTGCGGTCTGGCGACGCAGCGAGGCCTCGACGCGTAATGGACTCCGGTTGAAGATCGTCCAGTGTGACTTCCTGGCGGGTGTAGGGGATCCCGCGAGCTTCCCGCCGCCGGGGCTCCCCGAAGTGGCGTTCATGGGGCGCTCCAACGTGGGAAAATCCAGCCTCCTGAATGCCCTGCTGGACCGCCGTCACTTGGCCAGGATCGGATCCACGCCTGGTCGCACGCGGCAGGTGAACTTCTTTCGAGTAAACGGAGCGTGCCTGTTCGTGGATCTCCCAGGCTACGGCTTTTCCAGGGTGTCCCGCTCGTTGCGGGCAAGATGGAAGGACCTGGTGGAAGCCTATCTCAACCGGCCGGCTTCCCGGAGGCTGGCCATTCTCATTGTGGACGCCCGGCACCCACTCACCGAGATGGACCGGGAGATGATTGACTGGCTGCAAGCCAGGCGCATGCCCTTCCGAGTAGCAGCTAACAAGACCGACAAACTCTCGAGAAACGAATGGCAAAAAAACCTCAACCTCAACCTCCAAGAAATCCACCGGCCCGGGCTCCTGGTCCCTTGCTCCGCGCACACGCGAGAGGGAATCCCGAAGCTCTGGGCTGCCATCGATGGGATGCTGCATGAAACGACACCCACGCACTGAGCACACCGCCCCCCACAACCCCCGCCCGGTCCGCGAGTACCGCGAGGAGACGCAGTCCAACGGTCCGGTCCAGGAAGCCCTGGACAATGGTGAAACCTTGAGCAAGGAGAAGCCCCGGCACGAAGGAGGAACCTCCAGCCCCTCCATGGTAGGCGAAAAGCTGGACATCACCGCCCTGAAGGAGATGAGCATCACGGAGCTGACCAACATCGCCAAGGACCTGAACGTGGAAGGGGCCACGGCGATGCGCAAGCAGGAGCTGATCTTCAAAATCCTGCAGGCCCAAACCGAGAAGAGCGGCCTGATTTTTGCGGAAGGAGTCCTGGAATGCCTTCCGGACGGCTTCGGCTTCCTCCGAGCGCCGGAGTACAACTATTTGCCCGGCCCCGACGACATCTACGTCTCCCCGTCGCAGATCAGGAAGTTCGACCTGCACACCGGGGACACCATCTCCGGACAGGTGCGGCCTCCCAAGGAGGGAGAGCGCTATTTCGCCCTCATCAAGGTCGAGGCGGTCAACTTCGAGCATCCGGACGAGTCCAAGGAGAAGGTTTTCTTCGACAACCTCACGCCTCTCTACCCCAACGAGCGCCTGAGGCTGGAGACG
>QHVQ01000056.1:584-8930 GCA_003222305.1 Acidobacteriota bacterium | reverse complement strand
CGCGTGATGGACATCCTGACGCCCATCGGGAAGGGACAGCGTGGTCTCATCGTGGCGGCGCCCCGGACCGGGAAGACCATGCTGCTCCAGGCCATTGCCAACAGCATCAGCCAGAACCACCCCGAGGTGATCCTCATCGTGCTGCTCATCGACGAGCGGCCCGAGGAAGTCACCGACATGCAGCGCTCGGTGAACGGCGAGGTCATCAGCTCCACCTTCGACGAGCCGGCGCAGCGGCACGTGCAGGTGGCGGAGATGGTCATCGAGAAGGCGAAGCGCCTGGTGGAGCACAAGAAGGACGTGGTCATTCTGCTGGACTCCATCACGCGCCTCGCCCGAGCCTACAACACCATCGTGCCCCCTTCGGGGAAAGTGCTCTCGGGCGGCGTCGACGCCAACGCCTTGCAGCGCCCCAAGCGGTTTTTCGGCGCGGCCCGCAATATCGAGGAAGGGGGCAGCCTCACCATCATGGCGACGGCCCTCATTGAAACCGGCAGTCGCATGGACGACGTGATCTTCGAGGAGTTCAAGGGGACGGGCAACATGGAAATCCACCTGGATCGGAAGCTCGCCGACCGCCGCGTCTTCCCGTCCATCGAGATCACCCGCTCCGGAACCCGCAAGGAGGAGCTGCTTCTGTCCAAGAAGGAGCTGGACCGGACCTGGGTGCTACGCAAGGTGCTGAACTCCCTCTCGAGCAGCGAGGCCATGGAGCTGCTTATCGACAAAGTGAGCAAGACCAAGAACAACGAAGAGTTCTTGGGTTCCATGAGCGAGGTGTCGTAGCAGGGATCGCCGGCCGGAAGGTCCGGGCTCGCTTGCGAAGGCACGGCCCGCCGCGAACCCAGACTCGGGACCCGGCAAGATACCAGACGACGGATCGGGTTGCGGAGGGTCCGGCCGCCGCCCTAAAATGACGGGTTTAGGGAGAGTGTCATGAAACCCAAGATTCACCCGGAATACCACGAGTTGACGGTGGTCTGTGCCTGCGGCGAGACCTTCGTCACCCGGAGCACCAGGAAGG
This sequence comes from Acidobacteriota bacterium, assembly GCA_003222305.1. Classification (GTDB taxonomy): domain Bacteria; phylum Acidobacteriota; class Polarisedimenticolia; order Gp22-AA2; family AA152; genus AA152. Next base: position 7,906 of record QHVQ01000056.1, on the reverse strand, counting down.
AGCTCCGACTGGAAATCTGCTCCAAGTGCCACCCGTTCTTTACCGGCAAGCAAAAGCTCATCGACACCGCAGGCCGCGTGGAGCGGTTCAACCGCCGCTACGCTCGCTCGTCGGGCTCCTCGAGCTGAAAGGCAGGGTCCGACCGTGTCCGAGGAAGTCCTTTTGGGAGGCCAGGCAGTCTTGGAGGGCGTGATGATGCGCGCTCCGGGCGCCTACGCGGTGGCCGTGCGCCGGAAGGGAGGAGAGGTCGTCACTCTCCGGCGGGAAGTAATCCGCCTCTCCGACCTCTACCCGGTGCTGAAGACCCCGATCTTGAGGGGCGTGGTGGTCCTCTTCCAATCCCTGGCGCTGGGGATTCGGGCCTTGAACTTTTCGGCGGAGCAGGTCCTCGAAGAGGGGGATTCCACTCCGGCGGAAAAGTCCCCGGGCTCCTGGGCGGTCTATGGCTCGCTGATTCTCGCGCTGGCCTTCGCCCTGGGGCTGTTTTTCTATCTGCCGCTGCTCCTCACCGACGCTCTGGCGCGGCTGCTGCCGGCGCTGCGAAGCTCCCTTCCCTACAACCTGGCGGAAGGAATCATCCGGATCGCTCTGTTCGTCGGTTACATTCTGGGTATCTCGGCGGTGTCGGACATGCGCCGGGTGTTTCAATACCATGGAGCGGAGCACAAGGTGGTTTCGACCTACGAGGCCGGGGAGCCGCTCACCGTGGAATGTGCCCGCAGACACAGCACCCTCCATCCGCGCTGCGGCACCAGCTTCCTGCTGTTCGTGATGGTGATTTCCATCCTCACTTTCTCCCTGGTGCCCGTCACGGCGCCCTTCTGGGCGAAGCTGCTGGCGCGCCTGCTGCTCCTGCCCCTCATCGCGGGGCTATCCTTCGAGCTCCTCCGGGCCAGCGCCAAGCATCGGCGGCGGCTGCTGTATGCCGCGGTGGTGACCCCGGGCCTCTGGATGCAGCGTCTCACGACCCGGGAGCCCAGCGACGATCAGCTCCACGTGGCTATCGAAGCCCTCCGGGTGGCCCTGGGAGGCGAGCTCCCGCCGCGGCGCGAAGTAGCCCCCCTGTAACGCGGCACATTTCCCATGTTCAAGAAGCTGGAAGAATTGGAAAATCAGTATGAAGCCCTCTCCCGGCGGATGAGCGATCCGGCGGCCCTGCAGGACAAGGGGAGGTACCTCTCCGATGCCAAAGCCTTTGCCGAATTGGAACGGACCGTGGAAGCCTACCGGGAGTTCAAAGGGATAGAGAAGGAGATCTTGGAGACCGAGAAGATCCTCCAAGGGGCGGATCCGGAGCTGAAGCAGCTGGCCAGTGAAGAGCGAGAAGAGCTGCAGCGGCGCCGGGAAACACTCCTGGAAGAGCTGCGGGTTCTCCTGGTGCCCAGGGACCCCAACGACGAGAAGAATGTGATCCTGGAAGTCCGGGCGGGAACCGGCGGCGAAGAGGCAGCGCTTTTCGCTCAAGAGCTGTTCCGCATGTACAGCCGCTACGTGGAGCGCCAGGGGTGGAAGCGGGAAGTGTTGGACCTGAGCGAATCCGAGCTGGGAGGACTGCGGGAGGCCATTGCGACCATCGAGGGCAAGAACGCCTATTCGCGGTTGAAGTACGAGAGCGGTGTCCATCGGGTGCAGCGGGTTCCCAAGACCGAAGCGTCGGGCCGGATCCACACCTCCACCGCCACCGTGGCGGTCCTTCCTGAGGCCGAGGAAGTGGAGGTGGAGATCAACGAAAAGGACCTGCGCATCGATCGCTTCTGCTCCACTGGGCCGGGCGGCCAGAGCGTCAACACCACCTATTCGGCCATTCGGATCACCCATCTCCCCAGCGGACTGGTGGTGCAGTGCCAGGATGAGAAGTCACAGCACAAGAACAAGGCCAAGGCGCTGCGCGTGCTGCGCTCGCGTCTCATGGACATCGCCCGCCGTGAGCAGCACGACTCCATCGCCAAGGACCGGCGCACCCAGATTGGGACCGGCGACCGCTCGGAGAAGATCCGGACCTACAACTTCCCTCAGAGCCGCGTTTCGGACCACCGCGTCAACGTGACGATCCACCAGATTGAGTCGTTCATGGACGGTAACCTGAACCCGCTTCTGGATCCCCTGGCGGCCCACTTCCAAGCGGAGAGGCTCAAGGCCGAAACCGCCGTGAGCGCTTTTCCGCCCTCTTCCTCCGCCTCCACCCCGTGAGCGACGGCTCCGTCCCCACCCTGGGAGACCTGGCCCGGGAAGGGGCGAGCTACCTCGAGGCGCACGACGTTCCCTTGGCCCGATTCGACGCCCAGGTGCTGCTCGCCCGTGTCCTGGGGATTTCCCGCTCCGACCTGCTCCCGCGCGTAGAACGGCCCGCTCCGCCCGATGCGGGGCGCCGCTTTCGCTCTCACCTGAAGCGACGCGGCGAGCGGGAGCCGCTGCAGCACATCACGGGCGTCCAAGAGTTCTGGTCGCTGGAATTCGAAGTCTCGGCCGCCGTGCTCATTCCGAGGCCCGAGACCGAGCTGGTAGTGGAGGAGGTTCTCCGTCGAGCCGCGCCGCCCGGATCCTTGATTGCGGACATCGGCACCGGCAGCGGAAACATTGCCGTCGCGTTGGCTCGGGAGCTGCCCCTCGCCAGGGTGCTGGCCATCGAAGTGAGCCCTGCGGCTCTGGAAGTGGCCCGGCGGAATGCCGCCCGCCACGGCGTGGCCTCCCGCATCGAGTTCCTGCTGGGAGATCTTGCGGAACCGCTGGAGAGAGCGGTGCAGCCGGGGGCGCTCGATTTCCTGGTCTCGAATCCCCCCTATGTATCACAGGCGGAGCTGGCGACCCTGGATCCCGAGGTGCGTGAGCACGAACCCCGGCAGGCCCTCATCCCCCCGAGCGGCGACAGCCTTTCCTTCTATCCGGGACTTCTGGACGCGGCAGCGCGCTTTCTCCGGCCCGGAGGGCATGCGATCGTAGAGTTGCCGTCGGGCGGCTCCGACAGGATTCCGGCAATGATGGCCGGCAGGGATGCTTTAGAGTTGCTCACGGTGCGCGTCGACTATTCGGGGATTCCCCGGATTGTGGTAGCGAGGCACCGGTAGGTCATGAAAGATCCAGAAGAACCGATGATTCCCGTAGAGCTGGCGCTCGAAATCGTCCTGCGCGAGGCCCTGCCGCTGCCCGAGGAGCGCATCCCGTTGGCGGACGCCGCGGGGAGGGTGCTGGCCCAGGAGGTGCTCTCCGACTCCGATCATCCTCCTTTCGCCAAGGCGCTGATGGACGGCTATGCGCTGCGCAGCGCCGACGTGCGCGAAGTTCCCGTCGAGCTGGAAGTGGTGGAGGAGATTCCTGCCGGAAAGATGCCTTCCCATGCCGTCGCGGCGGGACAGGCTGCCCGGATTATGACCGGAGCTCCCTTGCCCGAAGGGGCCGACGCGGTGCAGATGGTGGAGAAAACCGGGGAGCTGTCCCGAGACGGCCACATCCAGATCCTCGAGCCAGTCAATCCTGGGGCGAACATGGCGCCCCGAGGCCAGCAGCTGAAGGCAGGACAGCGGGTCCTCTCGCCCGGAGATTTCCTGACGGCCGCCCGGCTCGGAGTCCTGGCCGGCGTGGGGTGCGGGAAAGTGACGGTGCGCCGCCGCCCGCGGGTGGCCGTGGCCCCCACCGGCGACGAGCTGGTGGACTATGACTCGGTCCCGGAAGACGGGCAGATTCGCAACAGCAACGGCGTGGCCTTGATGGCGGCGGCGCGGACCTTGGGGGCCGGTGTGTCGGACTCGGGGATTGTGCGGGACGACGCGACGGCCCTGTCCGAGTGCATCGCCACCGGGCTCCTGTCGGATCTGCTGCTGCTTTCGGGAGGCGTCTCCATGGGGACCTACGATCTGGTGGAACGGGCGTTGGAGATGCAGGGAGTGGACGTTTTTTTCCGTAAGATTGCCATCCGCCCCGGCAAGCCCGCCGTCTTCGGCCGCAAGGGGCGTTGCCTGGTATTCGGGCTTCCGGGAAATCCGGTCTCGTCCCTGGTGATTTTCGAGGTGCTGGTGGCGCCGGCGATCCGCCGGATGCAGGGACTGCCGCGTCCCGAGGGGCGGTTCCTCCATGCGACGCTGGAAGCGACGGTGGTCCAGCGCACCGGGCGCACGGCCTACCTGCCCGGCACCCTGCGCTTCGTGGAAGGGTCGGCGCGGATTCGTCCCATTCCCACCACCGGCTCGGCGGACCTTCCGGCTTACTCCCGGGCTGACGCCCTCTTGATCCTCCCCGCCGGGCGGGAGCGGGTCGATGCGGGCGAGAGGGTTGAGGTGCTGGTGCTGGAATCCTCCTGGCAGGCAAGCCTGCTGGGCTAGAGCGCCAGGGAGCAGGGCGGGCGCGCGGCAGCGAGACGGCGGGCGGAGTTCGGGGATTTCACGGGTGAGCCTGGATGTCCTGATAGAGTTGCCGCAGCGCAGCATCGGCGGGACGGCGTGCCAGGGATTCCCGGAGAAACGAGAGCGCGTCGTCCCGGCGCTTCATGGCCAGGTAGCTTAAGGCCATGCCCAGGTCGGCCCGGGTGGGGTCCGCCCCCAGCCGTTGAGCTGCCTGGAAGGAGGACAGCGCCGCCTCCGGCTGGTGAAGCTTCAGTCGCGCGTCTCCCAACGCCAGGGCCAGATCGCCGCCGGGCGCCCCCGCCATCGCCTTTTCCAGCACCGTCGTCGCCTCCTCCCAGGACTGCAGGTCCATGAGCGTCAAACCGACGTTCAGGGCGAAGCGGGAATCGTTCGGATTGAGCTCTGCGGCCCGCCGGAAATGGGCCAGGGCGGCTTCCTTCTTCCCCGCGCGCGAATCGAGGGCGCCGAGAAGGTTGTGGTACTCGTCAATCCGCTCACTGCGGGCGAGTCCCGCTTCCAGCACGGGGCGAAGCGCCTCGAGCTTCCCTTCCCGAGTGTAAAGTGCCGCCAAAGGGCGGGCGGCCGCCACCAAGGTCGGGTCCGCGGCCAGGGCCGCCTGATAGAGCCGTACCGCTTCGTTCATCTTTCCCGCCGTTTCCGCCAGCACTCCCTCGGCGGCGTCGCGGACGGCGGGCGCGTTCTCGAGCCTCGCGCGGTGCTCTTCCAAGAAGCGCTTTCCCCGCTCCGGGTCACCCAGGTCGGCCGACAGCTGCACGCACCAGAGGATGGAATCGGTGGCCATGGCGTCGGGGACCTCCTTCCAGCCCGCTTCAAGGACCCCGAGCGCTTCGCGCTTCCGGCCCAGGGCGTCATAGGCCTCGGCCAGCATCGCGTAGCTCTTGGGAAGCTTTTCACGACGGTTCGCCTCATTCAGCTCGACGATGGCCTTCTCATACTCCCGGCGGCTGAGATAGTAGGTGGCCAAGTTCCGGTGGTAGCTCACCGTGGTCTCCTCCTGCCCTGGCGTTGCGTCCGGCTCCACCGAAGCTCCCTGGCCGGACACTTTCGGCGCCGGAGAATCGGCTCCCACATACCCCAGGGCTCTGAGCTGCGCCATCATCTCCGCGGAGACCCGATCCGAGGCCCCCTCCTCCTCCGTCCGCCGCGCCGCACCAAGACCCTCGTACGTTGAAATCCGGGCCGGCGGATAATGCCTCAGAAACTCCCGGTCCAGCGCCTCGTCCAGAACGCGTCCCGGCATGTCGGCAGGCACCGGCGCGCCCAGCAGCGCCAGCACCGTGGGGGTGATGTCAAAGAGCGTCGCCTGCTTCGTCAGCCGACCCTGCGCCGCGCCACGGCCGCTGAGGATGAAGATTCCATCCTCCCGGTGCCACTCCACCGGCTGATCCACGGTGTAGGGAAGGATGCCCTCCGGGCGCCGGGCGCCGGTCTTGAAGCCGTGGTCCGAGACCACCAGCACGGTGGTTCCGGTCGCGGCCTTGCGGGCGAGCTCCCCCAGCAGCCGATCCTGGTAAACGTAGTACTCGCTCACCACCCTTCGGAATTTCCGAAATTCCGCTTCGCTCACCATCCCCATCTTCGGCGGGCGACAGTGCTGGAATCGGTGTCCCACCAGGTCGATCCCCTCGAAATAGACCGCCGTGAGGTCGAACGGGCCCTTTCCCAGCAGGTCCAACGTCACGGCCTGGTAGTTCCGGGCAGCGGTGAGGATCTTCAGGAGCATCCCCACCGGATCCTGCACCTGCGGCTTTTCTTTCTTGTCCTTCGGTGGTTCCGGCGGATGGGCGATCCACTGAAGACCCGCGGCATAGTCCTGAGCGTCGATGTCGGCGAACCGCCGCACCTCCTCCAGCGGAATCTGTTGCGGTGTCACCAGGCTTGGGAGAATCCTCCCGAGGTAATCGGCGGGATAGGTGTAGCCGGGTTGGTCGGCCAGGGTTTCCCTCGCTGGACAGATATCCCTGGATCCGGTCGGCAGGATAGCTGGCCCACCATCCCACCACCGCCGCGCTCCGGTCAAGGTCGGCCAGGATGTTCCAGAGGGCCTTGACCTTGCGGTATCGGCTGCTGATGGGGACTCGCTGGCGGGTCTTGGCCTCCAGGACGCTGAAGTCGTCCACCCCATGCACGTCCGGTCCCTGGCCGGTCGCGATGGTGTTCCAGAGCAGGGGAGAAACCATCGGGTTGTAAGAACGCAGGGGTCCGCGAATCCCCCGATCGATGAGGCGCTTCAGATTGGGGAGCCTGCCCTCGCCCAGCAAGGGATCGATCGACTCCCAGTCGGCCGCGTCGAGCCCGATGAGGAGAAGACGCACTCCGGTGGGGTGGGCCAGGGCGCGGATCTGATTTCTCAGCGTGGTGACACGGAAATCCTCGGGAAGACGGATTTCAAACCGGAATGAAGAGATGTCCAGACCCACTTCTCCCAGCCGCCGGGACAGCGCGGTGGAGAGGGGTGCCTCCAGCGAGGAGCGATCCAGAAGCTGCGCAGCGGAGAGATTCGCCGTGACTTCGGTGAGCGCCTCCCTGGCGGCCTGCTCCAGGAGGGCATGGAACCCCTGACCGGTCCGCCGCGAAACCCGAGCCAGCACCTCGACCCTCGCGCGGTAGTGAAAGCTCAACCGGGCGTCTGCCTTCACGCCTTCCTGGTTGGCCACGGGAAGCGCGGGGAGGGCACCGTTCCCTTCGCTCGTCAGGATCGGTACCCGGGTGAATGGCGAGGCGAGACTCCAGCCGGGGGCCAGGACCCGATCGCCGCTCAAGCCAAAATGCCCCACAGGGACGCGGACCAGTCCGCGGCCGCAGACAGCCGCCGCGCCCAACAGGCCGGCCATGAGCAGGATCGCCAGGACGGTGGGGGAGAGAAAGCTCTGCACCCCTGGAGTCTAACCCAGAAGACAAAAAAAGGGCCCGCGCCGCGAGGGCCCCGTACGAACTTCGAGAGCGGTGGCTTAGAAGCTCGAG
>QHVQ01000056.1:0-551 GCA_003222305.1 Acidobacteriota bacterium | reverse complement strand
GAAGTCGGGGTTGCTGATGCCGGCGATAGATTCGACGTTGTCGTCGAAAGCTCGCGCCTCCTGGTTGTTGAAGAGGTGGAAGATGGACAACGCCAGGTTCAGCTGCGACTTCTCCCCGAACTTAATCGGGTAGTTGGCGCTCACGTCGAAGGTTACTATGTCCGGGGTCCTGCCCAGATAACCACGCTTGACATGTTTGTAGTCGAACAGGAACAGGCGGGTAACGGCATTGGGGTCATTGAAGAAATCGTTAGCCGACCCTTTGGCCAGGACATCGGCGACCCCATCGCCGTTGGTATCCGTCCACCAGGCGTAAACGGGATCGATCCCGGGGATTTCCCCCGCGTTCTGGTAGAACGAGTTCGGATGCGCCAGATAGGGCTGGCGCGGGGTCCCCGACTGCCAGTTGAACCCGCCCCCCAGGGTAAAACCGCTGGCCCAACGGTAATAGGGGTAGACATTCCGCACGTGGGTTCGATCGGTGTTCAGGAAGCCAGGCGCGAACTGCGGCGACATCAGCGGTCAATTCGGGAAGTCGAATAGCGAGCTGA
>QHVQ01000055.1 GCA_003222305.1 Acidobacteriota bacterium | reverse complement strand
ACTCTCTGGAGGCGGCGGTGAAGACCGTCATGGGCACGGCCCGCAGTATGGGAATCGAGGTCGTCTAGAACGGAGCGCACATGGGTACCCATGGAAAGAAGTATGCGGCGGCGCGACAGCAGATCGAGGCCCGACCCTATACCCTGGACGAGGCCATTCCTTTGGTGAAGCGCATCAAACCGTCCAAGTTCGACGAGACCCTGGAAATCGCCTTCCTGCTGGGGGTGGACCCCAAGCACGCGGACCAGATGGTGCGGGGCACGGTGATCCTCCCCCACGGGACGGGAAAATCCAAACGGGTGCTCGCCATTGCCACGGGTGAAAAGATTGCCGAGGCGGAGAAGGCCGGTGCCGATTTCGCGGGCGGCCTGGAGATCGTCCAGAAAATCCAGGAGGGGTGGACCGACTTCGACGCCGTGGTTGCCACACCCGACACCATGAAGGAAGTGGGAAAGCTGGGGAAGATTCTGGGGCCGAAGGGGCTCATGCCCAACCCCAAGGTGGGCACGGTGACCTTCGACGTGGCTAGGGCCATTCAGGAGATCAAAGCCGGTAAGGTCGAGTTCCGCGTGGACAAGACCTCCATCGTGCACAGCGTCTTCGGCAAGAGTTCGTTCGACGAGAAAAAGCTCCTGGAAAATGCCCGGACGCTGGTGACCGCGGTGCTGCGGGCCAAGCCGCCCACGGCCAAGGGGCGCTACCTGCGGAGCGTCCACATCTCGAGCACCATGGGGCCCGGCGTTCCCTTGGACACGGCCAGCCTGGAATCCCTGGTGTAGCCCGAGCGCGGATGACCGCTTAAGGAGAAGCAAGTGGATCGTGCGACCAAAGAGCATCACGTCGAAAGCCTCCGTAAACAGCTGGAGGGCGTGAAGAGCGCTTTCCTCTTCGGCTACCGGGGCCTCACCGTGAACCAGGTGAGCGATCTCCGCTCCAAGATTCGCAAGACTTCGTCCACCTACAAGGTCCTCAAGAACCGCTTGGCCGCCCGGGCCCTGGAGTCGACGCCCTTGGCGCCTCTGCGGGAGCACTTGCGGGGCCCCGTGGCCCTCACGTTTCATCCGCGGGAGCCGGTGGCCCTCGCCAAGGTCCTCATGGAATTCGCCAAGGAGAATCCCCACCTGGAGTTCAGGGCGGGGTGGCTGGACGGCAAATCGCTGGGCCCCGCGGATCTCGTCTCCCTGGCCACGCTGCCGAGTCGCGAGGTGCTCCTGGGGCAGCTGCTGGGGCAGATGACCTCGCCCCTTGCCTCCTTCCAGCGCGTGCTGCTGGCGCCCCTGCGGGACCTTGCGAGCGTTCTGGATCAGATTGCCAAGAAGAGGCAGGCCGGGTAGCCCGGCGCGCTCCGCGCTCGCCCGCGAAGACGCGAGATTCCGCGCGCGGCGAGACGGGGCTCTGACGAACTGGAGTATTGAAACAGGGCTCAAAACTGGAGGAAATCATGCCCGCCATCACCAAGGAAGATGTCAAGAACTACCTGAAGGAAGCCCCCATGCTGGAGATCGCCCAGCTGGTGAAAGAGATCGAGTCCGAATTCGGGGTTTCCGCCGCGGTGGTCATGCCCATGATGGCCATGCCGGCAGCCGGCGCCGCCGCGGCCCCGGCCGAGGAAAAGGACGCGTTCACCGTGGTCCTGACCGAGGTGGGGGACAAGAAGATCAATGTCATCAAAGTGGTCCGTGAAGTGACCAGCCTGGGTCTGAAGGAGGCCAAGGACCTGGTAGACGGTGCCCCGAAAACCGTGAAGGAAGGGGTTTCCAAGGCCGAAGCCGAGGAAATCAAAAAGAAGTTCACCGAGGCCGGCGCGAAAGTGGAGCTGAAGTAGCCCCTAAGCCGTGGTTCAAGACCGGGAGGGTCGTGAACCCTTCCCGGGATGGCCGAGAGTGCCCAAGCGCGCCGCCCAACACCTTCGAAACTGGAGCCAACGAAGTGGAACCCATCGCCAGCAACAGCTCCCCCGAGGAGCGGCTCAACTTCTCGAAGATCCACACCTCGATTCCCATCCCCAACCTGATCGAGGTGCAAAAGCACTCCTACGAGCGGTTCCTGCAGATGTACACCGCCCCGTCGGACCGGGAAGACACCGGCCTGCAGGCGGTGTTCAAGTCCATCTTCCCCATCTCCGATTTCCGGGGGACCTCCTCTTTGGAGTTCGAGGAGTACTCCATCGGGAACTGGGAGTGCAAGTGCGGCAAGCTGGAGGGATTACAGCACCTCCGCATGGCCTGCGCTAAGTGCGGGAAGAAGATCGCCGTCCAGAACCCCAAGGTCTTCAGCGTCCTCTGCACGGACTGTGGGCACGTGAACGAGAATCGCATCACTATCTGCGACGTCTGCGGAGATCCCGTCTCCCTCAAGTTCAAGTACGACGTGCAGGAGTGCCAGGAACGGGGGATGACCTACACGGTCCCCCTCAAGGTCAAGATCCGCCTGAAAGTCTTTGAGAAGGACTCCGCCACGGGCAACAAGGAGATCCGGGACATCAAAGAGCAGGAAGTCTATTTCGGAGAGATCCCCCTCCTCACCGACAACGGCACCTTCATCATCAACGGCACCGAACGGGTCATCGTGAGCCAGCTTCACCGGTCTCCGGGAGTATTCTTCCAGTCCAACCACAACCGGACGGTGTTCATGGCCAAGACCATCCCGTACCGGGGAAGTTGGGTGGAGTTCGAGTACGACACCAAGGACATCCTCTACGTCCGCATTGACCGCAAAAGAAAATTCCTGGGGACCATCTTCCTGCGGGCGCTGGGCCTGAAGACCGACGAGGAGATCCTGAAAACCTTCTACCGCGTGGAGCACATCACTCTGGACGCAAAGAAGATTCTCTGGGATGTCTCCTCGGGGCTCGCAGGGCGCAAGGCCAAGCTCGACGTCGTGGATCCGAAGACCGACGAGATCATCGTGGCCAAGGGGAAGAAGATCCGGCGGGCCATGATTGCCCACATGGAAAAGGCGAAAATTGCCTCCATCCCCGTGGACCCCGACGCCCTGGAAGGCGGATACGCCGCCGCGGACGTCGTCGACCTGAAAACCGGCGAGGTGCTCGTCGAGGCCAATCAGCCCATCACGCAGAAGGTGCTGGGCGAGGTGATGGCGCGGGGCATTGACCAGGTCCGCCTTTTCTTCCCCGGGGAGGACGAAGCGGGCAATGTCCTCTCGGAGACGCTTCGCAAGGACACCATCAAGACACAGGATGAGGCGCTGGTGGAGATCTACCGCCGGCTGCGGCCCGGGGACCCTCCCACGTTGGAGGGATCCCGCAACCTTTTCGAGGGCATGTTTTTCGATTCCAATCGATACGACCTGTCGCGGGTCGGACGGCTGAAGTTCAACACCAAGCTGGAGCTGGGCGATATCCCGCTGGACTTGAGGACCCTTTCCACCTCCGACTTCTGCAAGGTTCTCCTCTACCTGTTCAAGCTGCGTAAGGGGCTCGGAAGTCTGGACGACATCGACCACCTGGGCAACCGGCGCGTGCGCGCCGTGGGCGAGCTGCTGGAAAACCAGTTCCGCATCGGACTGGTCCGCATGGAGCGCGCCATCAAGGAAAAAATGTCGGTCTACCAGGAGATGACCACCGCCATGCCCCACGATCTCATCAACGCCAAGCCGGTCATGGCGGCCATCCAGGAGTTCTTCGGATCGAGCCAGCTCTCTCAGTTCATGGACCAGACAAACCCTCTCTCGGAGATCACCCACAAGCGGCGGCTCTCGGCCCTGGGACCCGGCGGGCTCTCGCGGGAGCGGGCCGGCTTCGAAGTCCGGGATGTGCATCCCACCCACTACGGCCGGATTTGTCCCATCGAAACCCCGGAAGGGCCCAACATCGGGCTCATCTCTTCCCTTTCCTGCTACGCTCGAATCAACGAGTTCGGGTTCATCGAGTCCCCCTACCGCAAAGTGGAGAAAGGGCGGGTGTTGGACTACTACCGTGTGGTGAGCCGCGGATCGTCGCACTTCGAGGTCTCCCAGGTGGTGAACCGCGGGGAGATGGAGGAGGAGATCAAGCGACTCGGGAAGGTCACCGGAAAGCGCGTGCGGCTCGCGGAGTTCGAGCCTCATCCCTTCTACCTCACGGCATGGGAAGAGGACCGGGCGGTCATCGCCCAGGCCAACGCCGAGATCGACAAGGACGGCTTGCTCGTCCAGGACCGGGTTTCGGCGCGTGTGGCGGGTGAATTCAAGCTGGTCCACCGGGACGAGGTCCAGTTCATCGACGTCTCCCCGAAGCAGCTGGTGTCGGTGGCCGCGTCGCTCATCCCATTCCTGGAGAACGACGACGCCAACCGGGCGCTGATGGGATCCAACATGCAGCGACAGGCGGTGCCCCTGCTCCGCGCCGAGTCTCCCTTCGTGGGCACCGGCATGGAGGAGATCACCGCCAAGGACTCTGGCGCGGTCGTGGTGGCCCAGCGGGACGGGATGGTGGACTATGTGGATTCGCAGCGGGTCATCATCCGGGTGACCCACGACGGCACAGTCCACGCCCGGGAAGGAGAGGATTTCGGCGCCGATATTTACAGTCTGACCAAGTTCAAGCGCAGCAACCAGAACACCTGCATCAGCCAGCGACCTATCGTGAAGGTGGGCCAGGAAGTGAAGCGGGGCCAGGTGCTCGCGGACGGACCCTGTACCGATCGGGGGGAACTGGCTTTGGGGCGCAATGTCCTGGTGGCCTTCATGCCCTGGCGGGGGTACAACTTCGAGGACGCCATCCTAGTGTCCGAGAAGCTCATTACCGATGACTACTTCACTTCCATTCACATTGAGGAATTCGAGATCGAAGCCCGGGACACCAAGCTGGGGCCCGAGGAGATCACCCGGGACATTCCAAACGTCAGCGAGGATTTCCTCAAAGACCTGGACGAAAGCGGCATCATCCGCATCGGTGCCAACGTCAAGCCGGGGGACATCCTGGTAGGGAAGATCACACCCAAGGGGGAGACCCAGCTGACGCCGGAGGAAAAGCTGCTGCGGGCCATTTTCGGGGAGAAATCGGGCGACGTTCGGGACGCGTCCCTCACCACTCCTCCCGGGATCGAGGGGACGGTGGTGGACGTGAAGATCTTCTGCCGGAAGGGGGTGGAGAAGGACGGCAGGGCCCTGGCCATCGAGCAGGACCAGATCGCCCGGATGGAGAAAAACCTCAACGACGAGATCCGGATCCTCAAGGAGGAGAACCGCAAGCGCATCACCGAATTGCTGGATGGCAAGCGGCTCTCGACGCCGCTCAAGGAGAAGCGCGGCCGCAAGGAGCTGCTGCCCAAAGGGGAGGTGCTCACCTCCGAAATCCTCGTCGGCCTCACGGTGGATGACATGCTCCGGGTGGAGGTGGACCATAAGAAATCGGAGCAGGTGGAGATCGCCGAAATCGGCGAGCGTACCGAGCGGCGGGTGGAAATCCTCCGCCGGCTCTACGAGGAGAAAATCGCCCAGCTCAAGAAGGGAGACGAACTGGCGCCGGGCGTCATCAAGATGGTCAAGGCCTACGAGATGGCGGGGCGCCACGGGAACAAGGGTGTCATCGCCAAGATCCTTCCGGTGGAGGACATGCCGCACCTGCCCGACGGCACGGCAGTGGAGATCGTCCTGAATCCTCTGGGAGTTCCTTCGCGCATGAACGTAGGGCAGATTCTGGAGACTCACCTGGGATGGGCCGCCAAGGCGCTGGGGCTGCACTATTCCACTCCGGTCTTCGACGGCGCCCGGGAGGGGGAGATCAAACTGCAGCTGGAGAAGGCGGGGCTGCCGCTCTCCGGCAAGACGGTGCTCTTTGACGGAAAGACGGGCGAGGCCTTCGACCAAAAGGTGACGGTGGGCTACATCTATATGATGAAGCTCTCCCACCTCGTGGACGATAAGATTCACGCCCGATCCATTGGCCCCTACAGCCTCATCACCCAGCAGCCGCTGGGGGGAAAGGCCCAGTTCGGCGGTCAACGATTTGGCGAGATGGAGGTCTGGGCCCTGGAAGCCTACGGAGCGGCCCACATTCTCCAGGAGCTCCTGACGGCAAAATCCGACGACGTCTACGGAAGGACGAAAATCTATGAGGCTCTGGTGAAAGGGGAGACCACGGTGGAACCGGGACTTCCCGAATCCTTCAACGTGCTCATTCGGGAGCTACAGAGTCTGTGTCTNTCTGGCGCCAGAGGGAATCCGACCCCTGAGCAAAAGCCCACCCTTTTCGGATAAAGCACGCACCATCAACGATTTTGAGGCCATTCGCATCTCCCTGGCTTCTCCCGAGAAGATCCGATCCTGGTCCTACGGGGAGGTCACCAAGCCCGAGACCATCAACTACCGCACCTTCAAACCGGAGCGCGACGGGCTTTTCTGCGCCAAGATCTTCGGCCCCACCGTCGACTGGGAGTGCCTGTGCGGCAAATTCAAGCGCATGAAGCACCGCGGCGTCATCTGCGACAAGTGCGGCGTCGAGGTGACCCAGAGCAAGGTGCGCCGCGAGCGCATGGGTCACATCGAGCTGGCATCTCCCGTCTCCCACGTCTGGTTCTTCAAGGGGCTTCCCAGCCGCATCGGTCACCTCCTGGACATCACCCTGCGGGACCTCGAGCGGATTCTCTATTTCGAGGCGTACGTGGTCATCGATCCGGGAAGCGCCCCGTTGAAGGAGAAGGAACTTCTCACCGAGGAGCGGTTCCGGCAGCTGCGCGAGGAGCAGGGAACCTCCTTCACCGCGATGATGGGTGCGGGAGCCATCAAGAAACTGCTGCAGCGTGTCAGGGTGGAAGAGCTGGGCGTGGAGCTTCGGGAGAGGATGAAGTCGGAGACCTCGGCCCAGAAGCGGCTCAAGTTCGCCAAGCGGTTGAAGGTGGTGGAGGCGTTCCGGAAATCGGGCAACAAGCCCGAGTGGATGATCCTGGATGTCATTCCGGTCATTCCGCCGGAGCTGCGCCCTCTGGTTCCCCTGGATGGAGGGCGGTTCGCCACCTCCGACCTGAACGACCTGTACCGCCGGGTCATCAATCGCAACAATCGGCTCAAGAAGCTCCTGGAGCTCAAGGCCCCCGAGGTCATCATTCGGAATGAAAAGCGGATGCTGCAGGAAGCGGTGGACGCCCTTTTCGACAACGGCCGCCGCGGGCGGATTCTGCGGGGCACGAACAACCGACCCCTCAAGTCCCTCTCGGATACCCTGAAAGGAAAGCAGGGGCGCTTCCGCCAGAATCTTCTGGGAAAGCGGGTGGATTATTCGGGCCGCTCGGTGATCGTCGTGGGACCCGAGCTGAAGCTGAACCAGTGCGGGCTTCCCAAGAAGATGGCCCTGGAGCTCTTCAAGCCCTTCATCTATAACAAGCTTGAGCAGGAAGGGCTGGTCTCCACCATCAAGGCTGCCAAGGAGATGGTGGAGCTGCAGAAGCCCCGAGTGTGGGACTTTCTGGAGGAGGTCATCAAGGAGCACCCGGTTCTGCTGAACCGTGCCCCCACGCTCCACCGCCTCGGGATCCAGGCGTTCGAGCCGGTGCTGGTAGAGGGCAAGGCGATCAAGATCCACCCCTTGGTCTGCACGGCGTTCAATGCGGACTTTGATGGGGACCAGATGGCCGTGCACATCCCGCTCTCCCCCAAAGCCCAGATCGAGGCGCAGGTGCTCATGCTTTCCACCCAAAACCTGCTGTCGCCGGCCAACGGGCAACCGGTGGTAGTTCCCACCCAGGACATCGTGCTCGGAATCTACTATTTGACCAAGGAGCGCAGGGGCGCCAAGGGGGAAGGCAGAATCTTCAACTCGGCGGGAGACGCGCTGCTGGCGCTGGAGGCGAAGGAGGTGGACTTGCTGGCTTCCATCCGCCTTCGTTACACCGGCCAACTCATGGACCTGACCACCGTCTACGACGATCAGGACGTGCTCCATACCGATGTGCAGGAATTGGAGCGCCAGATCATTACCACCACCGTAGGCCGCGTTCTCTTCAACGACCACCTCCCCGAAGGCGTTCCCTTCATCAACGGCATCCTGAAGAAGAAGGGGCTGGGACAGCTGGTGTCCTATTGCTATCTTCGGCTCGGCAGCGAGAAGACCGTCCAGATGGTGGATGAGATCAAGGCCCTGGGCTTCTACTACGCCACCCGAGCGGGGGTATCCATCGGCATCGACGATATGGTCATCCCTGCCAGCAAGGCGCGCTTGGTGGAGGAGGCCCGCCGCGAGCAGATCGCGGTGGAGCAGCAGTACTTGGACGGCGCCATCACCAACGGTGAGCGCTACAACAAGGTCATCGGCATCTGGTCCGAGGTCACCGAGAAGATCTCCGACGAGATGTTCAAGGAGATGGAGAAGATCGATCGCGGCGGCGGTGAGTTCAACCCCATCTACATGATGGCCGACTCGGGCGCCCGGGGCTCCAAGCAGCAGATGCGTCAGTTGGCAGGTATGCGCGGACTCATGGCCAAGCCCTCGGGCGAGATCATCGAGACCCCCATCACCGCCAACTTCCGGGAGGGGCTGAACGTACTCCAGTACTTTATCTCCACCCACGGAGCGCGCAAAGGGCTGGCGGACACGGCCCTGAAGACGGCCGATTCGGGATACCTGACCCGGCGGCTGGTGGATGTCTGCCAGGACGTGATTATCAACGAGGAGGACTGCCAGACGCTGGATGGGATTTACGTCTCGGCCATCATCGAGGGAGGCGAGGTCATCGAGCCCCTCCGGGACCGCATCGTGGGCCGGGTGGCCATGGAAGACATCGTGGATCCCTTCACCGGCGACCTCATCATCAAGACCAACCAGGAGATCACCGAGGACTACGCGATCCTGATCCAGGCTTCGGGAATCGAGCGGGTCAAAATCCGTTCGGTGCTCACCTGCGAGAGCAAGCGGGGCGTCTGCATCAAGTGTTACGGCCGCAACCTGGCCACCGGACGGATGGTGGAGTTGGGCGAGGCGGTGGGCGTGCTTGCCGCTCAGAGCATCGGTGAGCCCGGGACACAGCTCACCATGCGGACCTTTCACATCGGAGGCACCGCCAGCCGGGTTTCCGAGCAGTCCACGGTGGAATCCAAGAACGCCGGCATCGTTCGCTTCATCAACCTCGCCACGGTCCAGAACAAGGACGGAGATCTGGTGGCCATCAACCGCACGGGACTCCTGGTGGTACAGGACCCCAAAGGACGGGAGAAGGAGCGCCACGCGGTGGTTTACGGCGCCACGGTGAAGGTCACCGACGGCCAGGAAATCCAGCCCGGCACGCTGCTCCTGGAGTGGGATCCCTACACGTTCGCCATCCTCACGGAAGCCGGTGGCGAAGTGGAGTTCAAGGACCTGGTCGAAGGCGTCACGATGAAAGAGGAGGTGGACGAGGTCACAGGCTTCGCGCGGCAGGTGGTGCTCGAATCTCCCGATGAGAAACACCAGCCCCAGATCCTGATTCGCCAGGAGAAGAAAATTCTCCGACGATACCTCCTTCCGAGCCGGGCGCTGCTGATGGTGACCAACGAGGACAAGGTGCACCCGGGTACGATTCTCGCTACGATCCCGCGCGAGACCACCAAGACCAAGGACATCACGGGCGGCCTTCCCCGCGTGGTGGAGCTCTTCGAGGCCCGCAGGCCCAAAGAGCCCGCGGTGATTTCCGAGGTGGATGGCACGGTGAAGTACGGCGAGGTAGCCAAGGGCATGCGGAAGATCTTCGTGGTCACCGACGAAGGGGAAAGCCACGAGTACAGCATTCCCAAGGGCGTCCACATCAACATGCAGGAAGGGGAGCGCGTCAGGGCCGGAGAGCCCCTCATCGACGGCCCCATCAATCCCCATGACATCTTGAGGGTGAAGGGCCAAAGCGAGTTGCAAGACTACCTGGTGAACGAGATCCAGGAGGTGTATCGACTGCAGGGCGTGAACATCAACGACAAGCACATCGAGGTCGTCGTCCGCCAGATGATGCGCTGGGTAAAGCTGGAGGAGGTCGGCGACACCGACTTCATCATCGAGGAGCAGGTGGATAAATTCCGATTCCAGGAGGAGAACGCTCGGGTGCGCGGGCAAGGGGGCGAGCCCGCCCGCGGCCGGCCGCTGCTTCTGGGAATCACCAAGGCGTCCCTGTCCACCGAAAGCTTCATTTCCGCAGCCTCGTTTCAGGAGACCACGCGGGTCCTCACCGAGGCCTCCATCAGCGGCAAGGTGGATCACCTTCGCGGCCTGAAGGAGAACGTGATCATGGGGCGGCTCATCCCGGCGGGGACCGGCATGGAGCACTATCGGCGCATCACCATCGCGCCTGACGAGCCGCCGGTGCTGGAGGAAGAGCCGGAAATCCCGGAAGAGGTGGCGGCCGCGCTGCCCCCGGCGGCCGAGGAGCGGTTTCTGTCGGCCCGGGGAGACAAGGGGGCCGTGTAAGCTCTTGACAGGTCTGGAGTCGTTTGATAGCATCGGCCGGTTTTTTCGCCCAAGCTGAAGTCTAACCAGCCCCGGCGGGAAAGCTCCCAGCGCAACTGAAGGTCTTTCAGAGATTTCGGAGGTTTTTCCTTGCCCACGATCCAGCAGCTCGTAAGCCGCGGAAGGGAGCTGCAGCGCGGCCGCACCAAGAGCCCCGCCCTGCATAAGTCGCCCCAGAAGCGCGGCGTCTGCGTGCGGGTCTTCACGTCCACTCCCAAGAAACCCAACTCCGCGCTGCGGAAAGTGGCCCGGGTGAGGCTCACCAACGGCATCGAAGTCACGACCTACATCCCAGGGGTGGGGCATAACCTCCAGGAGCACTCCATCGTGCTGATCCGCGGGGGCCGCGTGAAGGACCTCCCGGGCGTCCGATACCACATCGTCCGCGGCACGCTCGATTCCATGGGCGTGGAGGGCAGAAAAAAGAGCCGTTCCAAGTATGGAGCCAAGCGGCAGAAGGCCGCCGGCTAGCCCACCCGGCGCCGAGCGCCGTACGAAGGAAGTAACAGGAGCCCATGCCAAGAAGAAAGGTCGTCGCCAAGCGTGAAGTCATCCCCGACCCGCTCTTCCAGTCGCAGTTGGTGACCAAGTTCATGAACTGCATCATGGAACGGGGCAAGAAGAGCACCGCCGAGGGGATTTTTTACGGCGCCATGGACGTCATCCGGGAGCGGACGAAAGACGACCCGGTGAAAGTCCTCAAGAAGGCCGTGGACAACGTGAAGCCCGTCCTGGAGGTCAAGTCCCGCCGCGTGGGCGGCGCCACGTACCAGGTGCCCGTGGAGGTGAATCCCTCCCGACGCCAGTCGCTGGCCATACGATGGCTGAT
The DNA here is from genome assembly GCA_003222305.1 of Acidobacteriota bacterium. Taxonomy (GTDB): domain Bacteria; phylum Acidobacteriota; class Polarisedimenticolia; order Gp22-AA2; family AA152; genus AA152. The sequence goes on along the minus strand of QHVQ01000055.1, from coordinate 2,589 downwards.
CCAATACAGCTCGGAGCGCGGGTCCGAGAAGACGATGCGCGAAAAGCTTGCGGCGGAGCTCCTGGAAGCCGCGCAGATGCGCGGCAACGCCATCAAGAAGAAAGAAGATACCCACAAGATGGCGGAGGCCAATAAGGCCTTCGCCCACTATCGCTGGTAAGCACCAGCTCGGGACGCCGCACGCCCCGGAGGCTCGCACCGCGAGCCCTTGATGGCCGCGGGCTCCGGAGACGTGGAGAGGTTTCGAAAGTGCCGAGAAAGTTTTCGCTGGAAAAAACCCGCAACATCGGCATCATGGCCCACATCGATGCCGGCAAGACCACCACTACGGAGCGGATCCTCTACTACACCGGCAGGATCTACAAGATCGGTGAAGTGCACGACGGAACCGCCACCATGGACTGGATGGTTCAAGAGCAGGAACGGGGTATCACCATCACCTCCGCCGCCACCACCGCCGAGTGGAAGGGGTACCGGGTGAACATCATCGACACTCCGGGCCATGTGGATTTCACGGCGGAAGTCGAGCGCTCCTTGAGGGTCCTGGACGGGGCCATCGGGGTGTTCTGCGCCGTGGGCGGTGTGGAGCCGCAGTCGGAAACCGTGTGGCGGCAGGCGGACAAGTATCAGGTCCCGCGCGTCGCCTTCGTGAACAAGATGGACCGGCAGGGCGCCGACTTCGATCGCTGTACCCGGATGATGGTGACCAAGCTCAACGCCCGGCCGGTCCCGATTCAACTCCCGCTGGGGAAGGAAGAGAACTTCTTGGGTGTGATCGACCTCGTCCGGATGAAAGCCTACCGCTGGGGCGAAGAGAGCGCCGGGGAGGAATTCGACGAGGTGGACATCCCGGCGGAATTCCTGAAAGAGGCCGAGGGCGCCCGGGAGAAACTGGTAGAGGCTGCCTGCGAAGAAAGCGATGAACTCCTGGCCAAGTACCTCTCCGGGGAACCCCCCTCCGAGGGGGAGCTCAAGGCGGCTCTGCGCAAGGGGACCACGGCTCTCCATTTCACTCCCGTGCTGTGCGGGGCAGCCTTCAAGAACAAGGGGGTCCAGCAGCTCTTGGACGCGGTGGTGGACTACCTCCCCTCCCCCCTGGATGTGCCCGCGATTCGGGGAAGCGTGCCCGCCACCGGAGCCGAACAGGAGCGGCCGGCGGACGACAACGCCCCGTTCTCGGCGCTGGTTTTCAAGATCATGACGGATCCCTACGTGGGGCAGCTGGCCTTCATCCGGGTCTACTCGGGCCGGTTGGTGAGTGGCACCCAGGTCCTGAACGTCAATCGGGACAAGCGGGAGCGCATCGGAAGGCTTCTGCAGATGCACGCCAACGAGCGGGAGGAAATCAAGGAAGTCTACGCCGGAGACATCGCTGCCTGCGTCGGATTGAAAAACGTGACCACGGGAGAGACCATTGCGGCGGAAAACGCTCCCATCCTCCTGGAGCCCATGGATTTTCCCGAGCCGGTCATCTCCGTGGCCATCGAGCCCAAGACCAAGGCCGACCAGGAAAAGCTGGGAGGGTCCCTGGCGAAGCTGGCTCAGGAGGACCCCACCTTCAAGATCCACACCGACCCGGACACGGCTCAGACCATCATCTCCGGGATGGGTGAGCTGCACTTGGAGATCATTACCGATCGCCTGGTGCGCGAGTTCAACGTGGGGGTCAATGTGGGCAAGCCTCAGGTGGCATACAAGGAGACCATCCGTCGTCCCTCCAAGGCCGAGGGAAAATACATCAAGCAGACGGGGGGCCGCGGGCAGTACGGCCATGTGAAGATTGCGCTGGAGCCGCTGCCCCCCGGCGGCGGGTTCGTCTTCGAGAACGAGATCGTGGGGGGGACCGTTCCGAAGGAATACATCAAGCCCGTGGAGACCGGAATCCGTGAAGCCATGCAAAACGGTGTGCTGGCGGGCTTTGAAATGCGGGACGTGAAGGTCCGGCTGGTGGACGGCTCCTACCACGAGGTGGACTCCTCGGAGATGGCGTTCAAGATCGCCGGCTCCATGGCCTTCAAGGACGGGGCGGCCCGCGGCAGCCCGGTACTGCTGGAGCCGGTCATGGCGGTGGAGGTGGTGGTCCCGGAGCAATACATGGGGGACGTCATCGGGGACCTGAACTCCCGCCGCGGGCGGGTGGAGCATATGGAGGCCCGGGCGGGCACGCAGGTCATCACCGCCAAGGTTCCGCTGGCCGAGATGTTTGGCTACGCCACCGACTTACGATCCAGGACGCAGGGGCGAGCGACGTATACCATGCACTTCAGCCACTATGACGAGACCCCCAAGAACATCAGCGAAGAGGTCATCGCGCGCATCCGGGGAGCCGCCAACACCTAAGCCCCGCGCCGGGCAACCTGTCGGTCCCGGAGGGGGGCCCAGGAAGGAGCAGGATGTCGAAGGAAAAATTTGATCGGTCGAAGCCGCACGTGAACGTAGGGACTATCGGGCACGTGGATCACGGGAAGACGACGCTGACGTCGGCGATCACGATGGTGATGGCGAAGAAGTTTCCGAAGGTGGTGGTGCGGTCGTTCGACAGCATCGACAATGCGCCGGAAGAGCGGGAGCGGGGGATCACGATTGCGA